>NZ_JAOPWY010000164.1 GCF_025965415.1 Nocardioides sp.
TCGCTGGTCGACGGCCGGCACGGGCGGCTCGTCGGCCGGCAGCACGTCCTGCGACTGGGCGCCGCCGGGCGCGAACGCCCCCTGCAGCTGCAGCTGGGCCTGGGCGCCTGCGTCGGTGCTCGGGGACGCCGAGCCGCGGCGCGCACGGCGCATCGGGCCGCGATCCGCCTTGATGCGACCGACGAGGGACGCGCCCTCCATCGAGCCGGAGGCAGCCGGGTTGGACAGGTCGATGTCGGCGGCGTCGACCTGGGCCGGGGCACCGCCCTGGCCCTCCTCGGCACCGGCCTTCTGGGCCATGCCGAGGTAGGGGTCGGACTCCGTCTGCGCCGCGGGCGCGGCCGACGGGTCGCCGACCGAGATGATCGGCGTGCCGACGGCGACGGTCTCGCCCTCGGACACCAGCAGGGCGAGGACCGTGCCCTCGTAGGGGGACGGCAGCTCGACGAGCGACTTGGCGGTCTCGATCTCGACGATCACATCGTTGATCTCGATGGTGTCGCCGACCTTGACCTTCCAGGCGACGATCTCCGCCTCGGTGAGTCCTTCACCGACGTCGGGCAGGAGGAATTCAGACATGGCGTTCCTCTCAGAAGGCGAAGGTGCGGTCGACGGCGTCGAGCACGCGGTCGAGGTCGGGGAGGTACTCCTCCTCGATCCGCGACGGCGGGTAGGGCATGTCGAACGCGCCGACCCGCAGCACCGGGGCCTCGAGGGAGTAGAAGCACTCCTCGGTGATCCGGGCCGCGACCTCGGCACCCATGCCGAGGTTGACGTGCGCCTCGTGGGTGATGACGCAGCGACCGGTGCGGCGTACGGACTCGTAGACGGGCGCCATGTCGAGCGGCGAGAGGGTGCGCAGGTCGATGACCTCGAGGCTGCGGCCCTCGGACTCGGCGGCCTCGGCGCACTTGAGCGCCGTCTTGACGGTCGGGCCGTAGGCCAGGACCGTCGCGTCGCTGCCGGCCCGCACGACGCGCGAGCTGAACAGCGGCTGCGGCGTGGCCGACTCGTCGAGCTCGGCCTTGTCGGCGTGGTACTGCCGCTTGGGCTCGAGGAAGATGACCGGGTCGTCGTGGGCGATGGCCTGCTGGATCATCCAGTAGCCGTCGACCGGGTTGGAGCAGGCCACCACCTTGAGGCCGGGCGTGTGGGCGAACTGCGCCTCCGGGCTCTCGGAGTGGTGCTCGACCGCACCGATGCCGCCGCCGAAGGGGATGCGGATGACGATCGGCATCTTCACCCTGCCCTGCGAGCGGTAGGTGTACTTGGCGACCTGGCACACGATCTGGTCGTAGGCCGGGTAGACGAAGCCGTCGAACTGGATCTCCACGACGGGGCGGTAGCCGCGCAGCGCCATGCCGACCGCGGTGCCGACGATGCCGGACTCCGCGAGCGGGCTGTCGATGACGCGCTCCTCGCCGAAGTCCTTCTGCAGGCCGTCGGTGATGCGGAAGACGCCGCCGAGCTTGCCGACGTCCTCGCCCATGAGCAGGACCTTGTCGTCGGCCTCCATGGCCTTGCGCAGGCCCATGTTCAGGCCCTTGGCGAGAGTGATCCTCTGGGACGCGCTCATGCGTGGGACTCCTCAAAGGACTCGAGGTAGGCAGCGAAACCGTCGCGCTGGGCGCGGATCTCGTCGGTCATCTCGCTGAAGACGTAGCCGAACTGGTCCAGCGGATCGGGGTCGGGCAGTGCCTTGCAGCCCTCGCGGAGGTGGTGGCCCAGCTCCTTGGCCTCGGCGTCGAGGTCGTCGAAGAACTGCTGGTCGACCAGGCCGTTGCGGCGGAGGTAGACCTTGAGCCGCTCGATCGGGTCCTTGAGCTTCCAGTGCTCGAGCTCGTCGTTGAGGCGGTAGCGCGTGGGGTCGTCGGTGGTGGTGTGGGCACCCATCCGGTAGGTGTAGGCCTCGACGAAGGACGGGCCGTTGCCCTCGCGGGCGCGCTGCAGCGCGGCCTTCGTGACGGCGTACGTCGCCAGCACGTCGTTGCCGTCGACGCGGATGCCCGGGAAGCCGAAGCCCAGCGCGCGCTGGTAGAGCGGGATGCGGGTCTGGCGCTCGATCGGCTCGGAGATGGCCCACTGGTTGTTCTGGCAGAAGAACACGACCGGGGCGTTGTAGGAGGCGGCGAAGATGAAGGCCTCGTTGACGTCGCCCTGCGAGGACGCACCGTCGCCGAAGTGGGCGATCACGGCCGAGTCGCGCTCGGGGTCGCCGGTGCCGACGACGCCGTCACGCTGCATGCCCATGGCGTAGCCGGTGGCGTGCAGGGTCTGCGCGCCGATGACGATCGTGTAGAGACCGAAGTTGTTCTCGTTGGGGTCCCAGCCACCCTGGTCGACGCCGCGGAACAGGCCGAGCAGCCGGAGCGGGTCGACGCCCTTGCAGTAGGCGACGCCGTGCTCGCGGTAGGTCGGGAAGACGTAGTCCTGCGGGCGGAGCGCACGGCCGGCGCCGATCTGCGCGGCCTCCTGGCCGAGCAGCTGGGCCCAGATGCCGAGCTCGCCGTGGCGCTGCAGCGCGGTGGCCTCGACGTCGATGCGTCGCGTCAGCACCATGTCGCGGTAGAGGCCGCGGAGCTCCTCGGCCGAGAAGTCGTGGTCGAACTCGGGGTGGTGGACGCGCTCACCCTCGGGCGTCAGCAGCTGGACGAGCTCTGGGCCACCGTCGGACTGGGAGGGTCCGAAGACCTCCGCAAGGTCGGGGCCGAAACCGGCAGGATCGGACAACGCACTCTCCTTCAACAGCTAGCGGCAGTCACGGGATCGCCGGACGCCGACGGCTTGCAGCGTGGCCGTCGGCGTGTGTGACCCCGACCACATGATGGTGCTCAACGTATCGGCCGAGTCCTGCCAGCACCAATCTGGCGACCCCGCCCCGGAGGGGGCCCTGGTCGCCGGCCTGGCCCTCGGAAGTTGCAGATCGTCCTGCCAGACGAGCCGGCGCCGGCAGGCCCGTGGGTGACCCGTCGACGCCGGCTCCCTCCATGGGGGGTGGAGGTCGGGCGGCTAGCTGCTCCGCCCTTCGGTGAAGGTGGCCATCAGCTGCTCCTGGCCCGAAGGCCAGTGTCCGGGAGGACCTGGGGGACCTCACACCGTCGTGGGACACGGATCCGGTCGAGCAGCATGGAACCCACCTTCAACGTCACCGTGGCCAGGGACGGGCCACTGGTCACGAGCTTCTTCTGCGACAGCGACCGCACGGTGACCCGGTGGAGCCTGGGCCCCACGGGCAGCACGAGCACGGCGGCGACGCGCACCGGCCGGATGGCTCCCAACGACACTCCCTCACATGCAGCACACGACAGGCCGACCCGGGCCGCCCACCCCTGTGTGGCACGCCCCGGACGACCACCACCTTGCGCCATGTCCGGCCCGCCAGACAGTGCCCGGGGCGAAGCGCCGGACTACCTGCAGGTTGCCTTGACAAAACCTCGACACGGCGAGCGGTTTCGGGCGCGGACACGCCACCGGACCAGACCGCACGTAGCCTTTCCCGAGCCGACGACCGTGCCAGCGACCAGGGGGAGGTGCGAGCGGTGCCCACCCGAGCTGCCCGTCGTACGGCGGCCGTCCTGGCCGGGGCCGCGCTCCTGGGCGGCGCGCTCGCGCCCACGTCGGCCCCCGCCGACACCGTCGCCTTCCCGCCGCGGCCGCTGTTCTGGGAGCAGCCGCTGGCCGACCCGAGCGTCGTCCTCGACCAGGGGCGCTGGTTCGCCGCCGGGACGGGGTGGCGCGGCGGCACCAGCAGCAGCGCGCAGGAGTACGCCGGGTGGGCGCCCGGCCCGCCCCTCCTGGACTCGCGGCCGGCGTGGGCACTCAACGGCGACGTGTGGGCGCCCGAGCTCGTCCGGGCCGACGACGGCACCTGGCTGGCCTACTACTCCGTCCCCGTCGTCGGCCTCCCCGCCGCGGAGGACCGGTGCATCGGCGTCGCCACGTCGCCCGCCCTCGCAGTCCCCTTCACGCCCCTGCACAGCCAGCCGCTCGCCTGCCCCGGCGGCGCCGCGACGGCCCCGGCGAGCGACGTCGTACGGACCGAGCGCGGGCTGCCGCGTCGCGGGGTCATCGACCCGTCGTCCTACGTCGCGCCCGACGGGCGGCGGTTCCTGCTCTACCGCACGCAGGGCACCCCGTCCTCGATCCGGATGGTGCGGCTGACCGCGAGCGGCCTGCGCGCGGCGGGGCCGAGCCGCGAGCTGCTGCGCGACCCCGGCGTGCTGGAGAACCCGGAGATGGTCGACGCCCGGGGCTGGCACCACCTGCTGCTGAGCCGGGGCGACTACGGCGGCTGCGGCTACCGGACCGTCTGGCGTCGGTCGGCTGCGGTCCGGCGCGGCTGGGGGTCGGCGCCCGAGAGCGTGCTCCTCGACCGCCGGACGACGGGGATCTGCGGGCCGGGTGGTGCGGACTACGTGCCCCTCACGCCCAACCGGCTCTTCGTCCACGGCTGGGTCTGCGACGGGGTCAACGGCCCCTGCGAGTCGTCGTACGTCTCACGCGACGACGTCGCCCGCCGTGGCCACCGGGTGCTCTACCTCGCCCGGCTCCGCTGGACCGACGCCGGCCCGGTGCTCGCACGCTTCGGCCAGGGGCCGGTGTGGACGCCGCCGGTCAGCGTGACGGCAGTCCGCGGCGCTCCAGCACCTCGCGGAGCACGTGACGCCCCGCCATCGACTCCGGACCGCGCAACCGGGTGAGGTGCAGGACCGCGGACTGCGGCGGCGAGACTCCCGGTCAGCCCCGGCCGTGCGGCGTCAGCCAGACGGCCGGGTCGGGGCCGGCCGGCACGATCTGCGTCGGGTTGATGTCGGTGTGGACGACGTAGTAGTGCTGCTTGATCTGGTCGAAGTCGACCTCGTCGCCGAAGCCGGGCGTCTGGAAGAGGTCGCGCGCATAGCCCCATAGGTGCGGCATCTCGGTCAGCTTGTTGCGGTTGCACTTGAAGTGGCCGTGGTAGACCGCGTCGAAGCGCACCAGCGTGGTGAAGAGGCGTACGTCGGCCTCGGTGATCGCGTCGCCCATGAGGAAGCGGCGATCGGAGAGCCGCTCCTCGAGCCAGTCCATCGCGGTCCAGAGGCGCTCGTAGGCGTCCTCGTAGGCCTCCTGCGACCCGGCGAAGCCGCAGCGGTAGACGCCGTTGTTGACCTCGGTGAAGACCCGCTTCATCACCGACTCCATCTCCTCGCGGAGCTCGGCCGGCCACAGGTCCGGGGCGTCGGGACGCTGGTGCTCGCGCCACTCGAAGAACAGGTCGTGGGTGGTCTGCGGGAAGTCGTTGGTGACGACCTTGCCGGACTCCACGTCGACGATCGCGGGCACGGTGATGCCGCGGGGGTAGTCGGTCTCGCGGGCGAAGTAGGCCTCCTGGAGCCGCTCGATGCCGAGCACCGGGTCGCGGCCGTCGGGGTCGAGGTCGAAGGTCCAGCTGCGGGCGTCGTGGGTCGGGCCGGGCGCGCCCCACGAGATCGCGTCCTCGAGCCCGAGCAGGCTGCGCACGATGATCGAGCGGTGGGCCCAGGGGCAGGCGCGGGCGGCGACGAGGCGGTAGCGCCCCGGCGCGACGTCCCACCGCGGCACGTCGCGCGGGCTGTCCTTCGAGCCGCTCGGGAACGTGTCGTCGAGGGGGTCCGCGGACGCCTCGCCCGCCAGGATCCGGTCCGGGAGGTAGGTCATGTCGCGCTCGAAGGGCTTGCCCTGCGTGGTGTAGGTCGCCGTCTCGTTCACCCTTCAACCTTACTGGACTGAACCGCAAAGAAGTGTTTGCAAAGAAGTGTTGGCAGTCTTACCCTGCTGCCATGGGCTCCGCCATCACCCCCGATATCGCCGGCCTCCGCGCCCTCAGCCACCCTCTCCGGCTCCAGATGCTGGGGCTGCTGCGCTCCGACGGCCCGGCGACGGCCACCACCCTCGCGACGCGTCTCGACCTCAACACCGGGGCAACGTCCTACCACCTGCGCCAGCTGGCCCAGCACGGCTTCATCGAGGAGGACACCGAGCGCGGCAACGCCCGCGACCGCTGGTGGCGGGCGACGCACGACTCCACGCGGACCGAGTTCCGCGGCGAGGACATCACCGACGACGTCGAGGCCTACCTGTCGACGGTCGCGATGATCTACGGCGAGCGGCTGCGGTCGGTCGTGTCCGAGCTGCGCTTCTACCCCGACGAGTGGCAGGGCGTGAGCACGCTCAGCGACTGGCACTTCACCCTCACGCCGGCGCGGGCGAAGGCGCTGGTCGATGCCCTCACGACCACCATCGAGGAGGCCCAGGACACCGACGAGGACGGCGCCGCCGGGTTCGTCGTCAACCTCAACGCCTACCTCCGACCCGGCCAGCTCGGCGCGCGGGAGGAGCAGTGACCGCCGCCATCACCCGCCGTACGCCTGTCGTGGGCGCCCTCGTCGCCGAGGGCGTCTCCTTCGTCGGCACCCGCGTCTCGATGATCGCGATCCCGTGGTTCGTGCTGTCCACGACGGGCTCGGCCACCCAGACCGGCCTCGTCGCGGCGGCCGAGATCACCCCGCTGGTGGCCCTCAAGGCGCTCGGTGGTCCGCTGCTCGACCGGATCGGGCCGCGGCGGGTGAGCCTCGTCTGCGACCTGCTCTCGGCCTTCGTGGTCGCCGCGATCCCGGTGCTGCACGGCCTGGGCCTGCTCACCTTCCCCACCCTGCTGGTGCTGGTCGCGATCGCCGGCGCCCTGCGCGGTCCCGGTGACGCGGGCAAGGCCGCGATGAGCCCCGAGATCGCCCGCACCGCCGGCTGGTCCCTCGAGCGGGTCTCCGGGCTGGCCGCGGCCGTGGAGCGCACCTCCTCGATGGCCGGCGCCGCACTGGCCGGCCTGCTCGTCGCGTCGGTGGGAGCGGCCGACGCGCTCTACGTGGACGCCGCGTCGTTCCTGGTCTCCTTCGTCGTGTTCGGCGTCGCCACGGCGGGGCTGGGCCGGCCGGTCCCTCCCGAGGTCGACGCCGACCCGACGTCGTACGTCACCGAGCTGCGGCAGGGCTGGGACTTCCTGCGCACCGAGCCGGTGCTGATCGCGATCTGCGTGATGGTCGCGGTCACCAACCTCGTCGACCAGGCCTACGCGGCCGTGCTCGCGCCGGTGTGGGCGAAGGACTCCGGGGCCGGCGTCGCGGTGCTCGGCACCCTCTTCGCGGTGATGAGCGGGGCGTCGGTGGTCGGTGCCCTCATCGCGGCCAGGTGGGGTGAGACGCTGCCGCGCTACCGGACGTACGTCGTGGCGTTCCTCATCTGCGGTGCGCCCCGCTTCGTCGTGATGGCGCTGGAGTCGCCGGTCTGGGCGGTCTTCGCCGTCACCGCCGTCGCCGGTGTGGCCTCCGGCTTCCTCAACCCGATCCTCGGTGCGGTCATCCTCGAGCGCATCCCGGCCCCGCTGCTCGGGCGGGTGTCGTCGCTCAACACTGCCATCTGCTGGTCGCTGATGCCGCTCGGCGGCGTGCTCGGCGGCCTGGCGGTCACCGGGCTCGGCATCTCGCCGGCCCTGCTGGTGGCGGGCGCGGCGTACTTCCTCACCACGATGGCGCCGACGCGCGTGCCGTCCTTCCGGCGGATGGACCGGGCGCCGGTCGAAGACACGCAGACCATGGTCACCGGGTCGGGGCACCCGCCCGCCTGAGGGCCGCCGCCCCGTCGACCAACGTCCGCGCGTCTACGCCGGGGACCCGGGAGCGAAGCGGGCCGCCACCTCGACCACGCGGTCGAACGCCTCGGCCTCGCCGATGCTGACGCGTACGCCGTCGCCGGCGAACGGCCGCACCGAGACGCCCGCCTCGCCGCACGCCGCCGCGAACTCGAGGGCACGCTCACCGAGCGGGAACCACACGAAGTTGCCCTGCGCGTCGGGGAGCTCCCAGCCGACCTCGCGGAGCCGGGCGACCAGGTCGGCGCGGCGCGCGACGAGGTCGTCCACGCGCTCGAACAGGGCGTCGGTCGCCTCGAGGGAGGCGATGGCGGCGGCCTGGGCGACGTGGCTGACACCGAAGGGCAGCGACACCGCGCGGAGCGCGCCGGCCAGCGGCGCCGGCGCGACGGCGTACCCGACCCGGAAGCCGGCGAGGCCGTAGGCCTTGGAGAAGGTGCGGGTGAGCACGACGTTGTCGTGGCGCCGGTAGGTCGCGATGCCGTCGATCGCGTCGTCCATCCGGACGAACTCGAGGTAGGCCTCGTCGACGACGACCACCACGTGCGAGGGCACCTTCGCGATGAAGGCGTCGAGGTCGGACTGGGTGACCGCGGGCCCGGTGGGGTTGTTGGGGGTGCAGACGATGACGATCTTGGTGCGGTCGGTGACCGCGGCCGCCATCGCGTCGAGGTCGTGGCGCCCGTCGGCGGTGACCGGCACCTGGACGCTCCTCGCGCCGCCGGCCGTCACGGCGATCGGGTAGGCCTCGAAGGAGCGCCAGGCGTAGACGACCTCGTCGCCGGGCTCGCAGAAGGCATTGACGAGCTGGTAGATCAGCGCCACGGAGCCGGTGGCCGCGGCGAGGTCCTCCGCCGGCACGCCCATCGCCTCGCCGAGCGCGGCGTAGAGGGCGGTGTTGCCCATGTCGGGGTAGCGGTTCATCTGCGCCGCCGCCTCGGCCGCCGCCTCCAGCACGCCCGGGAGCGGCGGGTAGGGGTTCTCGTTGGACGACAGCTTGTAGGACGTCAGCCCGGGTCGGGCCACGGGCGGCTTGCCGGCGACGTACGTCGGGATGGCGAGCACGTTGGGCCGGGGCTGGGGGGTCGTGGTGGACATACGCCAGACCCTAGTGATCGGTCCGGCGACCTCGCCACGGCCTCAGGACCGGCAGCAGCACCAGCCCGACGACGAAGCCGACGCCCGCTCCGAGGATGTTGTCGACCATGTCGGTCACGTCGCACGCGCGGTCCAGCCGCGCCAGCTGGAGCTGCGCGAGCTCGATGCCCAGGCTGTACGCCGCCAGCGCGACGAGGCCGAGCGGGGCGAGCAGCAGCCCCGACCACCAGCGTCCGACCGCGAGCACCAGGAAGACGCCGGCCGGCACGAACAGCAGCACGTTGAGGGTGCGCTGGTCGAGGCCGAGGACCTCGAAGGCCGCCCCCGACGGGCCGCCGTAGTCCCACGAGCAGGACTCGCTGCGGCCCTCCGCGGGCACGACGCCGATGTCGGCGCGGGTCGGGACGAGGGTGACCAGCGCGATCGTGACCAGCGACCAGAGCAGGCCGGAGACCGCGACAGCGGAGGTCGTGCCGAGCCGGCGCCGGGTGAGGAGTGCGAGCAGGACGGCGACGACGCCCGCGGCGAGGGCGCCGAGCACCATCACGCCCGTGCCGCCGATCGTGACCATCCGGGGAGGGTAGCCAATCGATCGCACCGGCCGAGGGTGGGTTTCGACGCGCCGTCGCGGCCTCGCAGGCTCGGTCGCGGGCCTGCTCGACCTCCCGACACACGCGTGCCACTCGTTCCTCGAGCCCCGCTAGTGTCGTGACATGCGCTTCGTGACGTGGTTGCTCACCTACGCGGCCGGGCTGGCCGTGGCCGCCTGGCTGCTCGACGGGATCTGGTTCAACGGGCCCGGCGCCGGACAGGCCGAGCTCAAGGAGAAGATCCTCCCGCTGCTCTTCGTGGCGCTGATCCTCGGACTCGTCTCGACCTTCATCGAGCCGGTGATCAAGCTGCTGTCGCTGCCCTTCATCATCCTGACGCTCGGCTTCCTGCTGCTGGTCATCAACGCGCTGATGCTGCTGCTGACCGCCGGGCTCGCCGACGCCTTCGACCTGGGCTTCCACGTCAACGGCTTCTGGAACGCGCTGGTCGGATCCCTGATCATCACCGTCGTCGGCTGGGGCGTCCGGACGGCGCTGCCGGCCCGGGATTGACCGGCTTGCCGACGCTTCCGTCCCCGCGCTCGCCCGGCCGCTATCGCATCGCGCTGGTCTGCCTCGGCAACATCTGCCGCTCGCCGATGGCGCACGTCGTCCTCGAGCAGCGCCTCGCCGCGGCCGGCCTCGACGACCGCGTCGAGGTCTCCTCGTCGGGCACCGGCGGCTGGCACGTGGGCGGCCCGATGGACCACCGGGCCGCAGCCACCCTCACCGCCGCCCGCTACGACCCGACGCGGCACCGCGCCCGGCAGTACGACGCCACCTGGCCCGAGTCGTACGACGCCGTGCTGGTCATGGACGCGGCCAACCTCGCCGACGTGGGCGGGCGCACCGACCGCGTCGGGCTGTTCCGCGACTTCGATCCCAGCGATCCGGGTGGGGAGGTGCCCGACCCGTACTACGGTGGTGACGACGGGTTCGAGGAGGTGCTGGCGATGGTCGAGCGCACGAGCGATGCGATCGTGACGGCACTCGTCGGCGCGGTCGAGGGCCCTGCCTGATGGCTCGCCAGCCGCTGATCGCCAAGCGTGCCGAGGAGCTCCTCGGCACGTCTGTGGTCGCGACCGCGCCGGTCGCCGGGGGTGACATCGCCACCGCCACCCGCCTGCGCCTCTCCAGCGGCCAGACCGCGCTGATGAAGACGCTGCCGCACGCGCCCGAGGGTTTCTTCGAGGCCGAGGCCGCCGGGCTGCGCTGGCTCTCGGAGGTCGACGGCGGGCTCCCGGTGCCGGAGGTCCTCGGCGCCGCCAGCGACTGCCTGGTCCTGGCCTGGGTCGAGCAGACGTCGAAGACCCCCGCCGAGGCCGCCGTCACCTTCGGCCAGCAGCTCGCCACCACCCACTCCGCCGGCGCCGACGGCTGGGGCCTCGACCACGACGGCTTCATCGGCCGGCTGCCGCTGCCCAACCGGACGGCGGGCTCCTGGGCGGAGTTCTACGCCGTGCGCCGCGTCCTCCCCTACCTCAAGCTGGCGCGCGACCGAGGAGCGATCACCGACTCCGACGCGGCCGCGGTCGAGGCGGTCGTCGGCAGGTTCACCGAGCTGGTCCCCGACGAGACGCCGGCCCGCCTCCACGGCGACCTGTGGAACGGCAACTGCCTCTGGGGCCAGGACCTCGCCATCCACGTCATCGACCCGGCGGCCTACGGCGGGCACCGCGAGGTCGACCTGGCGATGCTCCACCTCTTCGGCCTCACCCACCTGCCGCGGGTGGTGGCGGCGTACGACGAGGCGCACCCCCTTGCCGACGGCTGGGAGGCGCGGCTGGGCATCCACCAACTCTTCCCGCTGCTGGTCCACGCCTGCATGTTCGGCGGCAGCTACGGCGCCCGGGCCGGGACCATCGCGGCGCGTTACCGCTAGATCTTCAGCCTCGCCTCAGGCACGGCTGGCATCCTTGCGAGGTGACCGACCCCAGGCCCCGCGTGCTCGTCGTCGACGACGACCGGGCGGTGCGCGACTCGCTGCGCCGGTCGCTGGAGTTCAACGGCTACGAGGTGGTGCTGGCGGGCGACGGCGCCGAGGGCCTGGTCGCCGTGGGCTCCCACCACCCCGACGTCGTCGTGATCGACGTGATGATGCCGCGGCTCGACGGCATCGAGACCACGCGGGCGCTGCGGGCGGCCGGCAACGACGTGCCGATCCTGGTGCTCACGGCGCGCGACGCCGTCGGTGATCGAGTCGAGGGACTGGACGCCGGCGCGGACGACTACCTGACCAAGCCCTTCGCGCTCGAGGAGCTGCTGGCGCGGCTGCGGGCGCTCCTGCGCCGCGTCGTCCCCGACGACGAGGCCGACGGCGAGGTGCTGTCCTTCGCCGACCTCACCATGGACGTCGGCAGCCGCGACGTGTCGCGGGGCGGGCGCGCGATCGAGCTCACCCGCACGGAGTTCACCCTGCTCGAGATGTTCCTCCGGCGCCCACGCCGGGTCCTCGACCGGTCCTTCATCCTCGAGGAGGTCTGGGGCTACGACTTCCCGACCAGCGCCAACTCGCTCGAGGTCTACGTCGGCTACCTCCGCCGCAAGACCGAGGCCGAGGGCGAGACCCGGCTGATCCAGACGGTGCGCGGCGTGGGCTACGTGCTGAAGGAATCATGAGGTCCGCCGCCACCTGGCCCGAGGGGCGCTGGCACTGGCGCAGGTCGCTGGCCTCGCGCGTGGCGGTGCTGACCACGATCGCGCTCGGGATCTCGATCGCGATCCTGGCGCTGACGGCGTACGTCGTGATGCGCCAGCAGCTGATGAGCTCGCTCGACCAGTCGCTGCTCAACCGCGCGCACAAGGCCACGGCCTACACCACGCTGTCCGAGATCACGGCGCGGGGTGCCCCGGCCTGGATGCTGGGCGCGGCCGACGTCCGGATCATCTTCGTCACCGCCGAGGGTCGCACGGTCACCGGCGACGACGTCCCCGACTTCAGCCTGGGCCGGCCGGAGTACGACGTCGCGACCGGGCGGCGCGAGTCCGTGGTCCGCACCCTCGTCACCCGCGAGGGCGAGCGCTTCCGCGTGGCGACCGTGCAGGCCAACAACGGTGCAGCCCTGATGCTCGCCCAGCCGCTGGCGCCCAACGACCGCACGCTGGAGAAGCTCGGCGGCGTCCTCTTCGTCTTCGGCGCGCTGGGCGTGCTGACCGCGCTGCTCGCCGGGTGGCTCGTCGCCCGCAACGGCCTCAGGCCCGTGCGCCGCCTCACCTCCGCGGTCGAGCGCATCGCCGTCACCGAGGACCTGACGCCGCTGCGGATCGAGGGCGACGACGAGGTCGCGCGCCTGGCGACCGCCTTCAACCAGATGCTGCTGGCGCTCGGCGCCTCGCGGGACCGGCAACGACGGCTGGTGGCCGACGCGAGCCACGAGCTGCGCACGCCGCTCACCTCGTTGCGCACCAACCTCGACCTGCTCCGCCAGGCCGAGGGCAACTCGGCGCTCCCGCCCGAGGCACGCCTCGAGCTGCTCGACGACGTCCGAGGCCAGATCGAGGAGCTGAGCGCCCTCGTCGGCGACCTCGTCGAGCTGGCGCGCGACGAGCCGACGACCCGCGTGGTCGCCGAGGTCGACCTCGCCGAGGTGGTGGAGCGGGCGGTGACCCGCGTACGCCGTCGCGCCCACGGCGTCTCCTTCGACGTCGACCTCGACCCCTGGCCGGTCGTCGGCGACTCCAGCAGCCTCGAGCGCGCCGTCACCAACCTGCTCGACAACGCCGCGAAGTGGAGCCCCGACGACGGCACCGTCACGGTGCGCCTGGCGGACGGCGTCCTCACCGTCGACGACGAGGGGTCCGGCATCGACGCGGCCGACCGGCCGCACATCTTCGATCGCTTCTACCGCTCGGAGGAGTCGCGCGCGATGCCCGGCTCGGGGCTCGGGCTGGCGATCGTGCGGCAGGTCATCGACCGCCACGGCGGCCGGATCGAGGTGTCGGAGGCGCCGACGGGTGGGGCGCGCTTCTCGCTGTGGCTGCCGGGCGTCACCGCCACTGCGACGCAGGGCTAGTCGAACACCCGCTGCAGCCGCTCGGCCTTCCACTCCGACTCCGACCACTCCTCGCCGACATCGGACTTCACGGTGATGCCGCCGCCCGTCCCGAGGGTCCACCGGCCGCTCCCGTCGGTCATCAGCGAGCGGATGACGACCCCCAGGTCCGCAGGGCCGTCGCCGCCGATCCAGCCGAACGCGCCGGCGTACGCACCCCGCGGCGACGACTCCACCTCCTCGACGATCTGCATGGTCCGCAGCTTGGGCGCGCCGGTCATGGAGCCCGCGGGGAACAGCGCCCGCAGCGCACCGACGGTGCTGACGTCGTCGCGGAGGTGCCCCCGGACCGTGGAGACGAGCTGGTGCACGGACGCATAGGTCTCGACCTGCATGAGGGCCGGCACCTCGACCGACCCGACGTCGCAGACCAGCGACAGGTCGTTGCGGAGCAGGTCGACGATCATCAGGTTCTCGGCGCGGGTCTTGGGGTCCTCGGCCAGCCGCTCGCGGTGGGCCTCGTCCTCCTGCGGCGTCGTGCCACGGGGGGCGGTGCCCTTGATCGGCTTGGTCTCCAGGTGCCGGTCGGGGGTGATGAGGGCGTACCTCTCCGGCGAGCTCGACAGCAGCCACGCCCGCGCGTCGGCGACGTCGTGCTGGAGGAAGCCGGAGTACGGCGCGGGGTTGAGCTCGCGGAGGCGGAGGTACGCCGTGACCGGGTCGAGGTCGGCCTCGCGGGCCAGGCGGTGGGTGAGGTTGACCTCGTAGGAGTTGCCGGCGTGCAGGTGCTCCTGGACGGTCGCGAAGGCAGCGGCGTACGCCTCAGGAACCCCTGCGCTGGTGGAGGTGCGAGGGGTGCCGGCGACCTCGACCACCGCCGGGTCCACCGCCGGGGCCACCGCCGGGGCCACCGCGTGCTCGAACACCCGCACCGCCCGCGGCCGCATCCAGACCGCGTCCGGCAGCGCCGGATCGGGCGCGGCGGGGAGGTCGGTGCGGGAGGCGTAGCCGAGGTAGCCGAACCACTGCTCGCCCGCCCGGATGCGCTCCTCGAGCACCGCGAAGATGTCGTCGCCGACCACGGTCGACGTGCCGCCGGCGTGCGCGCGCACCTCGCGCCGCGCGGCCGAGAAGGTCAGCGAGATGTCGTCGTCCTCGAGCCAGCCGATGATCGAGCGGCGACCGGACCACTCGCGGGCGCCGCCGCCGTCGAGCCAGAAGCAGCGCGGGTGGGCGGCGGCGACCTCGCGGAAGAAGGAGACGGGGTCGCTCATGTGAGGAAGTTCCTCACGAGCGCCTCGCCGTGCTCGGACAGGATCGACTCGGGGTGGAACTGCACGCCCTCCAGCGGCAGCGTGCGGTGCCGCACGCCCATCACCACGCCGTCGTCGGTCCACGCCGTGGCGACGACGTCCGGCGGCAGCGACACGGCCGCGAGCGAGTGGTAGCGGACGGCCGCGAAGCCCTGCGGAAGCCCGGCGAGGACGCCGGCGCCGTCGTGCGTGATCGGCGCGACCTCACCGTGCGCGGGACGAACCCGCGCGACCGTGCCGCCGTACGCCGTCACCAGCCCCTGCATGCCCAGGCACACGCCGAGCACCGGCCGCGTCCCGGCCAGCAGGACCGCCGCGCCGACCGAGAAGTCGGCCGGGACCGCCGGGTGGCCGGGCCCTGGCGACAGCACGACGTGCGAGTGCCTCAGCACGTCGTCGGGCGACACCTCGTCGTGCTGCACGACGCGGGGCAGGACGCCGGTCACCCGGGCGACGAGGTGCACCAGGTTCCAGGTGTAGGAGTCGTGGTGGTCGACCACGATCACGTCCGGCGTCACGCACGGAGACTATGGCCGATCTACTGGGTCACGGTGCGGCAGGCCGCCGACACCGACTCGTCGCCCACCTCGTGGCACGCGTCGAACGCCGCGAGCCTGGCCATCAGCAGCGCCACCTCGTCGCGCCACTGGCGGTTGGCGACCAGGTTGCGCTTCTCGTAGGCCTGGCGCTTGTAGGGGTAGAACTCATAGCCCCACGTCGTCCTCCCCGGCCGCGGGTCGAGGTCGAGGCGCACCAGCAGCGCCGTCCTGCTGCGCACCGCGGTGTAGGACGGGATCCGGTCGAGCTCCGACCCGCTGAACGCCGCGTCGGGGTCGCCGCCGGTGAGCGTCTGCTGCGTGTGCTCGAGGAAGGCGTAGGACTGGCGCACCAGCGTCGACTGCCTGAGGGTCGGCACCAGGGAGGTGCCGCTGCGGTAGGGCATGGGCGGCAGCCCGGCGAGCTCCTCGAAGGTCGGCGCGAGGTCGATGTTGCTCGTCACCTCCCGGCGCGCGCCCGGCACGACGCCGGGACCGGTGATCAGCAGCGGCACCCGCACGTCGCTGTCGTACGGCGTCCCCTTGCCGCGACCGAGCCCGACCTGGCCGAGGTGGAAGCCGTTGTCGGAGGTGAGCACGACGTAGGTGTCGGGACCGACCGTGCGCAGGATCCTGGTGATCAGCCGGTCGGCGGACTGGGCCATCCGGGCGCGGTCGCGCAGGTCGCGCACCGCCACGGATGCCCGTAGCGAGCCGGCGGTGTTCCAGGCGCGGGCCCGCTTGCCGTTGGCGAGCCGCGGCCGGTTGTCGCGCGGGTCGTCGCCGAAGCCGGGCAGGTCGTCGACGGTCAGATTGCTGCAGGCCACCCGGCCGCAGGAGCGCTCGCCCTCGCGGTCGCGGAACATCGGCGGGAACAGCGGGTCGCCGGGGTAGTAGCCCTCGGGCTGGGTGCGGTTGTGCGGAGCGTAGAGCGCGACCTCGAGGAAGTAGGGCGCGTCCGCGGCCTCGCCCTTGCGGAGGAAGTCGAGGGCCCGCTCGCCGATGACGGTGCCGGCGTAGGCCCGGTCCTTCTCGGCGGCGCCCGCGCTCGCCGGCGGCGCGGGGTGCTGGGTGATCTGCATCCGCTGGTCGACGACCGAGGTGCTGGCGAAGTCCCAGCCGTCGTACGCCGATCCGAAGACCGTGTTGAACGTCGACCAGCCCGGCACCACGGGCGGCAGCGCCCGGCCCGGCACCCACTCGTACTCGTTGAGGAACTTGCCGACGAAGCCCGTCGTGTAGCCGGCCTCCTGCAGGCGCACGTTGAAGGCGCGCTCGGGGTTGCCGTGGGTGTCGAAGGCCGGCCAGCCGCCGAGCATCGAGGCGCCGCTGTTGGAGGTGTTGGTGCGCACGCCGGTCTGGTGGGGGTACTGCCCGGTGAGGAAGCTCGAGCGCGAGACGCAGCACAGCGAGTCGGTGACGAAGGAGTGCGGATAGCTCGCCCCCGCCCGGCGCATCCGCTGCACCGACCGCATCGTCTGCACGAGGTCCATGGAGAAGTCGTCGAGCATCACCACGATCACGTTGGGCCGCGCGTCCCGGCCGGCTGCGGGCCGCAGCTGACCGATCGCCGACACGCTGCTGGTCGACCGCGGTGCGCGCGCGTCGTCGCGCGTCGTCGTAGCCCCTGCCGCGCCGCACGCGGTGAGCGCGAGCAGGCCCACCCCCACCCATGCCCGCCTGAGTTGTCGCACCTGTCCCCCGTCGTGTCCCGAGCCGGTCACCCACAATGACGCCGTACGCCGTCACTTGGTTGCCTGCCACGCCGACGCTATGTCTACCAGATGACTCGACTTTTGGGTCTCTGAGGCGGGAGGTCAGGGCGCGAGGAGGTCGCGCACGGCCGCGTGGAGCAGGTCGTAGCCGTTCTCGGTGAGGATCGACTCCGCGTGGAACTGGATGCCGCGGAAGTGCGGGCCGATGACCGCGTGGATGTCGCCGGTGGCCTCGTCGGCCTCCACGCGGACGCCGTCGGGCACGGTGCCGTCGACGGGGACCCGTCCGACGAAGGTGTTGTAGAACCCCACCCGCTCGGTGCGGCCGTCGAGCCGCACCGGCGACTGCGTGCCCTGGAAGACGACGTCCTTGTAGCCAAGCTCGAGGCCGAGCCGCTCGCACAGCGTCTGGTGCCCCAGGCACACCGCGAGGAAGGGCTGGCCCGACGCGAGCAGGTCGTCGACGGCGCGCCGGAAGGAGGCGATCTTGGGGTGGTCGCCCTCGCGCGGGTCGCCCGGGCCGGGGCCGACGATCACCAGGTCGGCGCCGTCGAAGGCGCCGGGGGCGTAGTCCTCGTGGCGTACGACGCGCGACGTCATGCCGAAGACGCCGAGCACGTGGACGAGCATGTTCACGAAGTCGTCCTCGCCGTGCAGGATCACGGCGGTCCGCCCGGCCAGGCCCGGGTCGGGGGGCTCGCCCGCCTGGTCGGTGAGCCAGAAGCGGGAGAGCCGCTGGTTGCGCGAGCCCAGGGCGAGCAGGACGTCCTCGTCGCGGGCGAGCTCGGCGATGTCGGCACCGTCGGAGAGCGCGGCCGGGGCCAGCCCGAAGGCGCTGAGGATGCCGCCCGCCTTGGCCCGCGTCTCGGCCACCTCGTAGGCGGCGTCGGAGTCGCGCACCAGCGTCGCGCCGGCGGTCACCTTGAGCTCACCCGCGAGCGAGACGTCGGCCGTGCGGATCAGGATCGGGCTGTCCATGGTCGGCGTGCCGTCGGGCGCGCGGCCGAAGAGCGCCAGCGCGGCGCCGTAGTAGCCCCGGCCCTCGGGCTCGTAGTCGGCGATCAGCCGGCAGGCGTTCTCGACGGGCGCGCCGGTCACCGTCGCGGCGTACATCGTGTCGCGCAGGATCTCGCGGTGGTCGCGGTCGGAGCGGCCGGCGAGGAGGTACTCGGTGTGGATGAGGTGGGTCATCGGCTTGAGGAACGGCCCGAGCACCTGGCCGCCCTCGTGGCAGATGTAGCACATCATCTTGAGCTCTTCGTCGACGACCATGAAGAGCTCGAAGACCTCCTTCTCGTCGGCGAGGAAGTCGATCAGCCGGTCCTTGACCTCGCGCTCGTCGCCGGCCGGGGCCGCGACGCGGAAGGTGCCGGAGATGGGGTTCATCCGCACGTCGCCCGAGCGCACCGAGACGTGCCGCTCCGGGCTCGCGCCGATGAGGAAGCGGTCGCCGGTGAAGAAGCAGAAGGTCCAGTACGCCCCGCGCTCGCGCTCCAGCAGCCGACGGAGCACCGTGAGGGCGCGGGTGGCGTCCCAGTCCGCGATGACCGCCCGGTAGTGCCGGCCGATGACGAGGTTGGCGCCCTCGCCCTGGCCGATCTCGTCCCGGATGATCGCCTCGACCACCTCGGCGTAGTCGTCGTCGGAGGTCGCGAAGCCGCCGCGGTCGGCGAGCTCGATCGGCACGTCGGGCAGCGCCGCGATGAGGTCGTCGACCGACACCTCGTGCTCGGCCTCGATGTCCACGACCGTCAGCGGGGTGCCGTCGTCGATGGCCGCGAAGCCGCGCTCGCGCACCTGGCGGAACGGCACCGCGACGAGCCGGTCGGCACTGCGCCCGGGCTGCGGCGCGCCGGTCTCGAGCGGGATGTCGAGCAGGCTCGCGACCTCGTGGGGCGTGCCGCCGACCAGGCCCGCGGTGGGGGCGGCCTTGCGCCGGATCACCGCCCACGCACCGTACCCCTGGATCTGCTCCAGGAGGTCGGCTACGGGCGCGGTGTCGGTCATGGCCGAAACCCTACGGCGAGCGCTCGTGCGTGGGTCAGCGTGTCTCAAGCGTGGGCCACGAAGGGCCGGAGGCCGGCCGTCGGGCACGACCTACGATGTTGCGGTGACTTTCCCCCGCCGCATCATCCACTACTACCCGCGCTTCCTGGACCACCGTTCCGGGGTCACGGAGAGCATCGCGGCGTGGGCAGAGATGGCGGCGGGCGCCGCCCTCACGGAGGTCTGGGTCGCGGCATCACCGACCGCGCGCAGCCACCGGGACGCCGAGCGCCTCCAGGAACTGGGAATCCCCCTGCGGCACGTCCCCCACTTCGGCAGAAGCGGCCGCACCTACCTCCCTCGGTGGCGGAGGTCGGATCTCGGCCCCGGCGACCTCCTCTACGTGCACGAGGGCTGGGTGTTGTCCAACGTCGCCGCCGTCCGCCATGCCCGCCGGGTAGGCGCGTCCGTGATCGCCATGCCGCACGGCGTCTACGCGCCCCAGGTCGTGGAGGCCGGACGGGACCTCCTCCGGATCCGGGCTCGCCTTGAGCGCTACGTGCTCCGCCGGGTGCACGCCGTGCACCTGTTCTTCCCGCCGGAGGCGGCGGAGGTCCTTGCAGTCGCGCAGGCACAAGTTCCCGCCGGCGTGTTCTCCAACGTGCCGCCCACCATCGAGGCCGATGGCCGGTGGGTGGGCGACGGCGGCTACGTAGTATGGATTGGCCGATTCGTGGTGGGCCACAAGGGTCTCGACCTGATGCTGCGCGGCTGGGCCGAGTTGCCCGAACCACGGCCCCCACTCGTCCTGGCCGGACCCGACTACCTCGGAGGAAAGGGGGAGGTCGCGGCGCTCGTCGCGGATCTCGGGCTGGGCGACAGCGTGACGATCCGCGACTCGGTGAGCGGGTACGAGAAGGAACAGCTCATGATCCACGCCACGGGCTACGTCCACAGCAGTCGGTGGGACGCCTGCAGCATGGTCCTGTTGGAGTTCATGGCGCGAGGCACGCCCTGCCTGGTCAACTCGACGGTCCACGCCGCCACCACTTACGCGCAGGCCGGTGCCGCCCTCACGTTCACCGACGTCTCCGAGTTCCCACGCCTGATCCCCGCCCTCACCTCCGATACCACTCTGGGCGAGCGCGCGGCCACCTTCATGCAGGCGGAGGTCTCGCCCGACGCCCTGAGGGAGCCCTACCTCGCCTGGCTGGAGAGCGTGGGCTGAGGCGAGGCGGTCACTGCGCCCCCCAGCACCGGACCGAGTTGGTAACGTCCGGTAGCCACCGTCCGCCAGCCGTCTCGGGAGATCAGCGTGAAGCAGCAGCTACGGCACGTCGTCAGAGCCGTTCCGCTCGCGCGTCGCGCCAACAACTGGCGCGTCCGTCGCGACCTCAAGATCCTCGAGGCCCTGCCTGCCTACGCCCCCAACTCCGCGGGGCACGCCGAGGCCCGCGCCGCTCTGGCGCTCCAGGCGGCCACCCAGGGCGTGGAGTTCCTGGGCCAGCTGGTGACGCAGGTCGGCGGCCGCGAGTTGCTGCTCACGGATCCGGCAGGCTTCTCCTCAGGGGCCGACGACGCCGCCGCGACCTCGCGCCTGGACGCGCTGTTCCGCACGTACGGCAGCGACAAGTCGACCGACCACGACTACCACCTCGTCTACGCCCACATCCTGGAGACCCTCCCCAGCGGCTCGAGCGTGCTCGAGGTCGGTCTCGGGACGAACAACGAGAGCATCGTGTCGACCATGGGCCACCACGGCCACCCAGGCGCATCCCTGCGGGCCTTCCGCGACTACCTCCCGACGTCGGCGGTCCACGGCGCAGACATCGATCGGGAAATCCTCTTCACCGAGGAGCGGATCACCACGTTCTGGGTCGACCAGACGAGCGACGCGAGCGTGCGCGCCCTCGAGGCCCAGCTGCCCGACGACCTGCACCTCATCGTCGACGACGGGCTCCACAGCCCCAACGCCAACCTTCAGGTCCTGATGCTGGCGCTGCGGGTGATGCCGGTGCAGGGGTGGCTCGTCATCGAGGACATCATCCCGGCGGCCGAGGACTTCTGGCGCCTGGTCGCCGCCGTGCTGCCCGAGCGCTACGAGACCACGCTGGTCCGCGCCAAGGGCGGGGACATGTTCGTCGTACGCCGCTCCGCCTAGGTCGCCTGCGGGCGCAGGCCGCGCCGCGCCCGACCGTTACCCCGGCTGGCTCCCCGCCGTCGCACCGGTGGCGGCGGGCTCGCTGTGCAGTCCACGCGAGGCCCCCGCCAGGATAACGAAGTTGGCCACGGCGGCCGCCACCATGCCGCCCATGACCCAGACGAGGTTCCCGCTGCCCACAGTCACCACCAGTACGACCGCTACGGCTGCCAGGTAGGCGACCCGGACGGTGAGGAGCGTGCGCCAGCGGCGGTAGGTGCTGAGCAGTGAGATCGGTCCCGACGCAAGCGCCCAGACAACCTGCTCCAGCACCACCCACGGCAGGATCGCGCGGGCGCTACCCCAGGTCTCGCCCAGCACCTGCTCGCCGATCGACCGCGGCAACAGGGCGAGGCAACCCGCCCACGCGAGGACGAGCACGCTCATCACCGCTGCCTGGGCAACAGCGAGCCGGGCGCGGTCGTCACTAAGGACGCGCACCAACTCGGGGACCACGACCGCTGGAAGGGCCGAGAACAGCACGGCGGCGGGCCCCAGGAGGGTGCCGGCGCCACGGACCGCGGCCACGTCTCCCAACGTCATGTGGCTGGTCATTACCGCAGCGAGGAGGAGCGGGGCGAGGCACGCGAGCAACGCGTCGGGGCCGAGGATCCGCAGTTCACCGGCGTGCTGCCTCAGCCATCCCCGCCCGTCGGACCCTCGGCGCGAGCGGAGCGGGACGAGGATCACCACCAACGCCGAGCCGCCGCCCGCGAGGACCCACGCAAGAGTCATCGTGGTGACCTCGAGCCGCAGGCCCGCCAGGTTCGCCACGAGGAGGCCCAGCGTGACGGCGAGCCAGGCGCCGTCGCTCGCCACGGCCGAGTGTGCGCGACCCTCGGCGATCGCGCCGTAGCGGAGCAGGTCCTGCGGATAGATGAGGAGGCACGCACCGACGAGCACGTAGTAGGCGGCCGACCCTCCGTCGCCGATTGTGCTGCCGAGCACCACGCCGAGCGTCGCGACGACGGCCGCCCACGCCAGGCTCAGCACCATTGGCGGCGGCCGGTTGCTGCCTGCCGACAAGGAGACCAGCAGCCCCAGCGAGGATCGCTGCACCGCCAGGCCGAAGGCGAACAGGGCGTAGGCGAACGACACGGCACCGAACTCGTCCACGCCGGCGCCCCGCGCGGCTGCGACGAGGAAGAGCACGTTGGAGAGGCTCGAGAAGGCCTGGTCGATGACGCCCAGGCCGAGCCGGCGGAAGCGCGTCATCGCCGCCTCGACGCCCCGGTCGCCAGGGCTTCTGCGACCAGCCCGAGGTAGGCCAGGGCCCGGTCAGCACCGGACGGCCAGCCGTCGGCGACCCGGGTGCCCTCGGCCACCCGACGTGCCCGCAGGTCCTCGTCCGTGGACACATCGACCAGGGCCCTCGCCAGGGACGAGGGGTCAGCGGGGTCGAAGTACCAGGCCGAGCCTCCTGCCACCTCGTGGACGAAGGGACGGTCGGACGCGACCAGCGGTCGCCCGGCCTTCATCGCCTCCAGCGGTGTGACGGAGAAGCACTCGTTGAGACTCGGGAAGACCGCTCCGTCGCAGGCGTCGTACAGGCCGGGCATCTGCGAGACCCGCAGCGGTCCGACGTTGCGGCTGGTCTCGCGGGTGGCGGGGTCCAGTGCCTGCCACTCGTCGTCGGTGAGTGTGAGGACGAACTGCACCTCCCGCCCGTGCTCATCGCGCAGCACCCGTGCGGCCGCTCCGAGCAGCGCGAGGTTCTTGTGCGGGTAGGCGCGGGTCGGGAAGGCGAACGTCGGGCGATGCGCCGGCTCGACGGCCAGGGGTTCGCGCAGCGACTCGTCGTGGAAGACACGGTTGAGCACGTTGGGGACGACCCTCAGTCGCTGCCGGGGGATGCCCCACCTGCCCTCCAGAGCCGACGTGACGTAGGAGGACTCGGCCACGACCAGGTCGGCCGCGCGGAACGTCCGGCGCGACACGCGCGCCCGCACCGCGTGGCGCAGCCGCGCACGGCGGCCCTGCACTGCAGCGTGCTCCGGGAACAGGCTGGTGACGTCGGCGAAGCCGACGATCCGCGTGCGTGCCCGGCGCGGCCCGTAGTCCGGGCCGAATACGGTGAAGGACACGTCGAATCGCTCCTGCCCCGGTCGCCGACGGAGCCGAGCGACCGGGCGGCCGTCGACCACCCGCACCGACAGGTCGTCCCGGTCGCCGGTCGCGTTGGCGGAGACCTCCGGTGACACCTCGACCACGATGTCCTCGAGCCAGGGCCAGCGGCGCAGGGCGTCCGGATCCCTGACGAGGCGCGCGAGCTCGTCGAGGAATGACGCGCCGACCTGGACGCCACCGCCCACGACGAGGTTCGACATGTCGAGCAGGACCGATGGGCTCACCGACGCCGACCTTCAGCCGCGTCCACGAGGAGCGCGCGCAGTGCCTCGGACCCGACGCGGCGCGACATGTGCTCGTCGTACCAGGCCCGGCCTCTGCGGCCCATCTCGGTGCGTCCGGGCCGATCGATGCCCGCGAGTCGACGCACGGTGTCGCGCAGTCCCTGCTGGTCACCCGGGTCCACCGTCACGCCTGCTCCGGCACGGGCGACGACCTCGGCGCTGTCTCCTCGAGCTGAGACGACCAGGGGCAACCCCGCGGCCAGGATCGACTGCACCTTGCTCGGCATCGTCACGGCAAACAGGGGCTGGTCCGCCAACGAGACGAGCTGGGCGTCGGAAGCCGACATCATCGCGGGCATTTCGTGCCGGGGCACGGGAGGCAGGAGGTGGATGCGGGGGTGGACGTCGAACCTCTCGACCAGTCCCGCCCTGCTCACGCCGTCCCCCACGAGCACCAGGTGGCAGCCCGACTCCGGCGGCAGCGCGGCAAACGCCTCGACCACGGGCTCCAGCGCCTGCGCCTGCCCGTGGTTGCCGGCGTACATCAGGACGAAGTCGTCCTGGCCGGCGCCCCAGGACTCGCGCAGGTGCTGCGTGGCCTCGAGGGCGACCGCGGGCTCGGGTTCGTCCGGCACCCAGTTGTGGATCACCGAGAGCTTGTCGCGCGGAACCCCGCGAGACGCGAGCAGGTCGACCATACCCGGCGAGGTGACCGCCACGTGGTGGGCATGCCTGTAGGTGAGTCCGACGAGCACATCCAGCACCCGACGCGCCAGCCTCCCGGCCCGACCGGTCAGGAAGCCCGACGCGAAGATGGAGTCCGGCCACACGTCCTGAATCAACAAGACGTAGGGAGTCCCCCAGAGCGTTCGGGCCACCATCGCAGGGAGGGCGGCAGTCGCCGGCGAGGAGTAGACCAGGGCCGCCGAGGACGACCGCAGCAGCCCCTGCCCGAAGACCGCACCGGACACTGCCCAGGACGCGTAGTTGGCCAGCCTCCGCAGCGCGGACGCGTCATGGCTCGGGTAGAGCGGCGTACGACGGATCGGCAGACCGTCGAGCACCTCACGGGAGGGGCGGCGCGCCGAATACCCGTCCGCCACGACTCCGGTGGGGTAGTTGGGGACCCCAGTGAGGACCCGGACGTCCAGGCCCGTCCCGGCGAGGGCGGTGGCGATGCCTCGCGGCACCTCGGCGGGCTCCGGCGGGTACCACTGGCTTACGAACGCAACCCTGGGACGGCCCGAGCCCTCGCTCGAGCGCCTCATCGTGCGGGGACGCCCTTCACCACGACACCGGGCGGCACGTCCTTCACGACGCAGGCAGAGCCACCGACCACGGAGCCCCGGCCTACCCGGACCCCGTTGAGGATCACGCCACCCACCCCGATCAGGGCGTCGTCCTCGATCACGCAGTCCCCCGAGATCGACGACAGCGGGTTGGCGCTCACGTAGTCGCCGACGGTCGTGTCGTGGCCGACCGTGGAGTTGAGGTTGAGGTGGACGTGGCGGCCCAGCCGGATGTGCGTCGTCATCCGCACCCCCGCGCACAGCACGGAGCCCGGACCGATCTCCACGTCGAACCCGGTCGTCACGGAGGGGTGCACCAAAGTCGCCGGCTCCAGTCCCGCCGCGTTGATCCGCTCGGCGATCGCGCGCCGTACGGCGGGGCCACCGATGCCGACGACGTAGTGCGTCGCAGGCGTCGGCGAGCCGGTACCGATGAGCTCGGCGGTGGTCCCGAGGTAGGGGACACCGCGTGACTCCAGATGTGCCAGGTTCGCCTCGGTCGGGCTGTCGTCGACCACCCCGGCGATCGTCCAGACCGTGGCGGCCGCCGCGTCGTTGACTGCGTCGACGATGTCGAGGACCTCGCGACCGAACCCGCCTGCGCCCACGACCACCAGGGTGTCAGGCACGGCTCGCCTCCGAGGATCCTAGGAACTCCGGCATGGTCGCCTCACCTTCGGCGTTGATGTCGCGACGGCGCACGACCTGGGCGACGGTCGCCCAGATGATCTGCAGGTCGAGGGCGGGGCTGCGCCGCTCGACGTACTCGACGTCCTTGGCGAACTTGGCCTCCCAGCTGATCGCGTTGCGACCGCTGACCTGGGCCAGTCCCGTGATACCGGGGCGAACCTCGTGCCGACGGCGCTGCTCCGGCGTGTAGCGGTCGAGGTAGCACACCAGTAGGGGCCTGGGGCCCACCAGGCTCATGTCGCCGCGGACGACGTTCCACAGCGTGGGGAGCTCGTCCAGGCTCGCTGACCGCAGGAACGAGCCGAGGGGCGTCATGCGCTCCGCGTCTGTCGTCAGTCCGCGGGCGCTGTCGGGCTCGAGCATCGTGCGGAACTTGACCAGCTCGAAGACGCGCTCGTCCTTGCCCGGACGCTGCTGCCGGAAGAGCACGCCCGGACCCAGCCTGGCCCGCACCAAGACCGCGATCACCACCTGCGCGGGCAGCGACACCAGCAGGGCGACACCGCCGACCAGGAGGTCGAGGCCGCGCTTGACGGGGTCGTAGGCGGTCATGGCGCGGAGTCTAGTGTCCGGTCCCACTGCGTTCCCGGGCGGCGGAAGACGAGGAGGATCGCCAGGAAGATCCAGAGAAGGGTGCCCTCACGATTGCCCGTGAGCGATGGCATGCCGAAGGAGGAGCCCGCAACGAGAAGGACTACCGCCGTCGCCAGTCGCCACTCCTCGTGCGGGAGGAAGCGACGCAGGCGAATCAACCGGATCGCAAGGAGAACGTGGACGGCAAACACCAACAGCACCCCGACCACGCCGGCGACGACGACGGCCTCGATCCACGTGGAGTCGTAGGAGACCGGCAGTCCCCTGGCGCCCACACCGAACCACGGGTGCTCCATGAGCACGGCGCGCGCGAGCTTCACGAGACCACCGGGTTGTTGGAACTCGGTCGGCAGCCCTGGCGACGAATCCGGAACCTCTGGCGGCAGCTCGTTTCCTCCGGCGCCAAAGCGACCGGCAGTCAGGGTGTAGGCCCAAGAGTTTCCCGCCTGTGCGCTCTGGACGTACCAGCTAAGCATGCCTGCGGCACCCCAGGTGCCGAGCCAGCCCAGTGCCCCGAGCGTGAAAGTGCTCGCGACCACCACCGCGGTGCCCACCGTAAGCAAGCGTCGATGCGGACGCGCGGTGAGGACGAGCCCGAGGGCGATCAGCAAGCCACCGATGATGAAGATCTTGGAGAGCGTCATCACCCCGCCGAGGATGACCAGCGCGCAGAGGACCAGCCAGACTCTCCGTGGGACGGACGCGCCGGACCGCACGAGATAGATCAAGCAGAACGCCGCGAGGCTGTAGGCGATGCCGGCCTCCGCCGGCTGGTTGAACACACCCGAGAAGCGCCCGTTTACGGCAGCAAGCTCGGCGACGGTCGGCCCAGCTCCGCTGGCGGCCCAGAAGACGCGGAGGAACGGCAGGTTGTCGACGCCGACCAGCGACGTCAGGACAGCCAGTGCGGCGTTGATCGCCATGGCGCTCACCACTACCCAGGATGCCGTACGAAGCATCACCAACGGGGAGATAGATCGCATCCAAAGAGCCACTGCCGTCATCGTTGCCAGTGGCAGTAGGGCGTTGTCTAGGCCGGCGACCAGCGACCCCGATCCCCACTCGAGGCGACTCTCTGTGACCAGACCGCCCACGGCTGCGACCAGCACGTACGCCGCCCACAGCACGAGCACGGCCCGACCCGGCATCAGCACCCGCAGGTGCCGGCGGTGAAGGACCACCGCAACGGCCGCAGAGGCGTACATTGCGAGCTGCTCGGTGCGCAGCCCGCCGACGAGGTACGGTCCGAAGACGCACAGGACCGCGCCGATGAACCAGTAGCGAGTCACGGTCGCGTCCCGCCGCGGCGCGTCGGTAGCAAGCATCGGCCGATCGTCGCCCGGGAGGTTGGCATGTGAGGACGTCACGGAGCGTCGTCCGAGACCGTGCGAACACCCGACCAGCTCTCGTGGCGCGCGTGCGTGGAGAGGATGAAACCCACCGCACGGCGTGAGCAGTCGCCGATGCGGTAGTCGTCGGGGACGCGCGAGGCGCGGTCGGTGTCGGAGACGGCGAAGCGCACGGCCTCCACGACGTTGGTCGCGTCAAGCCCGGTCATCAGGATCGAGGCCGAGTCCAGCGCCTCGGGACGCTCGATGGAGTCGCGAAGCGTCACGGCCGGGAAGTCGAGCAGGGAGGACTCCTCGGAGATCGTGCCGGAGTCCGACAGCACGCACCATGCCTGCTTCTGAAGCTTGTTGTAGTCAAGGAACCCCAGCGGTGCGTGGAAGGTGATGCCATCGGTGGAGCGACCGAGAGCGTCCAGCCGCTTGCGGGTGCGCGGGTGTGTCGAGACCAGCACCGGCATCCCCGTCTCGGCGATGACTTCCTCGAGGCAGTCGAGCAGGAGGTTGAGCCGGTCGGGGTTGTCGACGTTCTCCTCGCGGTGCGCGCTGACCAGCACGTAGCCCCGGGGCGTGAGACCGAGCCGCTCGACCGCGTCGGAGGCATCGATCGCCTCGGCGTGCGCGGCGAGTACCTCCTTCATCGGCGAGCCCGTCTTGAGGATGCGGCGCGGGTGCAGCCCCTCCGCGATCAGGTTGCGCCGGGCGTGCTCGGTGTAGACGAGGTTGAAGTCGGAGACGTGGTCGACGAGGCGCCGGTTGGTCTCCTCTGGCACGTTCTCGTCGAAGCACCGGTTGCCTGCCTCCATGTGGTAGACGGGGATCCGCATCCGCTTGGCCATCACCGCCGCCAGGCAGCTGTTGGTGTCACCCAGCACCAGCACCGCGTCGGGCCGCTCCGCGAGCAGCACCTCCTCGGTCTTGATGAGCACCTCACCCAGCACCCGGCCCAGGCTGCTGGTGTCGACATTGAGCAGGTGGTCGGGCGAGCGCAGGCCCAGCTCGGAGAAGAAGATCCCGTTGAGGTTGTGGTCGTAGTTCTGCCCGGTGTGCACCAGCACGTGGTCGACCGTGCGGTCGAGCAGCTTGATGGTCTCGGACAGCCTGATGATCTCGGGACGGGTCCCAACGACGGTCATCACCTTTGTCATGGTGTCTCCTGCGGGGCCGTGCGCACGACCGGCTCGTGAATGGTATCCGGCGCATCGGGGTCGAAGAGGCTGTCGGTCCAGAACAGCGTGGTCAGCACGCCGTCGCCGACGTTGGTGATGTCGTGGGACCACATGGTCGGCATGTCGACGACCACCGGGTCCTCGCCGGTGACTGGCAGCTCGACGACCTCGTCGTGGAACATCCGCCGCAGCCGGATCACCGCCTCGCCGTCGAGGACGACGAACCGCTCGATCTTGTGGAGGTGGTAATGGATGCCGCGGGTGACGCCCGGGACCGTGGTCGAGACAAAGGTCTGGCCACCGTTGCCGTGGGTGCGGACCGTCTCGACCAGCCGACCGCGTTGGTCGCTGCGTGGCGTCAGGGCTAGGGGGTAGTGGGCTGGGAAGAGCGCCGCTCGGTAGGTGTTGAAGAGGTCGCGCTCGAAGTTGTCGGCCATCGCGGGCACGTCGGCGGTCGGAACATACGTCGTGTGGAAGCGCTCGAGGGCGTCCCACACCGCCTGCACCGACGTCGGGTGCGCGGTGGGCCGCACCGTGTCGGGCGAGTCGGGCGCGAGCGCGTCG
Source organism: Nocardioides sp. (assembly GCF_025965415.1). Taxonomy (GTDB): domain Bacteria; phylum Actinomycetota; class Actinomycetes; order Propionibacteriales; family Nocardioidaceae; genus Nocardioides. Next base: position 29,097 of record NZ_JAOPWY010000164.1, read on the forward strand.
AGAAGCGCCCGCGCCGCGCCCTGCGCATGCAACAGCTCGATCGGGCGGTCGGAGATCTCGACCCGCTCGCCGGAGATCGCGCGGTCCACGAAGGTGGCGACGAAGGAGTTGTAGCCGGGGCGTCCGTGCTCCCCGAAGAGGTTGGGCAGCAGCACGTCGACGAAGCGCCCGCCAGCGTGGCCGGCCGCGGCTCGCAGCACCTCGGCGGCCTGCTCCTTGCCGGCGGCGTACGCCGACCCGTTGCCGACCTGGATGGAGTTGGCGAAGACGACGGTCACGCCCGTGGTGCCCTCCAGCGCGTCGGCGACACCCTGCGCCAGCGCGACGTTGCCGTCGACGAGCTCCTCGTCCGTGGCGCGGTTGACGCCCGCGACGTGAATCACGGCGTCGACGTCAGCGACGAGCGCGGGCAGGCGGTCCCACTCCGCGCGCCCGACGGGCACGACCTCGTGATCGGTGGTGGCGTGGATGCGGCACCGCAAGTGCCAGCCGAGGAAGCCCTCGGCGCCGGTGAGCAAGATCCTCACGCGCGCAGCTCCGGGTCGGCGGCGATCTCGGGGATGGTGCGCAGCAGGGACACCGTCTGCTCGACGTCGAGCGGCGGGACGGAGTCGGACGCGTAGTCGACCGACGTGTCAACCTCTTCCTCGCCCTCGCTGAAGTACTTCTCGTACTGCAGCCCGCGGTCGTCGAGCGGCACGCGGAAGTAGTCACCCTGGTCGGCCGCCTTGGCGATCTCCTCGCGACTCAGCAGGGTCTCGTGCAGCTTCTCACCGTGACGGGTGCCGATGCGGTGCACCTCCGGCTCGTCCTGGCCGAAGAGCCGCCCGACGGCGGTGGCGAGCGTCGCCACGGTCGTGGCGGCCGCCTTGCGGACGAACAGGTCACCCGGCTGGGCGTGCGCGAAGGCGTGTTTGACCAGGTCGACCGAGTCGTCGAGCGACATGAGGAAGCGCGTCATCCGCGGGTCGGTGATGGTGAGCGGCTTGCCCTCGCGCAGCAACGAGATGAAGGCCGGGATGACCGAGCCGCGGGAGTACATGACGTTGCCGTAGCGGGTAACGGACACCGTCATGTCGTCGTCGGGGTGATTGCGAGCGAACGCCTGCGCGGTCTTCTCCATGAGGGCCTTCGACATGCCCATCGCGTTGACGGGGTAGACCGCCTTGTCCGTGCTGAGCAGCACCACCGAGCGGACCCCGGCGGCAGCGGCGGCCTCGATGACGTTGTGGCTGCCGACGACGTTGGTCTTCACCGCCTGCTGGGGGAAGAACTCGCACGAGGGGACCTGCTTGAGCGCGGCCGCGTGGAAGACGAAGTCGGCGTCCAGCACCGCCGTACGGACGCTGTCGGGGTCGCGCACGTCACCGAGGAAGAAGCGCACCCGCTCGTCGTTGAACGCCCGTCGCATGAGGTCCTGCTTGGCCTCGTCACGGCTGAAGATGTTGATCCGCGCGGCACCGTCGTCGAGCAGGTGGCGCGCCATGATCGACCCGAAGGAGCCGGTGCCACCGGTGATGGCGACGGTGCGGCCCGTGACCGAGGTGTCGCTCTCGCTCGGGGGGGTGGTCACAGGGTCTTCCTTTCGAGAAACGTGCGGACGTGCGAGACGACCCGCTCGAACTGCTCGTCGCTGAGCGCGGAGCCGCTGGGCAGCGACAGGCCCGTCCGGAAGAGTCTCTCGGACGTGCCGTTGGTGTAGGCCGGCCGGTCGGCGAAGACCGGCTGGAGGTGCATGGGCTTCCACAGCGGGCGGGCCTCGATGTCGGCCTCGCCGAGGTGCAGTCGCAGCTCGTCGGCCGACCAGCCGGTGACCTCCTCGTCGACCAGGATAGACGTGAGCCAGAAGTTGTCGTGGTCCTCGCCGGCTGCTGCGTCGACGCCGTCGTGGCCGCCGAAGACGCTGAGGCCGTCGACCGGCGCGACGAGGTCGCGGTAGCGCCGGCGCCAGCCGCGGCGGCGCTCGAGCATCTGCGGCAGGCGGGCCAGCTGGACCCGGCCGACGGCGGCGAGCAGGTTGGACAGCCGGTAGTTGAAGCCGATGTCGACGTGCTCGTAGTGCACCACCGGCTGGCGCGCCTGGGTCGCAAGGTAGCGGGCCCGGTCGGCCATCTCCGGGTCGTCGCACAGGAGGGCGCCGCCGCCGGAGGTGGTGATGATCTTGTTGCCGTTGAACGACACCACGGCGCCGACACCGTCGGCACCCGCCGGACGGCCGCCGCGGCGCGCGCCGAGCGACTCGGCCGCGTCGACCAGCACGGGTACGCCGTGGCGATCGGCAGCGGCGCGGACACCGACGTGGTCCGCCACCTTGCCGAGCAGGTCGACCGGCACGACGGCACCCACCCGGGCCCCGGCTCGCTGCTGGTCCTCGATCGCCTTCTCGACCAGGGCGGGGTCGAGGTTGCCGGTCTCGTCGGAGTCGACGAACACCGGCGTGGCCCCGGTGTAGGTGACCGCGTTGGCGGTCGCGGCGAAGGTCATCGACGAGGTCACCACGACGTCGCCGGGGCCGACACCGAGGTGCAGCAGGCCGAGGTGGAGCGCCGCGGTGCCTGAGCTCAGCGCGACGGCGTACGCGCGATCGGTGGCCTCTGCGAGCTCGGCCTCGAAGGCGTCGACCTCGGGTCCGAGGGGTGCGATCCAGCCGGAGCGCACCGCGCGGACCAGTGCGTCCTCCTCGGCCTGTGTCACATCGGGGGAGGACAGGTAGGTGCGAGAGGTCAACGATCCCCCACTGCGTGTGCCAGGTCGCTGAGCTCCGCGGGGTCGGCCGCGGGGACCGCAACGGTGCGGATCATCGGGTGCGAGGTGCCCTGGGGGCACTCCTCGTCGGAGAAGAGCCGCTCGTGCAGCTTCTCCCCCGGACGCAGGCCGGTGAAGACGATGTCGACCCCCGAGGCGTGCGATAGCTCGATCATGCGGTGGGCGACGTCGAGGATCTTTACCGGTGTCCCCATCTCGAGGACCATGACGTCGCCGGAGCGACCCATCGTGCCGGCCTGGACGACGAGCTCGCAGGCCTCGGGGATGGTCATGAAGTAGCGGGTGACGTCGGGGTGGGTGACCGTGATCGGGCCGCCGGCCTCGATCTGCGCGTTGAACGTGTGCAGCATCGAGCCGCGCGAGCCCAGCACGTTGCCGAAGCGGACGCTGATGAAGTGGCCGGCCCCGCGCTCGGCGTGCCAGGCGGTGAGCTGCTCGGCTATGCGCTTGGTGGTGCCCAGAACGCTGGTGGAGTCGGCCGCCTTGTCGGTGGAGATGTTGACGAAGTGGGCGATCCGGTGGAGCTCGGAGAGGCGCAGCAGGTTGAGCGTGCCGAGGACGTTGGTCTTCCACCCCTCGTCGGGGAAGCGCTCCAGCATCGGCAGGTGCTTGAGGGCGGCGGCGTGGAAGACGATCTCGGGCTGGTGCTCGGCGAAGACCTTCTCCAGCGCCCCACGGTCACGGATGTCGCAGAGCACAGTGTCGGGGGCGTCGAGCAGGCCGTGGCCGAAGATCGAGAGCTGGACGTCGAGCAGGGCGGACTCGTCGCGGTCGAGCATGATCATCGTGGCCGGTCCGAAATTGTGGACCTGGCGCGCCAGCTCGGAGCCGATCGAGCCGCCCGCGCCGGTGATCAGGACCCGCTTGCCGGTGAGGTAGCCCGCGATCTCTGTGACGCTGGTCGACACCTGGTGGCGCCCGAGGACGTCACCGATCTCGACCGGCCGGATGTCGGCGACGCTGACCTGGCCGCCGATCATCTCTGCCACCCGCGGCAGAACGAGGACGTCGATCCCGGCGGCCTGGGCGGCCTTCTGAGCGCGGTCGATCACGGCGCCATTGGCGGAGGGGATCGCGAGCACCACCACGCCGGCGTCCCGCTCGCTGCCGACCGCGGCGAGCTGCGACCCGTCGCCCAGCACCGGTACGCCGCTGATGCGCAGGTGCCGCTTGCCGGGGTTGTCGTCGAGGAAACCGACGACCTCGTCGGCGTCACCGCGCAGCAGGTGCAGCACTTGGCGACCGGCGTCGCCGGCACCGTAGATCAGCACCCGTCGACCAGCCGGGCGCGAGTCGTCGACCTGGAGCCGGTCGCGCAGCGCACGGTAGAAGAGCCGACCGGCGGCGGAGATGAGCAGCGCCATCGGCGGGGCGAGCACGACCACGCTGCGGGGGGCGGGGGTGGACATGGCCGCGGACATGCCCAGCGTCAGGGCTCCGACGACGGCGAGCAGGAGCGCCAGGCCGGTGGCCTCGTCGAAGGATCCAACCAGGTAGCGGCCGCGGTAGAACTTGGTGGCGTAGCCGATGGCGAGGAGGAGCGCCGAGGCGAGCAGCCAGTAGGCGAGGACTGAGTCCCAGAGGACCTCGGAGAGGTTGAAATCATGGCGGACGCCGACGACGACCGCGGTCGCCAGACCCCATGACCCAACATCCCAAAGCGCCAGGCCTCCCCGGCGAACGTAACCGTTTGACAACATGCCGAACCCCCGCAGGCTTCAATCTGGACAACCCGTCGATGTTAACCCGCCGTTACCCTCAGCACGTGATTGGAGATGGACCCGTACCGTGTGGCCGAAGCTCACCGGACGACCAGCATGACCTACGCGCTCGCGGCGACCAGGTCGGGAGGAGGTGATCGCGTGTCCGAACCCACGGTCGTTCTGATCCTGAGTGGTGACGGCCGGGCGGACCGCGTGCACGCTTGGGTAAGAGCCCTCGGCCAAGTGCAGGCCAAGAGTCGTGGTCTTCGCGTGGATCCAGCAGCTGACTCGCCCCAACTTGCTGCTTGGTGCGAGGGCGCCGAGGTCAGCCTGCTCCCAGACCAGGGCACCGTAGCGAGACCCGACATCGTTGTCCTGGGCGGATCAGACCACCTGCCGACGTCAGGCGCCCTAAAACGGCTCGTCGCCGCCACCGTCGCCCATTCTCACCCCCACCGCACACGAGTGCTCCCCTGCGGCGAGACCGCAGCGGATCCCGGTGACGAACCCGAACGCCTGGCGGCGCCATGCGTCGCCCTGCCAGTCGGGCGCGACGGTCTTGTGCCTTGGGACGACAGCGCGGGCGAAAGGATCGAAGCCTTGGAGGCGGGCGGCACTCCAGTGCCCGAGCTGAGCACCGCCGCCGTCTTCGTCGACGCATGGCCCGACAGATCGATCGTCGGGCCGCCCCTTCGCTACGGCGCGGATCGGCCGGCTCCCGGGCTCCCGGCGACCGCCGTGCACTGGCTGCTGACCGACACACGACTGCCCCACTTACAGGCGCCGCCAGCCGGCGACCGCCCGTTCCTCACGATCATCACGCGCACACAAGGCACCCGGCTGCTGATGCTTGAGGAGATGCTGACCTGCCTCTGCGCCCAATCTCTGCGCGACTTCGAACTCCTTGTGGCCTGCCACCGCGTCAGCGAGAGCGACGGACGCCGCATTCGTAAGGTGGTCGCGGACCTGCCCACTTGGTTGCGCGAGCAGATCAGGGTCATCGACGTCGACCGGCCAGGGCGTGCTGCTCCCCTCAACGACGCGCTGTCATTTGCGACCGGACGGTACTTCGCCGTGCTGGACGACGACGACGCCGTAACTGCCGACTGGGTCGCAACATTCGCCGACATGGAACCCGGGCACGAGGGCACCGTGCTACGCACCTCGGCCCTGAGACAGGACGTCGAGCCCGTGGCAGCCAGCCAAGGCGGCGGCGTGACCCCGAAGGAGGTCGGGCCTGCGTATCCGGGGTGGCCCCGGACCTTCAGCCTCGTCGAACACCTGTGGGACAACGCCAGCCCTTTCATGACCCTCGCCTTTCCGCGCGGACTCTTCGTTGACCTGAAGTGGCGTTTCGACGAGTCCATGGAGACCGCCGAGGACTGGGCCTACTTGCTTCGCTCGGCCGGACTGGTGGGGGTCACCGATTCCTCACGCCTGACTGCGGTCTACCGCACCTGGACGCGCCAAGAGGGTTCCCGCGAGATCCACGACCCGGCGGCGTGGGACGCTTCTCGCCGGGCGGCCATCGCCGCTGTGAACGACGCGCCGCTGGTGCTTGCGCCCGGCGCCGTCCAGGACATTCGTGCTCTACACGAGGCATTGCTCGAAGAGCGCGCGGAGAAGTTCCGCTTTGCGGGTCTCAACGAGCAGGCGGCCGCAGACCTCCGGACGGTCAACGAGGCGGTGGTCGCCCTGCGCGAGCGGGTCGCCCAATTGGAGGACCGTCTGGCGCGGGTCAAGAGTCGTCGGTCGTCGGGCTGACGGTCGTCGTCGAACCCTCACGACGCCGCATGCAGCCGTAGGCTGTGCGCCGGTCTCTCAGGACCTCACGCACCCACCAGAACTCCGGAGCAACATCCATGGCCCAGCATGCACTCACGGACAGTGCGGCGCCCCGATTCAGGACAGCCCTCGCGTCCGCGATCGCGTGGCACGACATGCGCCCGCGGGCAGCGCTGGGGTCCGTCCGCGGTTGGCTGTGGGTCCTTGTGATCACCGCGGTCTTCTTCTGGATGTCCAACCCGCTCGTGTACGTGCCGGGCTTCCACCTCTCGCTGGAAAAGTCCGTCCTCTGGACGGGGGTCGCCCTTGTGATCACTCTGCCGTGGGCGCGCCTCCCCAGAGTCCCGTTGCCGTGGATCGTGTTCCACGCCGCGACATATCTTTCCCTCGCCTGGACTATCGATCCGCACCTCACCGACTACACGTCGCTGCTCTACGTCAAGCTCACCCTGATTGCCCTCGCGATCGCCGCCAACTGCGAGCCGGCGGTGGTGTGCTGGGGAATGGGCGTGGGAGGCGTCGTCGTCGTCGCACTCTCGATCCACGCCTATGAGGAGCAGATGTGGGGGGCCTCGCAAGCCCTGATCGGCGGGGCGGAGTTCGCCGGGGTGGGCACGAACGAGAACATTCTCGCCTACACCTTGAGCATATCCCTGGCCGCGATACTCGCGGCCCGTCCCCCTCGCCGCCTCGCGTTCGCCGCCGTGTGGTCAGTGGTCGTCGTCGTTAACGGCTACGGGATTTACCTCGCACAGTCGGGCACGGGGTTCCTGACCGTCCTGACCGTGCTGCTCGCACTCGGCCTCGTCCGAGCATGGCCCGTCCTGCGGACCCGGCAACGCAGCTGGCTGCTCGCGGGCGGCGGGATCCTGGCGGCCCTCCTGACCGGCGGGATGTTGGTGATCGTCGGGGTCCTGGGCAAGGAGCTGTCCAGCTTCTCGGGCCGTGCTCCCTTCTGGCGGGCCGCGTGGGACACGACTATGGACACCTCGCCCCTCGTGGGCTCGGGATGGGGAGCGGTCTGGACGCATCCTTGGAGCATGGTGCCGCTCAACGAGGTCGCGCAGGACATCTACGACCGGGCTGGGTACTCGCTCTCACATGGCCACAACCTCTTCGTCGACGTGCTTCCGGAGCTGGGCCTGCTAGGCGTGGCACTGGCCGTGCTGATGATCGCCTACGCGGCGCGAGGCGTCACGCGGGCCGGGCTACACGGTGCGAGCACCGATCCGGCTGCCGGGCGGCTCGCAGTGCTGGTGCTCGTCGCTCTCCTGGTGTCCGGCATCACAGAACCCATGTTCACCGTGCCACTCGGATGGTGGTCGCTGGCTCTCATCGCCGCACTGCCGCGCCAGCGCGTCCTCATCGCTCACTCAGCGGACCACCGTGCCCTGGAGCACGAGGCGCCCCCAACGTTGCCGCGGGAAGCCTCCAGCGCCACGACGCACTGACGTCTGGTCTCAGTCGAGCTGGGTCGCGATCCACTCCTGGAGGCCGGCGACACCGTCGCGGAGGCTGACGCGGGGCTGCCAGTCCAGCTGGCGGAGCGTCGTCTCGACGTCGCACGAGGCGTGCCGGACGTCGCCGTCGCGGTACTGGCCGGTAACGTGCGGCTCCGGCGCGGAGTGGTAGCGCGCGATCTCGCGAGCGAGGTCACCGATCGTCGTCCGCACGCCGCTCCCGACGTCGACCGTGCGGATGTGGTCGGCGGGCTTGAAGGCGATCGCGGCGACGAGCGCACTGACCACGTCGTCGATGTAGACGAAGTCGCGGGTGATGTCGCCGTCCTCGTAGAGCGGGATCGACTGGCCTTCGCGAGCCAGCCGCGAGAAGAGCGAGACGATGCCCGTGTAGGGGTTGGAGAGCGACTGGCGCGGGCCGTAGACGTTCTGCAGCCGGAGCACCGACAGCCGGGTGTCGTGGGAGCCGGTCCACGCGGAGAGGATCTGCTCCTGCGCGAGCTTGGTGGCGCCGTAGACGTTGATCGGGTTCGGGTGGGTGCCCGCCACCGTGTTGGGCACGTGCGCGGCGCCGTCGCCGTGGTCCCACTTCCCCGCCTCGAGCTGTGCGTGCGTCCGGAGGCCGGGCTGGAACAGGGTGCCGTCGCCGTTGCGCCACACGCCCTCGCCGTAGACCGCGCGCGAGCTGGTCAGCACGAAGTGGCTCGGGACGTGGCCGGCGCGGGTCAGCGCGTCGAGCAGCTGCGTCGTGCCGACGACGTTGACCATGCCGTGCCGCGTGCTCTCCGCGAGCGACTGCGCGGTGCCCGTCTCGGCCGCGAGGTGCACGACCGTGTCGGGGCGCAGTTCGGCGACGACCGCGTCGAGGTCGTCGGCGCTGGTGACGTCGCCGATGCGCAGGTCGACGGAGTCCGGCAGGTCCTTCGGCGGCTCCGAGCCGGGGTGCACCTGCGGGTGCAGGTTGTCGAGGACGACCCACTGCTCGGCGGAGTCCGCGAGCTCGCGCGCCAGCGTCGTACCGATGAAGCCGGCGCCGCCCGTGACGAGGACCCGACCACCCGCCTGAGATGAAGAAGCCATGGCGCGCAGCCTAGGAGACAGCGGCCGAAACCCGGGTGTCGCCGGGGGCCGGTGGCCGGGCTGACACAATCCGGCGCATGACCGCGGAGCCGTACGCCTCCTCCGTGGACCAGCCCTCCCACCTCCGCGGCCTGCTCGAGGTCGGCGCCGCGAGTGTCATGTGGGGCACCGGCGGGCTGGCGGTGCAGCTCATCCGCGAGCACGAGTCGCTGTCTCCGGTGACGATCAGTGCCTGGCGGATGGCCATCGCCGCCGCCGTCCTGCTGGTCGCTCTGCTCGCGCTGCGCCGCGGCGGTGAGCTCCTCGCCCTCGCCCGTGCCCGCCCACGCCAGCTGCTGGTCGTCGGCGTGGGGACCGCGGCCTACCAGGGCTTCTACTTCGTCTCCGTCACCCAGGTCGGGGTCGCCGTCTCGACCGTGGTCAGCCTCGGCCTCGCGCCGGTGCTGCTGACCGTCGCCGAGTCGGTCCGGCACCGGCGCGCCCCGACGGCGTCGCGCGTCGCCGTGCTGGTCGCGGCGCTGACCGGCCTGCTGCTGGTCAGCGTGGCGGGCCACGAGTCCTCGACCGGACCGGCCCCGGTCGCCGGGGTGCTGCTCGCCGTCGCGTCGGGGACGACGTACGCCCTGACGACGGCCGCCGGCGGCTCCATCAGCCGTACGACGTCGCCGCTGGTGCTCACCAGCGGGATGACGCTCGTCGGGGCCGCGGTCCTGCTGCCCTGCCTGGCCCTCGTCGACGGGCCGCGCGTCACCACCGACCCGGCCGCGCTGGCGTGGCTGCTCTACCTCGGGGCGCTCACGATGGCGCTGGCCTACGTCCTGCTCTACTCCGGCCTGCGGGTCGTCGCGCCGAGCACCGCCGTGACGGCCAGCCTGGTCGAGCCGGTGACCGCCGCGGTGGTCGCCGCGGTCGTGCTGGAGGAGGCGCTGGGACCGGTGGCGGTCGTCGGGATCGTGCTCGTGCTGGGCGCGGTCGCCGGTCTCGGGCGGCCTGCTGCGGCGGCCGGGCCGGTGCTGCCCGACCCCGACCTCAGCTGAGGATCGTCAGCAGCTGCGTCGCGCGGGTGAGCACGACGTAGAGGGTCGAGCGGCCGGTGGCCGACTCGTCCTCGATCTCCTGCGGCCGGACCACCACGATGCCGTCGAACTCCAGGCCCTTGGTGTCGAGGCCGGTGAGCACCACGATGCGGTCCTCGCCGCTCGGGGTGACGCTGGAGTCGACCGCGGCGCGGGCGCCGGGAGCGTGCTCGGCGAGCTCCGGCCACGACGCGAGCCAGGCGTTGACCTCGGACCGTCGCGCCACCGGCACGACGACGCCGACGGTGCCCTCGACGCGCCCGGCAGTCTCCGCCACGGCGGACCGGACCGCTGCCTCGAGGTCGTCGACGGGGCCGATGACCTTCGGCTCCTCACCCGTGCGGCGTACGGCGTCGGGCAGGTCGGCGTCGAGGCCCACACGACCGGCGTAGGCGGCTGCGAAGGCGTAGATCTCGGCGGAGTTGCGGTAGTTGGTGGAGAGGTGGAACTCGTGGAGCTCCTTGCCCTCCAGCGCCTCCGCGCGGGCGGTGGCCGCCTCGGGGGCGTCGGGCCACGACGACTGCGCGGGGTCGCCGACGATGGTCCAGCTGGCGGCGCGGCCGCGTCGCCCGACCATCCGCCACTGCATCGGGGTCAGGTCCTGCGCCTCGTCGATGAGGACGTGGGCATAGCCGTCGTCCTCGATCCGGTGGGTCGGTGCCGACCAGGCGAGGCCGCCGGGGGCGTACTCGCGCTCGGAGATCGTGGTGAGCTCCTGGAGGTCGACCCCGCCCTCGAGCAGGCCGGTCTCGTCGAGGTCGCGCTCGTCGTCGGTGCGCTGCGGCACGTCGCCGATGGCGTAGCGCAGCTCGTCGAGCAACGGCACGTCCTCGATCGACAGGTCGCTCGCCGCCCACGACTTGGTGAGCAGGAGCTGCTCCTCGCGGGTGACCAGGCCGTCGGCGACGCGGGCGAGGAACTCGGGCTCGCGCAGCCAGCGGAAGACGGTGAGCGCATCGAGCGGCGGCCACCACTGGGTGGCGAACTCGACGAACCCGTCGTGGGACAGCATGTCGTCGTCGAAGGCCTCGCGGCCGCGGTCGCGGCCACGGTCGCCCTTGACCTGGCGCCACATCGCATCGAGCAGCGTCCGTGCCACTCGCGGCAGCTGGCGGTTGCGGCGACCCTGCGACATCAGCTGGCGGCGCAGCCGGCCCAGCAGGCCGGGGTCGAGCACGATCGTCTCGTCGAACCAGTGGATCCGGAAGCTCGTCGGCGCGCCGGGTGCGTGCTGGCGGGACGTGCGGCGCACCAGCTCGGCCATCCGCGTGGCGCCCTTGATGTCGGCGACCGCGGGCTCGTCGTGGCGGGTGGCGCGGACCCCGCCGACGACCTCGCCGAGCGAGCGCAGCGCGACGGCCGTCTCGCCCAGGCTGGGCAGCACGCGCTCGATGTAGCGCATGAACACACCGCTCGGGCCGACGACGAGCACGCCGCCACCCTCGTAGCGACGGCGGTCGTTGTAGAGCAGGAACGCCGCACGGTGCAGCGCGACGACGGTCTTGCCGGTGCCGGGCCCGCCGGAGATCGACACGACACCCTTGCCCGGGGCGCGGATCGCCTGGTCCTGCTCGGCCTGGATGGTGGCGACGATGGAGTGCATCGAGCGGTCGCGGGCCCGCGAGAGCTGCGCCATCAGCGCGCCCTCGCCGACGATCGGGAGGTCGGTCTCGGCCTGGTCGTCGAGCAGCTCGTCCTCCACGCCGATGACCGTGCGGTGCAGCGAGCGCAGCACGCGACGGCGTACGACGCCCTGCGGGGTCGCGGCGGTGGCCTGGTAGAACACCCCGGCCGCCGGCGCGCGCCAGTCGATCAGCAGCACGTCACGCTCGGCGTTGCGGACGCCGATGCGACCGATGTAGCGCGGGAGCGCGTCGATCGAGGGGTCCAGGTCGAGCCGACCGAAGACCAGGCCCTCGTGAGCAGCATCGAGCTGGGCGATCCGCTTGGCGGCCTGGAAGACCATCGCGTCGCGCTCGACGAGACCGCCCTCGTGCTCCAGCTTGCCGCGACTGTGTCCCTCCGCGGCCAGCGCCTTGGCGTTCTGGGTGGACGCATCGAGCTGGACGTAGACCTCGTCGACGTACTGCTGCTCCGCCGCGATCTCCCGCGCCTCGAGCTCCTCGCTCACTCCTGCTCCTCATCCCCCGATGACATCCCCTGATGCGACTGCCCATCCTTCTCGGGCAGACCGACAAGCCTACTGCGGAGTGGTCCCACTCGCCGACTTACCGGCAATCGGTGGAACTGTCCCTGCGACCGCACCGTCTTGTTGGATGGGGTGCAGCAGCACCCAGGGGGAGACATGGACGCTCGACGCACCGGGACGTGGCTCGGCGCCGCTGTCGCGGTGGCGGTGCTCGTGGCCGCTGTCTTCGTCGTGCCCCGCCTCCTGGCCGACGAGGTGGCCGCCCCGGCTGCGGCGAGCACCGAGTGCGTCGCCCGCACCGACGCCCCCACCTCCGAGATCGGGGCGCAGCAGGCGACGTGGGTGCGCTTCTGCCCGCTGGCCGAGGAGGGCGCCGCCCAGCGCGTACGCCACCCGCAGGGCGTGGTCACCGGCGAGCTGGCGACCAGCGTCGCCACCACCCTCTTCCAGGCGCAGGTCGACCGCCCCGTCTGCACCGTCGACGAGTCGACGCCCGGGCCCACCGGGCTCTTCCGCATCGAGGTCGGCCTGGCCGACGGCCGCGTGGCCGAGATCGCCGGTGACACCGGGTGCAGCACCCGCGACGAGTTGCTCTTCGCCCAGCTGGAGACCACCCTCCTCATGGAGGCCGCGGGTGCGGCCGGGCAGCCGGGCGCCCTCCCGGCGCCGGTGACGTGCCCGGCCCGCTTCACCACGACGGCGACCAACACCGACGGGCCCTCCGCCGACCTCCTCACCGAGACCGCCGGATCGCCCTGGCAGTCGACGGTCCCCCTCCTCCCGCTGCCGGCCACGGCCGCCGACGTCTGCGTCTACGCCGGGGCCGGCCCCCGCCGCGCCCTCGTCGACCAGTGGCAGGTCGGCTCGCCGCTGTCGGAGACGATCCGCTCGACCGCCACCACCGAGGTCCTCCGGGGTGCGATGACCGACTGCCCGCTCGACGCGGGAGCCGCGTCGTACGTCGTGGTGCTCACCGACGCCACCGGCACGGCGCGCACGCTCGCCCTCGACCTGACGGTGTGCGCGACCCTCCAGGCGGCTGTCGGGACACCCCCGGTCGACACCTACCTCGGCCTCGCCACGCCGTCCCTGGTCCGCCTCGTCGTGCGCAGCAGGCCTTGACGGGGCCCGACGTGGGTTCGGGCCACCAGCGGGTGGACCGCGACGGGACGTTCCACACCAGGTGGGCCGAGGCGGACCGCCCCGAGGTGCAGGTCTGGGTCCGCGGCCCCGCTCAGCTCCCGACGGCGAGCCACACGGCTCCCGCCACGCAGAGCACCGCACCGACGCTGCGGACCCGGTCGGCCCGGTCGAGGCGACGCATCAACGCCGGCCTCCCGGCCGCGCCGACCGTGGACAGCCGACCGTGGGCGGGTGCCGCCACGGCCGCCGTCGTGGCGACGGACAGGAGGCCGCCCGCAAGCGCGAGCCACGTGCCCGGCGCCCCGGGGTCCTCGACGGCGCTCCACCCGAGGACCACCACGAGCGGCGGGTAGACCACCGCCACGACCGGCGTGATCCGGCGCGAGTGGCTCGCGTGGGCGGACGCCCACGCCTCGGGCCGTACGTCGCCGAGCGCGGGGTAGACGACGAGGTCGACGGTCAGCTGGAAGCCCAGGTGCACGCCCGCGACGAGCAACAGCCACGGCGCCGGGTCGGCCGGGCTCATCGGCGGGTGGCCCCGAAGGCGTCCGCGCCGAGGTCCTGCTCGCCGGCGGCCAGGGCCGCGACGATCCGCGGCATCGGCCGCTCGACCACCACGGCGCTGAGTGCGCCGGTGGCGCCGACGACGGCGATGCGTGCGCCCGACAGCTCACGGCCTCGGCCCGGTCGCGGCTGGGTGTCCATGGCGCTCTCCTTCGTCGGGGTGTCACCTTGTCTCTCTGCCGCGGGCACCCCGGTGGATGCAGTCGGGCGCTACTTCCCGCGCTGCTTCCCGCGCTACTTCCCGCGAGAGAGGAACGCGGTCATCGCCTCGCGGGCCTCGTCGCTGGCGAACAGGCGGGTGCTGGTGGCGGCCATCTCCTCGCCCAGCGCGTCGATGCGGGCGACGAGGTCGCGGTTGAGGAGGCGCTTGGACTCGCGCAGCCCCTGGGGCGCACCGGTGGCGAGGCTGGCGCAGGTCGCGGCCACGACGGCGTCGAGCTCGTCGGCAGGCACGGCCCGCGTCACCAGCCCGTACGCCGCTGCCTCGGCGCCGGTGAACACCTCGCCGCCCAAGGTGGTGAGCGCCGCGGCCCGGGGGTTCATCCGGTGGTGCACGGTGAGGCTGATGATCGCCGCGGCGAGACCGAGCTTGACCTCGGTGAGGGCGAAGGTGGCGTCCTCGGCACTGATCGCGACGTCCGCGGCGGCGATGATGCCGATCCCGCCGGCCCGGACCGCGCCGAGGTTGGTGGTGACGACCGGCTTGTCGAGGGTGGCGATCAGCCGCTGGAGGTCGACGATGCGGCGGGTCCCCGCCTCCATCCCCTCGGTGCTGGCCTCGGTCAGGTCGGCACCGGAGCAGAAGACCTTGCCGGAGCTCTCGATGAGCACCACCCGCACGTCGCTGTCCGCACCGGCGCGCTCGAGGTGCGCGAAGAGCTCGGTGACCAGCTGGCGGCTGAGCGCGTTGCGGTTGGCCGGGCTGTCGAGGGTGATGGTCGCGACGGCATCGGCGACGGCGTAGTGGACCAGTTCGGCGGGCGCATCGGTCATGGCGCCATCCTGCCGCACCACCCATCCATGACCCCTCCGGCTCCGAACACGTCCCATGCAGACCCCTCCGCACTCCCGCTCGCGCACGCTCCGGCACGCGGCGTACGGCGTGCTGGCCACCGTGGTCGGCCTCGCGGCCGCCCACCTGGTCGCCGCCCTCACGGTGCCGTCCGCGTCGCCCGTGCTCGCGGTCGGCTCCACGGTGATCGACCTGACGCCGACACCGCTCAAGGAGTGGGCGATCCGGCAGTTCGGGAGTGCCGACAAGCTGGTGCTGGTCGGCTCGGTCACCGTCGTCGTCCTGCTGCTCGCTGCCGTCGCCGGCATCGTCGCGGCGAAGCGCGAGACCGTGGGTCTGCTCATCGTCGTGGGCCTCGCCGGCGTCGCCGGCGTGCTCGCCGTGCTCCGTCCCGGCGCCGGCCCCTTCGACCTCGTTCCTGCCCTGGTCGCCGCGGCTGTCGCCGCCACGTCGCTGTGGTGGTTGCACCGCGTCGACGACCAGGGCCTCACCGGTCCGTCGTCGGGGGTCGACGGTCCGAGCCGGCGCGGGGTCGTGCTGGCAACCGGCGGCCTCGCCGCGGCCGCAGTCGCCATGGGGGCGCTCGGTCGCTGGGTGACGTCCTACCGCCTCGGCGGGACGGACATCGCGCTGCCGGTTGCCACCGACCCCGCGCCTTCCTTCCCCCAGGGGCTGGAGCAGACGTACGACGGCATCAGCCCGTTGCGGACTCCCACCGCCGACTTCTACCGCGTCGACACCCGCCTCACGGTCCCCACCGTCGACGTCGACTCGTGGACCCTGACCATTGACGGCGACGTCGACCAGGAGGTCACGCTCACCTTCGACGACCTCGCGGCGATGAGGACCGTCGAGCGCGACATCACGCTCACCTGCGTCTCCAACGAGGTGGGCGGCCCCTACATCGGCAGCGCCCGCTGGCTCGGCGTACCCCTGGCCGACGTGCTGGCCAAGGCCGGCATCGACTCGACCAAGGCCGACCAGATCCTGTCGATCGACGTCGACGGGATGACCATCTCGACCCCGCTCGACGTTGCCCTCGACGGGCGCGACGCGCTGATCGCGATCGGCATGAACGGCGAGCCGCTGCCCCGCACGCACGGCTTCCCGGCCCGGATGGTCGTGCCCGGTCTCTACGGCTTCGTCAGCGCCTGCAAGTGGATCACCAAGATGACGCTCACGACGTACGACGCCGAGCAGGCCTACTGGACCGAGCGCGACTGGGCGATCGACGCCCCCATCAAGCTCTCCAGCCGGATCGACACCCCCAAGCCCCTGTCCGACAGCAAGGCCGGCACGGTCGTCGTCGGCGGCATCGCCTGGGCGCAGGGCGTCGGCATCGAGAAGGTCGAGGTCCGCATCGACGGCGAGGCCTGGAAGCCGGCCACGCTCGGCCCGCAGGTCACCGACGACTACTGGCGCCAGTGGTACTTCGAGTGGGACGCGAGCCCCGGGCAGCACTTCATCGCCTGCCGCGCCACCAACAAGGACGGCGACGTCCAGAGCGACGTGCGGATGACGCCGTTCCCCGAGGGCTCCTCCGGCCTCCAGGAGATCTCCGTCAACGTCGAGTAGTGCGCTCGAGCGGTGTCCGCTCCGCTCAGCTGCCGTCGGGCGGTGTGTGGCGCAGGTTCTGAGCCTCCGGATCCTGCGCCACTCACCGCCCGGCGGCGATTTCCCGGGTGCCGGAGAACTTTCTTCATCCGCCACCCATCCGGTCCCCCGGGCGCTCCGAACACCTCCTGAAAGCGGGCCATCACGGCCCCCTCGAATGGCTTCCAACGAAAGGCAACGCCATGAACACCAAGCTCCGCACCCGCACCCTGGGCCTCGCCGCCCTCGCGCTGACCGCGTCCATGAGCCTGGCTGCCTGTGGCAGCGAGAGCGACGCCGACACCGCGTCCGAGCCCACCAGCTCGGCCTCGACGTCGGAGACCCCGATGGAGTCCGAGTCCCCGTCCGAGGAGCCGATGGCCGACGGTCCGTTCGGTCCCGCCTGTGCCGAGGTCCCCACCTCCGGTGAGGGTTCGGTCGAGGGCATGGCTGACGACCCGGTCGCCACCGCCGCCTCCAACAACCCGCTCCTCAAGACGCTCGTCGCCGCCGTGACCGAGGCCGGTCTCGTCGACACGCTCAACTCGGCCGAGGACATCACCGTGTTCGCGCCCACCGAGGAGGCCTTCGCCAAGATCCCGAAGAAGGACCTCAACGCGCTGCTCGCCGACAAGGCCGCCCTCACCGCCGTGCTGACGCACCACGTGGTGCCCGGCAAGCTGTCGCCGGCCGACGTCGCCGGTGAGCACGAGACCCTCAACAAGGACATGATCACCGTCGAGGGCTCGGGCGAGGACTTCACCGCTGAGGGCGCGACCGTCGTCTGCGGCAACGTGCAGACCGCCAACGCCACCGTCTACCTCATCGACTCGGTGATGATGCCGCAGATGTGACTCGTCCCCTGACGAGCCCGACCCGAGCAGCACTTGCGCAAGGATGACTGACGTGAATCACGTGAGGCCCGTACCGGACGGGGCGCCCGAGGGCGTCCCGTCCGGGGGCGACGCACCCAGGCTCTCCGAGCTGCTCAGCCGGGCCGGGCGTGGCGACGAGGCGGCCTTCGCCGCGTTCTACGACGCCACGTCCGCCCGGGCGTACGGCCTGGCACTGCGCGTCGTGCGCAACCCGGCCCACGCCGAGGAGGTCACGCAAGAGGCCTACCTCGACGCCTGGCGCTCCAGCACCCGCTACGACGCGGAGCGCGGGAGTGCCGCCGGCTGGCTGCTCACGATCGTCCACCGCAAGGCGGTCGACCGGGTCCGCTCGGTCGAGGCGTCCACCACCCGTGACGAGACCTGGAACCGCCAGACGGCTCCGGTCGACCACGACCAGACCTCCGAGGCCGCACACGCCTCGCTCGACGCCGCACGGGTCCGCAGTGCGGTCGCCACCCTGACCGACGTACAACGCCGGGCCGTCGAGCTCACCTACTTCGGGGGCTACACCCACACGGAGGTAGCTGCTCTGCTCGACGTCCCGTTGGGCACCGCGAAGACACGAATACGCGACGGACTGATCCGCCTGCGAGACCTGATGGGAGTTGGCTCATGAGCGACGTGCACAAGCTCACGGGCGCCTATGCCCTGGACGCGCTCGACGATCTCGAGCGGGCCCGCTTCGAGCAGCACCTCGCCACGTGCGAGGACTGCCGGGCAGAGGTCGCAGAGCTCCGCGAGACCGCGGCGCTGCTGGCCGAGACGACCGCAGTGGCCCCGCCGGCCTCGCTGCGCGACTCGGTGCTGAGCGGCATCACCCAGATCCGTCCCCTCCCTCCCGAGGTCCCCCGCACGACTCCCGCGTCCATCGCGGCACAGCAGCGCGCCGGGCGGCGGGCCTGGATGCCCTTTCTGGTCGCGGCGGCACTCGCGATCTTCGTCGGGCTCGGCGCGGCGCTGATCCAGCCCTGGCAGTCCGACGAGGTGCCCCAGCTGACGGCCGCCGAGCAGGTCATCGGCGCCGACGACGCCCAGGAGGTGTTCCTCGACCTCGGTGAGGCCGGGCGGGCCACCGTGGTCCGCTCCAAGGCCGAGGACCGCGCGGTCATCCGCACCGAGGACATGGTCGCCGCTCCCAAGGGCAAGGTCTACGAGCTCTGGCTGATGTCCCCCGAGGGCGAGTTCACCTCCGCCGGGCTGATGCCCGACGAGGCCGACCAGACCCTCGTCCTCGACGGGTCGGCCGCGTCCGCGGCGGCCGTGGGGATCACCGTCGAGCCCGACGGCGGGTCCGAGCAGCCGTCCAGCAAGCCGATCGCCCTCTTCGACCTGACCGAGGCGACGTGAATGCCGGTGCGCAGCGCCGGGTGGCGGTCGTCGGGTCCGGTGTTGCCGGGCTGACGGCCGCCTGGGTCGCCGCGCGCACGGCCCACGTGACCCTCTACGAGGCCGACGACCGCCTGGGCGGCCACGCCGACACCCACCTGGTGCCGACCGCCGACGGCGAGCTGGCCATCGACACGGGCTTCATCGTCCACAACCGCAAGACCTACCCGACGCTGCTGCGGCTCTTCGCCGAGCTCGGCATCGAGACCCAGCCCTCGGAGATGTCGCTGTCGGTCAGCGACGCCGGCACCGGTGTCGAGTACGCCGGCGCGCTGGGGGCGCGCGGCCTCTTCGCCCAGCGCTCCTCGCTCCGCTCGCGCGAGCACTGGCGGATGCTGCTCGAGATCCCGCGGTTCCACCGACGGGCACGGGCGCTGCTCGCCGACGACACCTCGACCTCGGACCAGACGCTGCGCGACTTCCTCGCCGGGGGCGGCTTCTCGGCCGGCTTCGTCCGCCACTTCATGGAGCCCCTGGTCGCGGCCGTGTGGTCCTGCGACCCCGCGACCTCCCTCGACTACCCCGCGCGCTACCTCTTCACCTTCCTCGAGCACCACGGCATGCTCGGCGTCTTCGGCTCCCCGGAGTGGCGCACGGTCACGGGTGGCTCGGGGACCTACGTCGCCGCGCTCGCCCGGGCCCTGCCCGACGTACGGCTCGAGACCAAGGTGACGTCGGTCCGCGAGCTCGACGACCGGGTCGAGATCACCGACGGCAGCGGCGCCACCACCGCCTTCGACGCGGTCGTGATCGCCACCCACCCGGCCCACGCGCTCGGCATGCTCGAGGCGCCGAGCGACCTGCAGCGCGGGCTCCTGTCCGCGCTGCCCTACAGCAGCAACCCGGCGCTGCTGCACACCGACGTCTCCCTGCTCCCCGACGCGCCGGACGCCCGTGCGTCGTGGAACTTTCACCGCCCCGCCAACGAGTCCCGGCAGGTCACGGTGACCTACGACCTCACCCGCCTCCAGCGCCTGCCCACCGACACCCACTACCTCGTCACCCTCGGCGGCGAGGACCTGGTGGACCCGGCGACCGTGATCGACCGGATGGAGTACGAGCACCCGCTCTACACCCCCGAGTCGGTGGCGGCGTCGCGGCGGCTGCCGGAGATCAACACCGAGCGCATCGCGTTCGCCGGCGCCTACCACGGCTGGGGCTTCCACGAGGACGGCGCGCGCTCCGGCCTGGCCGCCGCGACCCACCTCGGCCTGCCCTGGACCCGTGTCGACCACGTCGTCCCGGCGCCGGGACGCTTCCGGACCACCATCCGCCACACCCGGCGCACGCCGTTCAAGCGCACCTTCGAGCACTCCTCGACGCTGTGGCTGGTCGACCTCGACGGCCTGCCCGACCACGGTCTGCTCGCCCGCTTCGAGGCCCGCGACCACCTGGGGTCCCCGGAGCGCACGCTGCGCGAGAACGTCGAGGCGTTCCTCGCCGACAACGGCGTCTCGCTCGGCACCGGCACGCGGCCCGGCACGATCCTGATGGCCGCGCAGCCACGCTCGCTGGGCTATGCGTTCAACCCGATCAGCGTCTTCTGGTGCTTCGACGACCGCAACCGCCAGGCCGGCGTCGTGGTCGAGGTGCACAACACCTACGGCGACCGGCACGCCTACCTGGTCCACCCCGACGAGCAGGGCCGCGCCCGCACCGACAAGGCGATGTACGTCTCCCCCTTCCACGGGACGGACGGGACGTACGACATCGCCGTGCCGATCCCGACCGACCGCCTGCACGTGGCGGTGACGCTGCGCGGGCACGACGCCGACGCACCCGGGGGCCCGTCCGCCGCGTTCAGCGCCAGCCTCACCGGCACCCGCAGCGACGTCGCCGTCCGCACGACGCTGGGCGCCGCGCTGCGCGGCAGCGTGCAGATCCGGGCGCACGGCATCTGGTTGTGGGCCCGCCGACTTCCGATCCGCCCTCGACCCCGTCACCGCCAGGAGGGCGTGCAATGACACTCGAGAAGAACCGCCCCGACGACCCGTCCCTCGAGCAGGGCACCGAGCGCCGCAGCCAGGGCATGCCCGGGCTCGAGCCGCTGGTCCGCAGTCCCCGCACCGCCGTGTCCGCCGCCGTGGCGCGACGGCTGTTCCGTGCCGCCGTCGGCCGCCTCGCGGTGACCGTCGTCGAGGAGCCCACCGGCCGCCGCCTCGGCCAGGGTGGCCCGACGATGCGCCTGCACCGACCCGACGAGTTCTACGCCCGCCTGGGCCGCGACGGACTGATCGGCTTCGGCGAGTCCTACATGACGGGCGCGTGGGACACCGACGACCTCGCTGGCTTCCTGACCGTGCCCGCGGCCCGGATCGCCACGCTGATCCCGGACTCCCTGCAGCGGCTGCGCGCCCTCGTGACGCCCCGCATGCCGGGGCACCACCGCAGCACGGAGGCCAACAGCCAGGCCAACATCTCCCACCACTACGACCTGTCCAACGACCTCTTCGCGCTCTTCCTCGACGACACGCTGAGCTATTCGTCCGCCCTCTTCGACACCTCCTCCACCCCGGTCCCGCAGGGCCCCGGCTCCGTCGGTGACCACCTGGTGTCGACCCCACCGGAGCCCACCGACAACGCCGACCCGATGCTCCACCACCCCGACTTCGCCGAGGCGCAGGGCCGCAAGATCGAGCGCCTGCTCGACGAGGCCGGCGTCACCGACGGCAGCCGGGTGCTGGAGATCGGCACCGGCTGGGGCGAGCTGGCGATCCGCGCGGCCCGCCGCGGGGCGAACGTGCACACGATCACCCTCTCGGTCGAGCAGCTCGAGCTGGCCGAGGAGCGCATCACCGCTGCCGGCTTCGCCCACCGCGTCCACGTCGAGCTGATGGACTACCGCGCGCTGGCCGCCACCGGGGCGACGTACGACGCGGTGGTGTCGGTCGAGATGATCGAGGCCGTCGGCCACGAGTTCTGGGGCACCTACTTCCGCACCATCGACGCGGTGCTCGCCCCCGGCGGCCGGGTCGCCATCCAGGCGATCACGATGCCCCACGACCGGATGCTCGCCACGCGCGGCGGCCACACGTGGATCAACAAGTACATCTTCCCCGGCGGCTTCCTGCCCAGCGTGGAGGTCATCGACGAGATCACCCGCGACGAGACGACCATCCGCCTGGTCGGTCAGCTCGAGATGGGAGACCACTACGCCGAGACGCTGCGCCGCTGGGACCGCCGGTTCCTCGCCCAGCGCGACGCCGTGCTGGCCCTCGGGTTCGACGACATGTTCATGCGGGTGTGGCACTTCTACCTGGCCTACTCCCAGGCTGGTTTCGCCAGTGGCTACATCAACGTCTCGCAGCTCACCTTCACCCGGGAGAACCAGTGACCCAGACCGCCCCGCGCCCCACCTCGGCGGTCTCCGCCGCCGGGGTCGCCGACCGCCTCGCCGAGGCGGTGCGGCCGTTCATCGGCGGCGACCTCCCGGTCCGGCTGCAGGCGTGGGACGGCTCCGTCGCCGGGCCGGACGGCGCCCCGCTCGTGGTGCTCCGCTCCCCCGACGCGCTGCGCCGGCTGCTCTGGCACCCGGGCGAGCTCGGGGCTGCCCAGGCCTACGTCACCGGTGAGCTCGACGTCCCCGACCAGGACGGCTGGGACCTGGAGTCCGCGCTGACGCACGCCTTCGCGGTCGGCGCCGAGCGTGGCCTGTCCGGCGTACGCCTCTCGCCCCGCGCGCTGGTCGACGCGATCCGCACCGCCTCCGGTCTCGGCGCGCTCGGTCGCCCGCCGGCCGCTCCGGCGTCCCAGGCGCGGGTCAAGGGTCGGCTCCACAGCCTGGCGCGCGACCGGTCGTCGATCAGCCACCACTACGACCTCTCCAACGAGTTCTACTCGCTGATCCTCGAGCCGCAGATGGCCTACAGCTGCGGCTACCACGCGACCCCGGAGACACCCCTCGAGGAGGCGCAGCGCGCCAAGCTCGACCTCGTCTGCACCAAGCTCGGCCTCGAACGCGGCATGACGATGCTCGACGTCGGCTGCGGCTGGGGCTCCCTGTCCCTGCACGCGGCGGAGCACTTCGGCGCGCGGGTCACCGGCGTGACGATCGCCGCGGAGCAGAAGAAGTTCATCGACGCCCGGATCGCCGAGCGCGGGCTGGAGGACCGGGTCGAGATCCGGCTCCAGGACTACCGCGAGGTGCCGGAGCGCGACCACTTCGACGCCGTCGGCTCCCTCGAGATGGGGGAGCACGTCGGCGCGGCCAACTACGCGACGTACGTCGACGTGCTGCGCCGCGGGGTGCGCCCCGGCGGCCGGGTCCTGGTCCAGCAGATGTCGCGGCAGGGCGCCGGCGGTGGCAAGCACCCCGGTGGCGGTCCGTTCATCGAGTCCTTCATCGCCCCCGACATGACGATGCGGCCGGTCGGCGAGACCGTCGCCCTCATCGAGGCCGGCGGGCTCGAGGTGCGCGACGTCCACGCGATGCGGGAGCACTACGTCCTGACGGTGGCCGGCTGGATCGAGCGCTTCGAGGCCAACCTGCCGCGGCTGCGCAAGCTGGTCGGCGAGGAGGTCGTCCGCGTGTGGCGCCTCTACCTCGTCGGCGGCGCGCTCGCCTTCCGCGACGGCCGGATGGGCGTCGACCAGATCCTGTCGGTCCGCCCGGGCGCGGCCCACACCCTCCCGGCCGTCCGCTCGTGGTGACCCAGGCCCTGGTCGCCCTCCTGGTGGCACTGGTCGTCATGGGGGTCACCGCGGCCGCCAGCAAGCGCGTCGACCGGGTCGCGGTGGTCGACATCGCGTGGGGCTCGGTCTTCGTCGCGATCGCGCTCGTGCTGGCGCTCGTGTGGCCCGACGGCCACTCGTGGCTGCTCGCCGTGCTGGTCGCCCTCTGGGGCGGCCGGCTGGCCTGGCACATCGCGAAGCGCTCGAAGGGCCACGGCGAGGACCCGCGCTACGAGGAGCTGCTCGGTGGGCCCGGCTGGCACGCCGGCGCCGCCCAGGTGCTGCTCCGGGTCTTCCTCACCCAGGCGGTCGTCGCGTGGGTGATCTCCTTCCCCCTCGTCGTGGCCGCGGCGTACGACGTCCGCTGGTGGCCGCTCGTGTGGGTCGGCGTGGCCGTGTGGGTGGTCGGCGTGTTCTTCGAGGTCGTCGGCGACGCCCAGCTCGCGGCGTACCGCTCGCGCCCCCGCGACGAGCGCCCGACGGTGCTCGACACCGGCCTGTGGGGCTGGACCCGGCACCCCAACTACTTCGGCGACGCGTGCGTCTGGTGGGGCATCGGGCTCGTCGCGGCGGGCTCGTGGGCAGGCGTCGTAGCGCTGATCGGGCCGCTCTTCATGACAATCTCGCTGACGGAGATTACGGGGGCGAAGCTCAACGAGAAGGGCCAGCGGTCCAAGCCCGGCTGGGACGACTACGTCCGCCGCACCAGCTACTTCGTCCCCCTCCCCCCCAAATGACCCTCATCCCCACGACCCTCATCCCCACGACGGTCATCCGTACGGAAAAAGGCGCTCAT
>NZ_JAOPWY010000189.1 GCF_025965415.1 Nocardioides sp.
GATTATCGGACACGACGCGAAGGCGACGTTCGGGACGTGCAGGTTCTCGCGTTGCAACAACCTGCAGATCTGCGTCCATTGACGGCCTCCTCGCCGATTGCGAGTTTGTGCACTGGTCCGCTTCACCAATCCATCCTCAAGCCCGTCCGGGCCCGGATCTCATGATTGGAAATCCCAGTGAAATCAACTCGCCTGGCCGCCCTGGCCGGTATCGCAGCGACGGCCGTCGCCGCGTCGTTCTTGGCGCCGACCGTCACCCCGGCCGACGCCGCCCCCTCGGCGGGCAACCCCCGTCTCGAGGCACAGCAGGCAGCCTCTGCCTGGGTGAAGGGCCACGGCAACGCACTCGAGCGCGCGTCGCAGGACGCCTTCGTGCGCACCGGCACCTACGCCGGTGACGCGGACGTCTACTCGATGGCCTACGAGCGCACCCACGAGGGCCTGCGCGTCGTCGGTGGCGACTTCGTCGTCCTCGCCAACGCCGAGGGCCAGGTCGTCGGCTCGTCCGTCGCCCAGGAGGCGCCCGTCACCATCGCGAGCACTACCCCCACCCTGAGCGCCGAGCGCGCCACGGCGGCGGCCCGCGGCCAGGTCGACCAGGTGGCCGACTCCTCGGCCCCCGAGCTCGTCATCTGGCACCGTGAGGCCGGCACCAAGCTGGCGTACGAGGTCCAGGTCCGCGGCACCGACGCCGGCTCGCCCTCGTGGCAGTACGTCTGGGTCGACGCCACCGACGGACAGGTCCTCGAGACGCGCGAGCAGATCGCCCACGGCTCCGGCACCGCGGCCTACTCCGGCCCCAACCCGCTGTCCATCGCGACCAGCGGCTCCGGCTCGAGCTTCACCATGACCGACCCGACGGCGACCACGCTGAAGTGCCAGGACGCGGCCACCAACACCACGTTCTCGGGTCCCGACGACGTGTGGGGCAACGGCAACGCCACCAGCAGGGAGACCGGCTGCGTCGACGCGCTCTACGCCGCGCAGCAGATGAAGGGAATGATGTCGTCGTGGCTCGGCCGCAACGGCATGAACGGCTCCGGCGGCTGGGTCCCGATCCGGGTGGGCCTCAACGACGTCAACGCCTACTACGACGGCACGCAGGTCCAGATCGGCCACAGCCAGACCGGCGGCCGCTGGATCTCCTCCATCGACGTGGTGGCGCACGAGTTCGGCCACGGCGTGGACGACAAGACCCCCGGCGGCATCTCCGGCGGCGGCACCCAGGAGTTCATCGGTGACGCCCTGGCCACTGCCACGGAGTACTACGACGCCCAGCCCTCGCCGTACGACAGCCCCGACCACACCATCGGCGAGGAGATCGACCTCGTCGGGCAGGGCCCGATCCGCGACGGCTCCAACCCGGCCAACGTCGGCGACCCGTCCTGCTACACCAGCTCGATCCCGACGGCGGAGGTCCACGCGGCCGCCGGCCCCGGCGACCACTGGTTCTACCTCCTCTCGCGCGGCGGCGTCTCCAAGTGTGACGGCACGTCGGTGACGGGCATCGGCGAGCAGGCAGCCATCAAGGTCCTCTACAACGGCATGCTGATGAAGACCACCTCGTCGAACTACCTCAAGTACCGCACCTGGACGCTGACCGCGGCCAAGAACCTGGACGCCACCTGCGCCCAGTTCAACGCCGTCAAGAACGCCTGGGACGCGGTCAACGTGCCCGCGCAGACCGCTGACCCGACCTGCGGTGGCACGACGACGCCGCCCACCACGCCGCCCCCGACCGGTGGCAACATCCTGGGCAACCCGGGCTTCGAGTCCGGTGCGACCGTCTGGACCGGCACCGCCGGTCCGATCACCAACAACACGGGCCGCGCGGCGCGCACCGGCTCCTGGAAGCTGTGGCTCGGCGGCAACGGCAAGGCCGGCACCGAGACGATCAACCAGTCGGTGACCATCCCGTCCACGGCGACCGCGGCCACGCTGTCGTACTGGATCCGCACCGACACCGCCGAGTCGGGCTCGACGGCGTACGACAACATGCGGGTGCAGGTCGTGGACGGCTCCACCGTCACCACGCTGCGCACCTTCACCAATGTCGGCACCAACGCGACGTACACCCAGTACTCGCACGCGCTGACGGCCTACAAGGGCAAGACGGTCACGATCCGCTTCACTGCGACCGAGGACTCCTCGCTGCAGACGAGCTTCGTGGTCGACGACACCGCGCTGAACGTCTCCTGACGTCACACCGCACCTGACGGGGCGGGGCAGCACTGCTGCCCCGCCCCGTTGCCATGTCCATCGACTTCTCGGGAGATCCCATGCGCACCCTTCGTACGACCGCACTCTCCGCCGTGGCCGCCGCCGCCCTCGTGGCCTCAGCCCTGGCGGGCTCCACCTCGCCCGCCGTCGCGGCGCCCTCGCCCGACCTCAGCCTCACCCACGTCACCGCACACCTGCAGCAGCTCCAGAGCATCGCCACGGCCAACGGCGGCAACCGGGCGACGGGCCGGCCGGGCTACAGAGCCTCGCTCGACTGGGTGAAGGCCAAGCTGGACGCCGCCGGCTACACCACGCAGGTCCAGTCGTTCTCGACCTCGTCGGGGACGTCGTACAACCTCGTCGCCGACTGGCCGGGCGGCGACGCCGAGCACGTCGTGATGACCGGCGCCCACCTCGACAGCGTCGCGGCCGGTCCCGGCATCAACGACAACGGCACCGGCTCGGCCGCGGTCCTCGAGGCGGCGCTCGCCTGGGCCGCCAGCGGCAACACCCCACGCAACCACCTGCGCTTCGCGTGGTGGGGCGCGGAGGAGCAGGGTCTGCTCGGTTCCAACCGCTACATGTCGACGCTGCCGACCGCCGACAAGGACCGCATCGACCTCTACATGAACTACGACATGGTCGGCTCGCCCAACCCCGGCTACTTCGTCTACGACGACAACCCGGCCGGCAACGGTGCCCGCGACGCGATGACCGCCTACTACACGTCCAAGGGCATCCCCTGGGAGTACATCGACGTCCAGGGCCGCTCCGACCACGCGTCGTTCCGCAGCTACGGCATCCCCACCACCGGCATGTACTCCGGCGGCGAGGTCATCAAGACCTCGGCCCAGGCGCAGAAGTGGGGCGGCACCGCCGGCACCGCCTTCGACCCCTGCTACCACCGGTCGTGCGACACGATGTCCAACATCAACACCACCGCCCTGGACCGGAACATCGACATGATCGGTCACATGGTCTGGCTCTACGCCGACAAGGACTTCGGCACCACCCTCCCGCCGACGACGCCTCCGGCGGGCGCCAACCTGCTCGCCAACGCCGGCTTCGAGTCCGGCGCGGCGAGCTGGACGGGCACGACGGGTGCGATCACCAGCAACACCGGCCGTCCGGCGCGCACCGGCTCGTGGAAGGCCTGGCTCGGCGGCAACGGCGCCACGTCGACGGAGAGCGTCGCCCAGTCCGTCACGATCCCGGCCGCCGCCACCGCCGCGTCGCTGTCGTACTGGATCCGCACCGACACCGCCGAGTCCGGCTCGACGGCCTACGACACCCTCAAGGTGCAGGTGGTCAGCGGGACGACGACCACGACGCTGAAGACCTTCAGCAACGTCGGCACGAGCGCGACCTATGCGCAGTTCTCGCACAGCCTGCTGGCCTACCGGGGCAAGACCGTCACGGTGAAGTTCCTGATGACCGAGGACTCGTCGCTGCAGACCAGCTTCGTGGTCGACGACACGTCGGTCACCAGCTCCTGACACCACCGGGGGGCGAGCACGCGGAATACCTCGGGCCGGATCCTTGTAGGCCTTGCATGACTGTTCCCCAGATCAAGCTCCACGACGGCACGTCCATCCCGCAGCTCGGCTTCGGCGTCTTCCAGGTCCCCCCGGAGGAGACCGCCGCCACCGTCGCCCAGGCGCTCGAGGTCGGCTACCGCCACATCGACACCGCGCAGATGTACGGCAACGAGGCGGGCGTCGGCCAGGCCATCAAGGACTCCACCCTCGCCCGCGACGACCTCTACATCACCACCAAGCTCAACAACGGCTTCCACCGCCCCGACGACGCCCGGCGCGAGATCGACCGCTCCCTCGAGCGTCTCGGCCTCGAGCAGACCGACCTCTTCCTCATCCACTGGCCGCTGCCCACGGAGTACGACGGCGACTTCGTCTCCACGTGGCAGGCGCTGATCGAGGCCCAGCAGGCCGGCAAGACCCGCTCCATCGGCGTGTCCAACTTCCAGCCCGCCCACCTCGACCGCATCGTCGAGGAGACCGGCGTGGTCCCGGTCGTCAACCAGGTCGAGGTGCACCCCTTCTTCGCCAACGAGGAGGTCCGCGCCGCCAACCAGCGCCACGGCGTGCTCACCGAGGCGTGGTCGCCCATCGCGCAGGGTGCGGTCAACGACGACGACACGATCGGCGAGATCGCCTCGCTGGTCGGGCGTACGCCGGCGCAGGTGACCCTGCGCTGGCACCTGCAGCGCGGCGACATCGTCTTCCCCAAGTCGATGCGGGCCGAGCGGATGCGCGAGAACTTCGAGCTGTTCGACTTCGAGCTCAGCGACGAGCACGTCAAGGCGCTCGACGAGCTCGACCGGGGCGAGGCCGGGCGCACCGGCCCCAACCCCGACACGTTCGACTACATCCCGGGCTGAGCCCGGCCGTCTCCCGCGGTCGGCCCTACTCCGCCAGCCACGCCGCCCAGGCGTCGAAGGAGTAGGGCCGGCCCAGGAAGTCGGCGACCAGGTCGGCGGCGTCGGCGCGACCCCCCCTCGCGAGCACCTTGTCGCGGTAGGCGGTGGCCACGTCGGGGGCGAACATGTCGTCGACGTCGAAGGCCGAGAAGAGGTCCTTGGCGATCACCAGCGACCACATGTAGGTGTAGTAGCCCGACGAGTAGCCGTCGAGGTGGCCGAAGGCGCAGTGCATGTGCGCGCCCTCCAGCGGCGGGAACACCGAGTAGCGGCGCTGCAGCTCGTCGCCGTACGACGTCAGGTCGTCGTGCCGCGCGGCGTGGAAGTAGTAGGACCGGGCCGCGTAGGACATCTGCTGCACGGCGTAGAGGCCCTTGCCGAAGTGGTCGGCCCGCCTCATCGCGGCGACCAGCTCGGCGGGGATGGTCTCGCCCTCGGCGTTGCGCGCGAAGGTGGCGAGCACGTCGGTGTCCCACGCCCACTCCTCCAGCATCTGGCTGGGCGCCTCGACGAAGTCCCACTCCGTGGCGACGCCGGAGAAGCGCAGCCACTCGCCCTGCCCGCCGAGGACGTGGTGGACGAGGTGGCCGAACTCGTGGAACAGCGTCACGACCTCGTCGTGCTCCATCAGGCCGCGGCTGAAGTTGCACACCAGCACGCCCTCGGCGAGCTGCGTGCCGGCGACGCCCTTGACCATGTCGAACTGGGCGGCGTGCTTGAACTTGCCCTCGCGCGGGTGGAGGTCGAGGTGGATGCGGCCGATGCGGCGCCCGTCGAGCCCGACGTCATAGCTCGCGACGTCCTCGTGCCACGTGCCGGCCTCGTCGTGCGGGACCGGCGTCCACTCCAGGCCGAAGAGCCGGCCGGTCACGTCGAGCAGCCCCTGCCGGACCTGCTCGAAGCCGAAGTAGGTGCGCACGACCTGCCCGTCGACGGCGTACTGCTCGCGGCGCACGAGCTCGGAGTAGTAGCGCGAGTCGTAGGTCGTCACGACCTCGGCGTCGGGGTCGTCGGCGCGCTTGCGCTCGAGGAGCACCGCGACCTCCTGCCCGGCCCGCTCGGTCGCGGCCTCGCTGATGCGCTCGATGAAGTCGGCGATGGCCTGGCCGGAGCCGATCATCTTGACCTCGGCGTCGTAGTCGGGCCAGGACGCGTAGCCGAGGAGGTCGGCGGTCTCGCGCCGCACGGCGAAGAGGTCCTGGAGGACCTGGTCGTTGGCGGGCCACGCGACGTTGTTGGCGGCCAGGGAGAGCTCGCGCCGGGCCTCGACGTCCGACCCGAAGGTCGTGAACGGGACCAGGTCGGGATAGTCGGTGGTGATCGTGACCAGGCCGTCGTCCTCGGCCGGGTGGGCCGCGCGGTAGTCGTCGGGCAGCCCGGCCAGGCGCTCCGGCGCGATCCGGATCGAGCGGACGTCGTCGCGGATGGTGCGGCCGAAGTCCTGGGAGAGCTTGACCGAGCGCTCGCTCAGCTCGCGCAACCGGTCGCGGGTGGCGTCGTCACGGTCGACACCCGTACGGCGGAAGTCGCGCAGCGTGTGGTCGAGCACCCGGCGCGCGTCGTCGTCGAGCCCCTCCGCGTCGAGCGCGGCGAAGACGGCGAACAGGTCGCGGTCCTGCCCGAGCTCGGTGACGTACTTCTGCACCTGCTGGCTCAGCTCGTCGGCACGGTCGCGCACCGCCGCGTCGGGGTGCACCTCGGACCACAGGGCCACGGCGTCGGCGTTGGCGAGCGCGGTCTCGGCGCGGTTCCAGGCCCGCAGCACCTCGCCGGCGTCCGTCGAGCCGGCCTTGACCCGCTCCACCTGGCGCACCGCCTCGGCGAGCTCGCCCTCGCACCGCTCGCCGACCCACGTGAGCCAGTCACCGGCCCCGGGGAGGACGAGCGGGTCGCTGCTCGCGCGGACGGACGAGGGCTGCATGTCGGTGTCGTGGGCCACGTCACGGGAGCCTACGGAACGGTGCTGACAACCTCCACCGACATCCCTGCAGGCGTCGCACCGGTGCCGCGTGCCGTGCCGGGGCACCCGTAGCGTGGCGCGGGTGACGACGTCGACCGCGGCGGAGACCGACTTCCGGTTCCGCGACATCTGGCTGGTGGCGTACGGCCCCTCCATCGTCTCGGCGATCGGGCACGGCGCGATCATGCCCGTGCTCGCCCTCCGCGCCCGCGACCTCGGCGCCGACGTCAGCGTCGCCGCCGCGATCGTGGCGCTCACCGGCGTGGGCATGCTCTGCGCGAGCCTGCCGGCGGGTGCGCTGGTCGCGCGGATCGGCGAGCGGCGCGCGCTCGTCGCCGCCGGCTTCCTGGACGCCGGCGCGATGGCCGTCGCCGCCCTCACCGACTCCGTGGCCGCCCTCGCGGCGGGCGTGCTGCTCAGCGGTGTGTGCTGGACGGTGTTCCTGATCGCACGGCAGGGCTTCATGATCGACGTCGTCCCGAGCACCCACCGGGCGCGGGCGATGTCTCTGCTGGGCGGGTCCTACCGCCTCGGCGTGCTCATCGGGCCCCTCCTCGGCGCCGGGCTGATCCGCCTCACCGACCTCACGAGCGTCTTCTGGCTGGGCGCCGCGATGTCGGTCTGCGCCTCCCTGCTCGCCGCGACGATGCCCGACCTCGGCGAGGAGAAGCGGGCCGCGGCCAAGGCGTCGGGACACCTCGGCGTGTGGACGGTCATCGCGTCGCACCGCCGCCTGCTGGCCACCCTCGGCACCGCGGTCGTCATCCTCGGGATGAGCCGGTCGCTGCGGCTCAGCCTGCTGCCGCTGTGGGCCGACCACCTCGGCCTGTCCGCGTCGACCACCTCCTTGATCTTCGCCGGCGCGGCCGCGCTCGACGTCGCCTTCATGTGGCCCGGCGGGTGGCTGATGGACACCCGCGGCCGGAAGGTGGTGGCGGTGCCGGTCGTCCTCTCCATGGCGGTCG
Source organism: Nocardioides sp. (assembly GCF_025965415.1). Classification (GTDB taxonomy): domain Bacteria; phylum Actinomycetota; class Actinomycetes; order Propionibacteriales; family Nocardioidaceae; genus Nocardioides. Next base: position 7,583 of record NZ_JAOPWY010000189.1, read on the forward strand.
CGTGCCTGCTGCTGCCTCTGGCCACGTCGGCGGTCTCGGTCGCCCTGGTCATGGCGCTCATCGCCACCGGCAACGGCCTCGGCTCGGGCATCGTGATGACCCTCGGGGCGGACGCGGCGCCGGGCGAGGGCCGGGCGCAGTTCCTCGGCGCGTGGCGCCTCTGCGGCGACATCGGCAACACCGGCGGCCCGCTGCTGGTTGGCGCGGTCGCGGCGGTCGCGCCCCTGGCGACCGCCTGCCTGGTGGTCGGCCTGCTCGGCCTTGCCGGCACGGGATGGGTCGGCTACTGGACCGGTCGCGTCGACCGGGCCCGTGCGGCGGAGGCGCTCAACCCACCGTCACCGTGAGCTCGTTGGACGCGACCTGGGTGTCGGTGTCGACGACGCGGAACTTGTTGGCCCCGACCTGGCTCGTCTGCACGTAGGTCGCGAAGGTCCCGCCGGACACCGACATGGTCACCGGGAAGTCGGACCACGCGCCGTTCTCGAAGCGCTGCACCTGCAGGATCGCGCCCTCCCCGCCCGGGTAGGTGCCCTTGAGGTCGATCTGCTGCATCGGGCTGACCGACTGCTGCACGGCGGTCAGGGAGATGCCCGTCGCCGGAGCCTCCGACGTCGTCTCGCCGGTGCTGGGCTCGGCCGTGTCCTCCGGCGCCGGGATCGAGCTGCTGGTGTCACTCGGCCGGGGCAGGTTGAAGGTGGCGGGCGTGCCCCCGTCGTCGCTGGCGGTCGAGGTCTCGCCGATGCCGGTGGCCTTGACCCCCACCATCACGGCGAGCCCCCCGAGCAGGCCGATGACCACGGCGACGCCGACCAGGGCGACGAGCCCGGTCAGGACGGGACGGTTCTCGGTGTCCATGGAGACCTAACGACTGGAGGAGGGTGGTCCGGCCATTGTCCAAGACGGCCGGTCGCCTGGCCAACCCGCGCCGGGCCCCACCCCCTCGGACGGCGTGGTCCCGCACGCGGACCGGGCAGGATGGGGCCATGCAGTCACCGTTGCGACACGGCAGGGCAGCCCTCGGCACGACGATCGCCGGAGGCGCCCTCGCCGCGCTCTCCCAGGCCCCCGACCGTGCCTCGCGGCTCCTCCGCCACCGCTACCCCACGGTCGCGGTCACCGGGATGACCGGCGTCGGCAAGACCCGGCTGGCCGACCGGCTCTCGCGCCGCGCGAGCGCCCAGTCCTCGGCGGACGGGGGCCAGGACGTCGGCTCCGCGGTCATGGAGCGTCGTACGCGCCGCAACGCCAGGCTGCGCGGCTACCGCTTCCGGGTGGTGCCGGGCGAGAACGCCGCGACCCGCCTCGGCGCGCTGGACGAGGTGTTCCACGACGAGCCCGTCGACGGGGTGCTCCACGTGGTCGCCAACGGCTACGCCACCCCGCGGCGCACGGGCGGGACCAGCGGTCGCGCCGTCGCCTCGCGCGAGGAGCAGCTGGCCGCCGAGCTCGAGGACTGGTCGATCACCGCGCACCGCATCGCGAGCATGGCCGTGCGCCGCGAGCGGCCCACGTGGCTGGTGGTGGCGGTGACGAAGGCCGACCTCTTCGCCCACGACGTCGACGCCGCCGTCCACTACTACTCCCCCGGCAGCGGCTCACCCTTCGGCGACAAGCTCGACGAGCTGCGCGCACTGGCGGGCGGCGCCAAGCTCTCGATCGACGTGCTGCCGGTGTGCGCCCAGGGAGGCGGCAAGAAGTCCGGCATGCCCGACCGGACGGCCACCGACCTCCTCGCCCGGCTCGAGCTGCGGCTGGCGCAGCTCTCCGGTCACGTCTGAGCGGGCCCCGGGACCATGCCGCCCGGCCGGCGAGGGGTGGTCCAGACCGCCGGGGTGGAGTAGTTCACAGATTGACGACTTCTGGTTTCGGCGGCGTTCATCGGGGCAGAAGGTCGGCATGAGGCCGATCGCGATCAACCAGCGGGCGCTGCGCAGCGCCAAGGAGGAGCTGGACTCCGCCCGGGAGGACCTGAGGTCCGCGCTCGGCGACATCGACCACCCGGCCGACGACTTCCCGTGGCGCGACCTGATGGTCGAGGGGGTGCGCAGCCTCGTGGACGACGCCGAGGTGATCACCACGAAGTGCCGCACCATCTCCGCGGCCATCGACGACTCGATCATCGACTTCGACGAGCTCGACGTCATGGTCGGCCAGGCCGCCCAGGTCGCCGCCAAGCTCGACCAGGTGGACCCGCGATGACGAGGGTCGTGGTCGACAGGATCGAGGCGCAGCAGGACGGGCTCCGGTTCGGCGACCCGATCGGCTGCGGCTACCACTGGGTCGAGCCCGACGAGATCGACCGCTACGGCGACTCCGTGCGCCGGCTCGCCGGCAAGGTCGAGCTCGCGGTCGACGGCTTCGAGCGCACCGCGACGCTCTCCGAGGACGTGTTCGCCGGCGAGGCCGCCGACGCCCTGCGCGCGCGTGCCGAGCGGCGCCACGAGGAGTCCGTGCTGGTCCGCGACAACCTGCGCGGGCTCGGCCGCGCGATCAACGCCTACTCCGACGTGCTGCGTCGCCACCGCGAGGGCCTCGAGCAGCTGCGCGCCTACGCCGAGGGCCGGGGCCTCGAGCTCCGCGGCCAGCAGATCTGGCCCCCGGTGGAGACCATCGCCGGCGACGCTCCGCAGAAGGAGCTCGACGCGTGGGAGCGCGACTGGACGTCCTACAAGGAGTGCTTCGAGACCAAGATCGAGCTGCGCGACGCCCGCCGGGTGGCCACGCGCGAGCTGGTCAAGGCGCTCGCGGAGTACGCCGACGTGCATCCCGACAAGGACGACACGAAGTTCGTCGCGGCGAGCGCCCACCAGGTGACGTTCGGCGAGCTCCGGCGCGAGGCGGCCGAGGAGGCGATGGAGGCCGTGCAGGCAGGCGACCGCGCCGACGCCGCGCACCGCACCGTCGACGGCCTCACGCGCCGCGAGCAGTCCGCCCTCGACGACCTGGAGAAGATGCTCCGCGACGAGCGCTCCCCCGAGGAGATCCGCGCCCGGGCCGACGAGGTCGCCGCCGTCCACCGCGAGCTGACCGAGGCGCGCGTGGAGGCCCGCGAGGCCGACGCCGTCGCCGACCGCGAGCAGGCCCAGGCCAACCGCGCCGCCCGCCACCTCGAGGACGCCGAGGCGGGCAAGCCCCGACTCGTCGCCGAGCAGGCCGCGTGGCAGCCCGCGGTCGAGGAGCACGTCGAGCCGGGCAACCTCGAGGACCGACTCGGCTAGAGGCGGGCTCAGCCCGGCCGCTCGACCACGAACCTCGGCACCGCACTGTCCCGCAGCGCACCGCACGTCAGGCGCTCCGCGCCCTCGAGCGTCCGGCGCACCCGCACCTCGTGGACCACGCCCGCGGCCTCGACTGCGACGACGGTGACGTCACCCTCCGTGCGCGCCGAGGAGACACGGACGTCGTCGAGGCCGGTGAGCCCGAGGCGCCGGCGTACGTCGATCTCGGCCGCCTGCACCGGCATCGACAGGTCCGAGCGACCGCGGAGGTGGTCCAGCGAGACGCGACCGTCGGCCGTGGCGTCCGCCATCGCCAGGGCCGAGTCGGGGTCGACTCGGCCGTAGTAGAGGCCGCGGGGCAGGACGAGCACGTTGCCCGCGAACCGGTCGCCCCCGATGTGCGAGCATTCCCAGACGGCGTCGGCATGGCGCCCCGCGGCGAGGGTCAGGGCGACCGGGCGGCCCCGCTCGGCGCAGCACGCGTCGTGGCGGCCGTGGGTGCAGACCGCGATGACCGGCTCGTCGTGCCGTGCCAGGCCCACCGACCGACCGGCGCCGAGCGCCGCGAGGTCGAGGTCGCGCACCTCGTCGAGGCTCCCCAGCGCCGCGGTCTCCAGCCAGGAGTCCGGGCCGGCCGCGCGGGCGGCGAAGACGCGGGCGCCCGTGCCGTCCGCCCGACGTCCGGGGCGGCGGACGAGGAGGACGCGCACGTTGGCGGCGCGGCCGCTGCGTGCTAGGTGCTCACCCAGACCCGCCGGCAGCCGGGCGTCGCGCAGGGCGTCGGAGCCCCACGAGCCGCCGTGCTCGACCAGCAGGAAGCTGCGCACGGTCGAGGCGGTGCCGGCCAGGTCGTCCTCGCGGGCCAGGCTGGCGGCGGCGCACCGGAACGTCACCGGACCACCCCGAGCAGGCCCTCCCGCACCAGCCGTCGGCACAGGACGAGCGCGCTCGCCCGATCGAGGGGCAGGTCGGCCGGGGTGAGCTCCGGTCGCGCGGCGACCACATCGAGGGCGTCGCGGATCCGGGCCGGGACCCGCAGCACGCGGTCGCCGAGGAGGAGGCGCACCGCGTCACCGTCGTCGACCAGCTCGCAGGGGTGCCCGGGGCGGCGCCGCAGGACGGTGTCGTCGGTGAGGCCCCGGGTGAGGGCCTCGCGGTCGAGCAGCGCGCCCGCCATCCGGGGCGGACGCTCACTGAGGAAACGGACGACCTGCGCCTGCGCGGCCGCGGGGGCGTCGAGTCGTCGTACGGCGTCGGCCACGGCAGCGAGCCGCTCGCCGAGCCCGGTGGCCAGGCGGTCCGGATCGTCGAGGTAGCCCGCGGGGAGGTGGTCGTCCGGCATCTCGGCGAGGGCGTCCTGCACGACCCGCGAGACGAGCTGGCGCCAGGTGAGCTGGTTGATGCCGATCGTCAGGTGGAGCGACACCGCCTCCTGCGCGCGGGCGGCGTGGGGCGTGCCGGTGGGGAGGTAGGCGACGACGCCGGGCTCGAGCAGGAGCTCGCCGGGACCGCCCTCGCCGTGGATCTCCCAGAGCTTGGTGCCGTGCGTCTGCAGCACGAAGACGTCGTGGGAGTCGGAGTGCACGGCGAAGCCCTGGGCGCCGGGAGGCGTGAGGTAGGCGTTGGCCTGGCAGGGGTGGCCGAGCTCGAGCTCGAGCTCGGCGACGAGGTCGGAGACGGGAGTCCAGTAGCGCTGCAGGCCCTGCAGCACGATCGTGGCTCCCTCGTCGTGCAGGCGCATCAGCTTCACCGGGTCGACCAGCCCGGTCAGCGGCTTACCGGCCAGGCTGCCGCCGCGGGTGAACGCCGACTCGGGCAGGACGGAGCCGTCGCGTGCCACCCGGACCGCGGGCGCGCGGATGGCGGTCTCGGTCAGCAGGTGGTCGACGTCGGCCAGCGAAAGGGTGCGCGCGCCGAGGCCGGGGTCGGTGCGGTGGACGTGCACCGACGACGCCCAGGTCGTGTCGAGGAAGACTTGGGCGTCGCCGGTGAGCAGGTCGAGAGCGCTCAGAGCGCGGTCCCGTCCGTGCCGTCGGTGCCGTCGGCGTCCGTGCCGTCGGTGCCGTCGGCATCCGTGGAGTCGCCGTCGGTCGAGTCGGTCGAGTCGCCGTCGGTGCCGTCCGCGTCGGCACCGTCGGTGCCGTCCGCGTCCGTGTCCGGCGCGGCGGGTACGCCGGTCGGGTCGGTGCCCTCCGTGGTGATCTCGTCGTCGCCCAGGGGGCCGTCAGGAGTCGTCGTCATGGATCCTCCTCATCATGCCGCGACGGACTGTCCGCCGGGACAGGGCCAGTCTCTGTCGCTCCTCCACACCGTCCCACACCCCTCGGGGCGTGGGATCGTCAGCCGGCCGCGGTCATGCTGGCCGCCCCCTCGGCCGTGACCTCGACGTCCGCGAGCCGCCCGTGGGTGCCGAGACCGGTGATCCGGGTGGCACCGAACGACCACGGCCGCACCGGGCTGGTGGACATCCCGGAGTCCCGGGAGGCGGTGAGCCCGAGGACGGAGGACACGAGCGAGACCCCGGACGCCGCGGACCAGGCCTGTGGACGGCGGGCAGCGGGTAGGGCAGCGGCACCGGCGTGCTCGACCGGGCGTCGCCGGCGAACAGCTCGGGGGCCGGCCCTCGAAGGCGGTGAGGGCGGCGAGCAGCGCCCCGGCGACGTCGGCGGTCTCCGGTCGCCCCTCGGCCGCGAGCCCGGCCAGGCATCGCGGTGTCGTGCGGCCAGACCGAGCCGACGGGGTAGCCGGTCGGCGAGTATCCGGCGGCGTGGGTGGAGAGGGTGCGGATCCCGAAGCCGGAGAGCATGTCCGGTCCGACCAGGCGCCTCGCGACCACGACGACGCCGTCGGGATCGAGGATCCCGGTGCCGAGCAGGTGCCCGATGTTGCTGGTCAGCGACACGACCGGGCGCTTGTCGCGGTCGAGGGCGATCGCGGGGAAGGCGCCGACGGCGTCCTCGACCCAGAAGCGCCGAGCGAACTCCTGCCGCAACCGCTCCGCCCACGCACGCCACCGGTCGGTGCCCGGGCGCCCGAACGCCTCGAACAGGTCGGCCCCGCGGACCGCCGCGGCGTAGGCGTATCCCTGGACCTCCGCCAGCGCCAGCGGCGAGCTGGCCCGCGACCCGTCGCTGCGGCGTACGGCGTCGCCGGAGTCCCTCTGCTCGCTGGCCGGCTACGCGCTGGCGCGGATCAAGTTCTACCCCGCACTCGTGCTGCCCCTGCTGGTCGATGCCGCGGGCGTCTTCATCATGAAGCAGTTCTTCGAGAGCATCCCGGAGTCGGTGGAGGAGGCTGCCCGGATCGACGGGGCCAGCACGTTCCGCACCTTCTGGTCGGTCGTGCTGCCGATGTCGCGCCCGGCGCTGATCACCCTCACGAACCTGTCGTTCCAGGGGTCGTGGAACGAGCTGCCTCACTTCATCGTCGCCTCGCAGGACCGGGACCTCTTCACCCTGACCTCGGGGGTGGCGACGCTGACCAGCGGCCAGCTCGGGTCCGGTTCGCAGTACCCCATCACCATGGCGGCCGCGCTCCTCATGACCATCCCGGTGGCCATCGTCTTCCTCATCTTCCAGGAGTACCTCGTCCGCGGAGGTACGTCAGGAGCGGTGAAGGGCTAGCCACCACAAGCTCCCGGTGCCGGGCCCCCTTCCGCGGGATCTCCTGCCCGGCACCGGGGCACGATCAGCGCGCGCCGAGCTCGAAGCGCGTCGTGCCCTTGACCTTGTCGTCGCCGCACGACTGCCTCCGGACCGGCCCGGGGACCGCGGTGATCTCGTCCGCCGGGTCGCCGCCCGCCAGGACGTGCAGCTCGCGGACCTGCTCGACGCCCGGGCGCCCGGCCCTGCCGCGGACGAGCTCCGCCGGCACCTCGCCGCGCTCGACCGCCTCGCAGGCGGCGAGGGCGTTGGAGGTGTCGAGCCGGCCGAGGGTGATCCCGCTGGGCAGCGCGAGCAGGGTGCCCGAGAAGCGGTGCCCGCCCAGGTGCGTCGTCTCCCAGGTGCCCTCGGGCCACTCCTGGCTGAGCAGGCCGGCGATCGGGCGGCCCAGCTCGGCGCAGCAGCGGTCGCGCTTGCCGTTGGTGCAGACCAGCCACAGCGGCCCGTCGTACGCCGGCATGCCCGGGAGGTCGAGGTCGAGGAGGTCCTCGGGCCGGTCGAGCACCGTGCCGCGCACGTCGTAGCCGTCCTCGGTGGCGCGGGCCCAGAAGACGCGCGTGCCGGGCCCGGCGCTGCCGTCGTACCGGCGCAGCAGGAAGACCTTGAGGTCCTGGGCGCCCAGGTGGTCGCGCACGTCCTCGGGCAGCCGGTTGTCGGTGACGGCCTCTCGGCCCCAGGGCCCGGGACACTCCACCATCAGGATCTCGGTGTCGGTCGGTGCGGTGCCGATGATCGGCTCGTCGTCCTCGACGCTGGCGAAGGAGCAGCGAAAGTCAGGCATGCGGTGAAGTCTGACCGACGGGTGTCAGGGGCTCCCCGTCAGGACTGACGTCGACGATCCGCCGACGACGGCGAGCTCGTGCGGAGCACTTCTTGTTCGGCCACAGCTGAACGCGAGTGGCCACCAAGTACTCCCGTACGACTGGCGCCGAACACCAACTGTCCCGGAGGCCCCGGACGTGCCTACAGCAGCCCCCGTCGCCGGGCGACCGCGGCCGCCTCCGTGCGCGAGGCCGCATCGAGCTTTGCGAGGATGTTGGACACGTGGACCGACACCGTCTTGGTGCTGATGAACAGCTGCTTGCCGATCTCGCCGTTGCTGCGTCCCTCCGCCACGAGTGCGAGGATCTCGGACTCACGCGGAGTCAGGGTCGCGGCGTCGGACGCGGTGGCCGGCGCGGGCGAGGAGCCGAGCGCCGTGAGCTCGGCGAGGAGCGGCTCGGCCCCCATGGCGTGGGCCGCCTCGCGGGCCTGGTCGGCCGCGGCTCTCGCCCCCGCGGCGTCGCCGGCGGCCCGGAGGACGCCGGCCAGCCGGACGCGTGTCTGGGCGATCTCCGGGACGCTGCCGTAGGCCAGTGCCGTCTCCTCCGCGGCCCGCCAGGCCGCCACGAGCTCGTCGCTCGACGGCGGATCGTGCTGCGCGAGCCAGCGCCAGCGCAGGTGCTCGGCGGTGCGCCGCGCCACCCAGAGGCGGTACTCGGGGCCACGGCTCGCCTCGTAGGGGGCGTAGAAGTCGATCACCTTGCCCCCGTCGGACACCAGCCGGTCGACCTCGGCCGCGGCCGCCTCGCGCTCGTCGGCCGACTGGTGCGCGGCCGCGCTCGCGAAGGCCCCGACGACCAGCGTCGCCAGCCGGAGCCGGGCCTGGAACCACTCGTGCCAGAGGGGTACGACGCTGGCGACCACGTCGTCGTACGCCGCCAGCGCACCGGCCGGGTCGCCGGCGAAGGCCGCCCGCATCACCTCCGTGCTGCCGGCGGTGATGGCGGTGAGGCCGTCGCTGCCCCAGTAGTCGCGGAGCCGCTCGAGCCCCTTCGCGTGGGAGCCGCCGCGGATGCCGATGACGATCAGCATCTGGTGGGCGAAGAACAACCACTCGTAGACCATCGGCGGGTCCTGACCGGTGACGTCGAGGAGGCTCCACGCCTCGTCGAGCCGGCCCTGGTGGGTCAGCGCCACGGCGAGCAGCAGCCGCGACTCCGCGGGATAGGGCGACCAGACGAGCCCGCCGATCTCGCTGCGGGCGATCACCTCGCGGTAGACCTCGCCGGCGAGGTCGAGGTCGCCCCGGTCCTGGTGGAGGCGACCGAGGAAGTAGAGGGCGCGCAGCTCGGGCTCGATGAGACCCGCCGCCCGGGCGCGCGCGGCGGCCGCGCGCCAGCCGGTGCCGGGGTCCTCGCCCCCGTCCGGGTCGAGGCCGGCCAGGGTGGTGTGGAGCTCGACGGCCAGGCTGGTGAGGTCGTTGCGCTCGGCCAGGTCGAGCGCCTCCATCGCCGCGGTGCGCGCCTCGTCGGCCCGCCAGTTGCCCAGCGACTCGGCGTGGACGAACAGCGCCCGGGCGAGCAGCTTGGGAGGTCCGTCGCGCAGCAGCTCGACGGCCTCGGCAGCGGTCGCGCGCGGGGACTCGGTGGTGTCGGTGAGCAGCAGAGCCGAGGCCACCGACGTCAGGAGCTGGCCCCGGTCGACGTCGGACGCGTCCGCCGGGAGGGAGGCCAGCCGGGCACGCAGCACCTTGACCGCCTTGGGCACCCGGCCGGCGGCGACGAGCGCCTCCGCGCACCGGCGCACGAGGGCGTGGACGTCGATGTCGGCCACGGGCGTGCGCGAGGTGTCGATCAGGTCGAGGGCGTCGAGGAAGTGCGTCGCGGCCTCCGACGGACCACCGACGGCCATGGCCTCCTCGCCGGCCTCGATCGAGGCGCGGATCGCGACCGGCCGGTCGTCGGCGCGACGGGCGTGCTGGGCCAGCTCGGCTGCGGTGCCGATCGCGCGGCCCTCCCCCAGCGCGGACACGAAGTCGGCGTGCAGCCGCGCCCGCTCGCCGGGCAGCAGGTCGTCGTAGACGGCCTCGCCGAGGAGGGCGTGGCGGAAGGCATAGGTGCCGCCGCGCGAGACGACGAGGACGTTGGCCTCGACGGCCGTGCGCAGCGCGCCCTCGAGCTCGGCGGAGTCGAGGTCGGAGACGGCGGCGAGCAGGCCGTGGCTCACCTGGCGCCCGGCCGCCGACACGATGCGCACGACGCGGCGGGTGGTCTCGTCGAGCCGGTCGAGGTGGACGAGCAGCACGTCGACCAGCTCGCCGGGGACCTGACCGGACCGGGCGGCGCCGACGAGCTCCTCGACGAAGAAGGGGTTGCCCTCGGCGCGGTCGGCGATGGAGACGTACTCGGCCTCGGACAGCGTGCCGGGCCGCAGTGCGCGGACCAGACGGCGTACGTCGTCGTCGGCGAGCGGCTCGAGCTGGAGGCGGTCGACGCCGCGCAGCCGCATCCACTCGGCCACCTGGCGGCGCAGCGGGTGGCGCCGGTGGAGGTCGTCGGCGCGGTAGGAGACGACGAGCGCGACGCCGGGGACGGGGCGGGAGAAGAGGAAGCTGAGCATGTCGCGCGTGGACTCGTCGGCCCAGTGGGCGTCCTCGACGACGACGAGGATCGGCGCCTCCTCGGCGACGGCGGCGAGCAGGTCGGCGAAGGCGTCGTAGACGTTGCCGCGGTCGAGGGCCTGGTCGCCCGACGCGGTGTCGCTGCTGCGGATGCGCCGTCCCGGCTGGAGGCGGGCGAGCGTGCGGTGCCGCTCGAGCACGCGCCCGGCGACGTCCGGCTGGTCGGCCATGACGCGACCGAGGATCTCGGAGAAGGGGAGGTAGGGCAGGGAGCTGTCGGCGAGGTCGAGGCAGTGGCCGGCGACGACCTGCCAGCCGGCGTCGATCGCCGCGTCGCGCAGGGCCATCAGCACCCGCGTCTTGCCGACCCCCGCGTCGCCGCCGACGAGCATCGCCGGAACGGTCTGGACGCCGGCGGACGCACGGATGCCGAGCTGGGAGGAGAGCTCCTCCAGCTCGGCATCGCGTCCGATCAGATCGGTGGTCCGCAGGGCCGGCACGGACGACATTGTGTCCTGCCGCTCCGACACCCGGGGGTCGATCGCGGTGTGGGTCACTTCTGGGTCTGGTCGGCGCGGACGCGCGTCCAGCGGCGAGTGCCGTAGTCCCTCCGGACCTTGTCCTGGCGGTAGCGGATCTCGGCACCCAGGAAGCTGTCGGTGGTGAACATGCCCTTCTCCTCATCTCATTGGCCCCTTCTGGGACCGTGAGAAGAGATTGCGTCCATGAGGTAGGCGCGGACATCGGGTGCGTGCCCTATTCGCGGGTGGCCGGCTACCTCAGATGCGGTGCCGGGCGGCGTACGACGCTCGTCTGAGGTAGCTCCCACCCCTTCCCCACCAGCGGACTACCCCAGCGTGGGGGTGCCGAGGACCGGGCGGCCGCCCTGCCAGACCCCCGCCACGAGCGGCACGCCCGGGCGGTAGGCCAGGTGGAGGTACGACGGCGCGTCGAGGAGGACGAGGTCGGCCGCCTTGCCGGGGGCGACCACCCCGACGTCGTCGCGGGCGAGCGCCGCCGCACCCATGGCCGTCGCCGCGTGCAGCGCCTCGGCCGGAGTCATCCGCATCTCCCGGACGGCGAGCGCGAGGCAGAGCGCCATCGAGGACGTGAAGCACGAGCCCGGGTTGCAGTCGCTGGCCAGCGCGATCCGCACGCCCGCGTCGAGGAGTCGGCGGGCGTCCGGATAGGGCTGGCGGGTGGAGAACTCCACGCCCGGCAGCAGCGTCGCGATCGTGCCCGAGTCGCTGAGGGACTCGACGTCGAGGTCGGACAGGTAGGTGCAGTGGTCGACCGCGACCAGGCCGAGCTCGCACGCCAGCCGCACACCCCCGCCGTACGTCAGCTGGTTGGCGTGGAGCCGGCCGCGCAGGCCGCTGTCGGAGCCGGCGGTCAGGATGGCGCGGGCCTGGTCGACGTCGAAGGCGCCGTCCTCGCAGAACACGTCGATCCACCGGGCGTGCGGTGCCGCCGCCGCGAGCATGGGGCCGGTGACGAGGTCGACGTAGTCCTCGGGGGTGGTGCCGGCGGGGACGACGTGGGCGCCGAGGAACGTGGTCTCGTCGGTGAACTGCGCCGCCACCGCGAGGCTGCGTGCCTCGTCGAGCACCGACAGGCCGTAGCCGCTCTTGATCTCGACGGTCGTGGTGCCCTGTGACCGCATCTCCGCGACGAGCCGGCCGACGTGGGAGAGGAGCTGCTCGTCGGAGGCGGCCCGGGTGGCGGCGACCGTCGTGCGGATGCCGCCGGCGGTGTAGGGCTCGCCGGTCATCCGGGCCTCGAACTCCGCCGAGCGGTCGCCGGCGAAGACGAGGTGGCTGTGGGAGTCGACGAAGCCCGGGATGATCGCCCGACCGCCCGCGTCGACGCGGACGTCGGCGGCCGGCGCGTCGGCGGTCGGCCCGACCCAGGCGATGCGGGTGCCCTCGACGACGACCGCGGCGTCGGCGACGAGGCCGAGCAGTCCCTCGCGGGCCGGGTCGTTGGTGACCAGCTCGCCGATGCCGGTGATCACGGTGGTGCTCATCGCGTCTCCTCCCAGATCCGGCCGATGATGTCGTCGAGCTCGCGGCCGATCGCGGCGCGGTCGCCGTCCTCGACGACCCATCGGCCGTCGGCCATGACCCGTCGTACGTCCTCGGCCGCGGCGGCGAAGACGACGGTGTTCTCGTCGCGGCCGGTACCGGCGGTGCGCGGCGAGGCCGGGTCGAGCACGACCAGGTCGGCGCGCTGCCCGACGGCGATGGCACCGGCGTCGTCCCAGCCGAGGGACGCGTGGCCGGTGGTGGTGGCGGCCTCCAGGAGCTCGGCGGCCGTCCAGTGACCGCGTTGCTGGGTGGCCAGCCGCTCGTCGAGCTCGACGGCACGCATCTCCTCGAACAGGTCGATCACGGCGTGGCTGTCGCTGCCGACGGTCAGCCGCGCGCCCGCGTGGTGGAGGCGCCGCGACGGGCCGATGCCGTCACCGAGGTCGCGCTCGGTGGTGGGGCAGAAGGAGACGTGGGCGGCGGCCGACCCGACGAGGGCGATGTCGGCGTCGGTCAGGTGGGTGGCGTGGACGAGCGTCGTGCCCGGGCCCAGCAGGCCGTGGTCGGCGAGCAACCGGGTGGGTGTGACGCCGTACGCCTCCAGGCAGCCCTCGTTCTCGGCGACCTGCTCGGAGACGTGGACGTGGAACGGGCGGCCCCGCAGCCGCTCCGCCACCGCGTCGAGGTCGGCCGCCGGGACGGCCCGCACCGAGTGCACGGCGGCACCGACCCGCGCATGGGGGCCGACGACGAGCCCGTCCACCCGGTCGCCCCAGGCCTCGACGGTGCCGTCGGAGTAGCGCACCTGCGCCCCCTCGGGTGCGGCACCGAAGCCGGACGAGAGGTAGAGCGTGTCGAGCAGGGTCAGCCGGATCCCCGCCCGGCGCGCCGCCTCGACGAGGGCGAGACCCATCTCGTCGGGATCGTCGTACGGCGTGCCGTCGGGCCGGTGGTGGAGGTAGTGGAACTCCCCGACGCACGTGATCCCGGCGGCCGCCATCTCGCGGTACGTCGCCCGCGCGAGGGCGAGGTAGGTGTCGGGGTCGAGCCGCGCGGCGAGGGCGTACATCTGGTCGCGCCAGGTCCAGAAGGTGCCCCGCTCGCGCTGGGTGCGGCCCCGCAGCGCGCGGTGGAAGGCGTGGCTGTGGGTGTTGGCGAGACCCGGGACGACCAGCCCGCGCACCGGGATCGCGCGCGGCGGATCCGAGTCGGGCGTGACGGCGGTGAAGCGGCCGTCCTCGACCTCGACCAGGACGTCGTCGTGGACCGCGCCGTCGACCCAGGCGCGCTCGAGGAGGTACGCCGTCACTCCGGCGCCCCGGAACGAGCCAGCTCGGTGAGGACGTCGGCGAGCGCATCGACGCCGGCAAGGCAGTCAGCCGTCTCGGCGTGCTCGTCGGGCGAGTGCGAGATGCCCGTCGGGTTGCGGACGAAGACCATGGCGGTGGGGATGCCGGCGGCGGAGAGGATGCCGGCGTCGTGGCCGGCCTGCGTCGGGATGACCGGCCAGTCGCCGATGGCCGCGAGCCGCGCCGCGAGGTCGGGATCGAAGGCCACCGACCGTGACACGGACTCGGCCGTCACGACGAGCGAGGTGCCGTCCCGGCCCGCGCGCTCGTCGGCCTGCCTCTCGATGAGCGCCACCATCTCGGCGAGCGCCTCGTCGGTGGAGGCGCGGGCGTCGAGCCAGGCCGTCACCAGCGACGGGACGGCGTTGGTGCCGTTGGGCTCGACCGAGATCCGGCCGAAGGTCGCGCGCTGCCCGGCCAGTCGGGCCTGCTTGTCGGCGGCCAGCGCGGTCATCGCATAGGTGAGCATCGGGTCGTGCCGGTCCTCCATGCGGGTCGTGCCGGCATGGTTGGCCTGCCCGGCGAAGTCGAAGCGCCAGCGCCCGTGCGGCCAGATCTCGGTGGCCAGCCCGACCGCGACGTCGCGGTCGACGAGGTCACGGCCCTGCTCGACGTGGAGCTCGACGAAGGTCGCGACCCGGTCGAGCGACAGCAGTCCCTGTGCGGGATCCAGGCCTGCCGCGGACACCGCGTCGGCGAGGAACACACCGTCGCGGTCACGCAGCTCGCGCGCCTCGTCCCACGTGGTCGCGCCGGTGACCAGGCGCGAGCCGAGGCAGGCGCGGCCGAAGCGCGAGCCCTCCTCCTCGACGAAGACGGACACCCCGATCGGCCGGGCGGGCTCGAAGCCCCGCTCACGCAGGAGGTCGATCGCGGCGAGCGCGGACACCACGCCCAGCGGGCCGTCGTACGCCCCTCCGTCGAGGACCGAGTCGAGGTGCGAGCCGGTGAGGACGCCAGGCTCTTCGGAGCGGCCCGACGCCGGTGACCACCAGGCGACCTGGTTGCCAATGCCGTCGGTCTCGACGACGAGGCCGCGGGACGTGCACTCGGCGGCGAACCAGGCGCGCAGCTCGCTCTCGGCGGAGGCCCAGGGCTGGCGGAAGTAGCCGCCCGACGAGGCCGACCGGCCGACCGGCGACAGGTCGCGCCACATCTCCTCGAACCTCATGCGTGCAGTCCATCGACATCGAGGGGCCCGGTCAACGCGCCGGCCCGGCAAGTCGTCTCGGATCCCAGACCGACCGGGACGTGCGAGGCTGGCGCCCATGGAGTTCCGTGAGGTCGTACGCCGTCGGCGCATGGTCCGCCGCTACGCCGACGCGCCGGTCGACCCGGCCGTCGTCGACCGGATGGTCGAGCACGCCCAGCGCGCGCCCACTGCGGGCTTCAGCCAGGGGTGGGCCTTCCTGGTCCTCGACTCCCCGGACGACCTCGCGCTCTTCTGGGAGTCGACGGGGGCCGACCCCGACGCCAGCAACGGCTGGCTCGACGGGATGCGCACCGCGCCGGTGGTGATCGTCCCGCTCGCGTGCAAGGACGCCTACCTCGACCGCTACGCCGAGGACGACAAGGGCTGGACCGACCGTGCCGAGGACCGCTGGCCGGTGCCCTACTGGTACGTCGACACCGGGATGGCCGCACTGCTGATCCTCCAGACGGCGGTCGACGAGGGACTCGGCGCGTGCTTCTTCGGCATCCCCGGCGAGCGCGTCGACGCCTTCCGCACGGCCTTCGGCGTCCCGGACGACCACACCCCCGTCGGCGCGATCACCGTCGGGCACCGGCTCGCCGACACCGGCGCGGCCGGCTCGCCCGCGCGCCGCGAACGCCGTACGAATCTGGTCCACCGCGGGCGCTGGGGCACTACGGTCACCCCATGACCGAACGCGTGGCCGGCGCCCTGCAGGCCCTCGTCCGCATCCCCACCGTCTCCGACCGCGACCCGTCACGCGTCGACACCGACGCCTTCGACCGCCTGCTGGTCGAGCTCGCGACCTGGTTCCCGCTGCTCCACGAGCGGTGCGAGGTGACCCGCGTCGGCACCCACGGGCTGCTCGTCCACTGGGCCGGTGCGAGCGCCGACCGGCCCGTCGTGCTGATGGCCCACCTCGACGTCGTACCCGTCGACACCGACGCGCCGTGGCAGCACGAGCCCTTCGGTGGAGAGATCCACGACTCCCCCGTCGGCCCGGCGATCTGGGGCCGCGGCACCCTCGACGACAAGGGCTGCGTCGCCGCCATCTGCGAGGCGGTCGAGTCGCTGCTCGAGGCCGGGCACGTCCCGGCGCAGGACGTCTGGCTGTCCTTCGGGTGCGACGAGGAGGTCAGCGGCACGGCCGCGATCGAGGCGGTCGCCGTCCTCCGGGACCGCGGCGTCACCCCGTGGCTGGTGCTCGACGAGGGCGGCGCCATCGCCGGGGGCGCGTTCCCCGGCGTGAAGGCGCCGCTGGGCGTCATCGGGGTCACCGAGAAGGGCACCACCTCGCTCGAGCTGGTCGCCGAGGGCCGCGGCGGCCACGCCTCGACCCCGGCGAGGAACGGGCCCACCGCACGCATCGCCCGCGCGATCCTGCGCGTCGAGAAGTCCCCCTTCCCCGCCTCCGCCCCGGCCCCCACCCTCGAGCTGATGCGCCGCCTGGCACCGCACGTCCCACTGCCGCTGCGGCCCCTCCTCGGCCGGGCCGAGCAGCTCGCCCCGGTCGTCACCCGCGCCCTCCTGGCCGCGGGTCCCGAGGCCGCGGCCATGACGCGTACGACGGTCGCGACCACCACCCTCAGCGGCTCGCCGGCCCTCAACGTGATCGCCTCGACAGCCAAGGCCGGGCTCAACATCCGGGTCATGGTGGGCGATACCGTCGCCGGCGTCGTCGAGCACATCCGCAAGGCGGTCGCCGACGACTCGATCCGCATCGACGTGATCGAGTCCGGCGAGCCGTCGCCGATCTCGCCGATGGACGCGCCCTTCGAGCTGCTCGAGGAGTGCATCGGCGAGGTCTTCCCCGAGGCGGTCGCGACGCCCTACGTGATGATGGCGGCCACCGACTCGCGCCACTTCACCGCGATCAGCGAGCACGTCTACCGCTTCGCCCCCTTCCGGATGACCAAGGCGCAGCGCCAGGCCATCCACTCCTACGACGAGCACATCGGCGTCGCCGACCTGCTCGACGGCGCCCGCTGGTACACGCTGCTGATCGAGAGGCTCCCGAGATGACGGACACCCGCGCTCCGGCGGCCCACACCGCCGCCAAGGGCCTCGCCACGATCGTCGGCTTCCTCGTGCTGGTCGAGTTCGCCAGCGGCGTCCTGCAGGGCTACTACACGCCGATCTACCCGCAGATCGCCGAGCACCTGTCGATCCACGAGGGCGACATCAACTGGTTCGAGGCCGCGCAGCTGATCGTCAGCGCCCTCTGCATCCCGCTCCTGGCGCGGCTGGGCGACCTGATCGGGCACAAGAAGGTGCTCCTCATCTCGACCGCGGTCACCGCCCTGGGCTCGTGGTGGCTGGCGTTCGCCCCCGGCTTCACCAGCTTCCTGATCGGCTGGGCGATCCAGGGTGCGTACGTCGTGTGGCTGCCGCTGGAGATCGCGATCATCCACCGCCGCACCCGGTCCTCGGGCCGCCAGGAGCTGCTCACCCGGCGCGGCGCCGCGATCCTCGTCGGCTCGCTCGAGCTCGCGGTCATCGTCGGCGCGGTCACCAGCGGCCTGCTGGTCGACGCGATGGACATGAACCTCCTGCTCGCCCTGCCCGCCGTCGTCGTGACGGCCGTCTTCTTCGTGATCCTCGCCGGCATCGAGCAGGCGCCCGGCGAGGACAGCGGCGGTGGCATCGACTGGACGGGACTGGCGCTGATCACTGTCGCGCTCGGCGTGCTGATGGGCGGCCTCGTGATGCTGCGGCTCGACGGCGCAGGCAGCGCCCTCGGCTGGCTCATCGTCGTCGCGTCGTTCGTCGCCTTCGCTGTGTTCTGGCGCTTCGAGCTCAACCACCCCGAGCCCATCGTCGACGTACGCCTCCTCTCCAGCCCCGCGCAGTGGCCCGTGCAGGTCACCGCCTTCCTCTTCGGCATCCCCGTCCTGGGCGGGCAGATTCCGCTGTCGACCTACGCCCAGGCCGACCCCACCGAGCGCGGCTACGGCCTCGGCGCCGACCCCGCCTTCATCTCCACGCTCATCGGGCTCTACGTCGTCACGCTGGCCATCGGCGCCTTCACCCTGCCGCTGACCACGCGCCTGCTCGGCGGCGTACGACGTGCCCTGATCGTGGCCTGCGTGCTCGTGGGCGTCGGCTACCTCCTGTGGCTGCCGTTCCACGACGAGACCTGGCAGGCCCTGGTCAACATGGGGATCGCCGGCCTCGGCTCCGGAGCCCTCGTCGCCGCGCTCCCCGCGGCCGCCGCTGCCGCCGCCCCTCCGGAGCGCACCGGCATCGCGACCGGCATGACCAACGGCACCAAGACGGTCGGCGGCGCCATCGCGTCGGCGATCTTCGCGATCGCCCTCACCGCGACCGGGTCGCTCGACGCCACGTCGGAGAAGGTGGCACCGCTCAGCGGCTACCTCACCGTCTGGGCCGTGTGTGCCGGCGCCTCCTTCCTCGCCGCGCTCGCCCTGCTGGTGGCGCCGAAGCACGCCTTCAGCGACGCCAGGGACGTGCTCGCCCGCACCGTCGGCTGACCACGACGACAGTGGAGCCACGGGACGGACCTAGCGTCAGCTGGCTCCACTGTCGTCGTGGCCCGTCGCGCGGAGCCCCGTAAAGTGGGCGGCACGGAGGTGATCTCGATGTCCGACCCGAGCCCGCAGCCCGACGAGACCGGCGACGAGGCAGCCCGTCGCATGCCTGCGCGCGACGACCGCACCGGCCGCTCGGCGGCCGCCGCCCGGATCGCGCAGCAGGCGACGTGGGTCGACCTGCAGGTCCGCCAGGCCATGGAGCGCGGCGACTTCGACAACCTGCCCGGGCAGGGCAAGCCCATCGAGGGCCTCGGCACCGAGCACGACCCGGACTGGTGGGTGAAGAAGCTCGTCGAGCGGGAGAACATCGCGATCCTCCCGCCCGCGCTCGCCCTCCGGAAGGAGGACGCCGAGCTCGACGGACGGCTCGACCGGATCAACGTCGAGACGGAGGTACGCCGGGAGGTCGAGGACTTCAACGCCCGCGTCCGCAAGGCGATCTACACGCCACCGACCGGACCTTCGGGGCCGCCGGTGATCACCCGGCAGCGCGACGTCGACGCCGAGGTCGAGGCCTGGCGCGAGCGACGTACGGCTCGGATCGAGGCACAGCGGGCCGCGCGCGCGGCATCGCAGCCGGCGCCCGCGAAGCGCCCCTGGTGGCGCCTCGGCCGCCCGCGCTGACCCATCACCACCCAGAGCGGTCAGCCCATCGCCTTCCGGCCGTCGATGGTCTCGCGGACGATGTCGGCGTGGCCGGCGTGCTGCGCGGTCTCCCCGATGAGGTGGGCGAGCACCTGCCGTGCCGACATCGACGCGCCCGGCTCGTTCCACGGGGCGGGAGCCAGCTCGTGCGTGACATCGAGGTCGGCCAGCCCGGCGACGAGCTCCTCGGTCTCGCGGGCGCAGGCGCGGTAGTCGTCGAGCAGCTCGGCCAGGGTCTGGTCGTCGCGCAGGAGGAACTGGTCCTGGCGCTCAAGGACCCAGCCGGGGACGGAGGCGGGGTCGGACCAGTCGATGGCCGACCAGTCGATGTCGTAGTCGACGTCGGTGTCCGGCGCGCCCTCGCGGATGAAGGCGGCCCACTGCCGCTCGGTGGCGGTGACGTGCTTGACCAGGCCGCCGATGCTGAGGGTGCTGACCGTCGGCGTGGCGCGTGCCTGCTCGTCGGTGAGGCCCTCCGCACTGCCCACGAGGAAGGCGCGGCGGTCCGCCAGGGTGCTGAGCAGGTTGTCCCGCTCGGGATCAGTCGTGGTCATGGCCCCTCCGTGGTGGTCGTCGGGCCTCGAGCATGCCGCAGACCACCGACATCGGACCCTGCGCCGCACCTTCCTGCCCTCTCCGTCGGGTTCTCGCCCGTTGCAACGGCCGGGAACCTCGGCAACCACCGGGTACCCGGTGGTTGCCACCGCAGACAGGCGCCCTGAGAGACACGTCATACCTACCCACGGCGACGCGGCGGTAGTTTGCGCACCATGACTCGCCCCGCCAAGGACTTCTTCGCCCCCCTCGCCGTCGGAGCGCCGTCGCCGCTGCGCGACATCCCGGCGCGACCGAGCCGCGCGATCCACTTCTTCGACCCCGGCAACGAGAAGATGGCCGCCAAGGTGCCCGGCATGGTCGGCACGGTCGACGTGCTGCTCGGCAACCTGGAGGACGCGGTCAAGCAGGAGTTCAAGGAGAAGTCGCGCCAGGGCCTCGTCGACATCGCCAAGAGCACCGACTTCGGCCCCACCCAGCTGTGGACCCGGGTCAACTCGCTCGACAGCCCGTGGGGCCTCGACGACCTCATCACGCTCGTCACCGAGATCGGCGACAAGCTCGACGTGATCATGGTGCCCAAGGTGCAGGGCGCGGCGGACATCCACTACGTCGACCGGCTGCTCGCCCAGCTCGAGGCGAAGGCCGGCCTGACCCGGCCGATCCTGGTCCACGCGATCCTCGAGACCGCTCGCGGCGTGGCCAACATCGAGGAGATCTGCGGTGCCAGCCCGCGCATGCAGGGCCTGTCGCTGGGCCCGGCCGACCTCGCCGCCGACCGTCGGATGAAGACCACCCGCGTCGGTGGCGGGCACCCCGGCTACCTCGTCCGCCAGGACCCGCCCAGGGTGGACGGCGAGACGAAGTACGACGCCGAGCGGACGATCTACCAGCAGGACCTGTGGCATTACACGATCGCCCGGATGGTCGACGCGTGCGCGATGCACGGCATCTACCCCTACTACGGCCCTTTCGGGGACATCTTGGACGTCCAGGCGTGCGAGGACCAGTTCCGCAACGCCTTCCTGCTCGGCTGCGTCGGCGCCTGGTCGCTCCACCCGGCGCAGATCAAGATCGCGCACCGCGTCTTCTCGCCGAGCGTCGAGGACGTCGCCCACGCCCGCCGCGTCATCGCCGCGATGGGTGACGGCACCGGAGCGGTGATGATCGACGGCAAGATGGAGGACGACGCGTCGGTCAAGCAGTGCCAGGTGATGGTGCGCCTCGCCGAGGAGCTCGCGGCGATCGATCCCGAGCTCAAGCAGCAGTACGACGCCATCGAGCTGACGGAGGCCTGACATGACTCACCACGACGTGACGTTCACCCCGCTCCGCTCCGTCCTCTACATGCCCAGCTCCAACGAGCGGGCCCTGGAGAAGGCGAAGTCGATCGCCTGCGACGGCCTGATCCTCGACCTCGAGGACGCCGTCGCCCCCGACGCCAAGTCCGCTGCCCGTGAGGCGGCCGCCGCGGCGGCGGCCAGCGGCGACTACGGCCGGCGTACGGTCACGATCCGCGTCAACGGCATCGGCACCCAGTGGCACGACGACGACATCGTGGCCGCCAGCCAGGCCGGACCGGCCGCGATCGTCGTCCCGAAGGTCGGCAGCGCCGCCGAGGTCCAGCAGCTCGTGGCGGCGATGGAGAAGGCCGGCGCGCCCGACCACACCCGCCTGTGGGCCATGGTCGAGACGCCCGGCGCCATCCTCGACGCGCTCGCCATCGCCCGCGCCTCGGAGCGACTCGGCGCCTTCGTCCTCGGCACCAACGACCTGGTGAAGGAGCTGTACGCCGAGCACGTCCCCGGGCGAGCACCGATCCTGCCCAGCCTGCACACCGCGCTGCTGGCCGGACGTGCTGCCGGCATCGCGGTCATCGACGGCGTCTACAACGACGTCAAGGACACCGACGGCTTCCTGGCCGAGTGCGAGCAGGGCCGCCAGATGGGCTTCGACGGCAAGACGCTGATCCACCCCGGCCAGGTCGAGGGCGCCAACGCGGCGTTCGCCCCCTCCGAGCAGGCCGTCGAGGACGCCCGCGGGATCCTGCAGGCCTGGGAGGACGGCGCCGGGTCCGGCGTGGTCACCTACCGCGGGCGGATGATCGAGAACCTCCATGTCGACACCGCTCGCCGGACGCTCGCCGTCAGCGAGGCGATACACAACCAGCACGCCTGACGCCATCCGCCCCGCCCCACACGGGATCGGATGACGCCCGCGCCTGCCCTCAGGGCCGAGACGGGTGCGAGCCGGGACT
>NZ_JAOPWY010000190.1 GCF_025965415.1 Nocardioides sp.
GAACCCGGAAGTTAAGCCTTTCAGCGCCGATGGTACTGCAACCGAGAGGTTGTGGGAGAGTAGGACGCCGCCGGACATACATTGCGCAAGTGGGGCCACCCCCTGGGTGGCCCCACTTCTGCATTTCAGGACAACAGTGAGTACCGTGGCCTCGGGAACGGGGCCGAAGGTTGTAGAAGGGAAGTGCGGCTGTGGCCGAGGACCGTCGAGGACAGCGTCCGGCACGAGGTGGCTCCGGCGACGGACGAGGCGGCTCTGCCGGCGGCCGTGGAGGCGCGCCCTCGCGGGGCGGTGCTTCCGGCTCGCGCAGCGACTCCCGGGGTGGCTCGCGTGGTGACGCCCGAGGCGGGCCCGCCGGGGACTCGCGTGGCCGCGGCTCCCGTGACGACGCTTCCCGCGGCAAGGGCGCACCCGCGCGTGGCGGCTATCAGGGCGGCAAGGGCGGCAAGCCGTCCGGCAGTGCCCCGCAGCGTGGTTTCCGTGGTCGTACCGAGGAGAAGCCGCGCACGGTCGACCAGGCGGAGTACGACGGTCCCGACCTGCCCGAGTACATCACTGGTGCCGAGCTCGACCGCGGCGTCCGCGCTCAGCTGAAGGGCCTCCCCGAGAAGCTGGCCGCGCGGGTGGCACGCCACCTCGCCGCCGCCGGCGTGCTCATCGACGAGGACCCCGAGCTGGCCTACCGCCACACGCTGGCCGCCCGGGCCCGCGCCTCGCGCCTGGCCGTCGTACGAGAGGCGACCGGCGAGGCCGCCTATGCCGCCGGCCACTACGCCGAGGCGCTGGCCGAGCTCCGCGCCGCGAAGCGGATGAACGGCGCCACCGACTACCTGCCGATCATGGCGGACTGCCACCGCGCCATCGGCAACCCCGAGCAGGCCATCAAGCTCGCAAAGAGCCCCTCGGTCGCCAACTTCAGCACCGAGGCCAAGGCGGAGATGACGCTCGTCGAGGCCGGTGCCCGCCGCGACATGGGGCAGCTGGACGCCGCGCTGCGCACGCTAGAGCTGGCCCCGCTCACCTCGAAGAGCCGCTCGTCGTGGGTGGTCCGGCTGCGCTACGCGTACGCCGACACCCTGGAGGCGGCCGGCCGCGACTCGGACGCGCTCGCGTGGTTCCACCGCACGCACGCGATCGACTCCGAGGAGCTCACCGATGCCGCCGAGCGGGCGGACCTGCTGGAGCGCAAGCAGTCCTGACGCTCGTCGGGCCCGGCGCGCTGGCGTTCCGGCGTCCCATGGGCCACAATGGAGCCACTAATCACATACGTGTCACTCGACTCGCGTTGAGCAACGACGACAGACCGCTGGGGAAGGCGCATCTGGAGCGTCGGAACTCAAGGAGGTCGTGGTGACCACACGCATTGCTTCCCGCCCGGACGGTCCGGGGACGCGGGGCATTCTCTACGTGCACTCTGCTCCCTCTGCTCTCTGCCCTCACATCGAGTGGGCCGTGGGCGGAGTCCTCGGAGTGGCCGTCTCGCTCGACTGGACGCCGCAGCCTGCCCAGCCGGGGTCGTACCGCGCTGAGCTGTCGTGGAGCGGCGTCGCCGGCACGGCCGCCGCCGTGGCCTCGGGCCTGCGCGGCTGGAACCACCTGCGGTTCGAGATCACCGAGGAGCCCACGAGCTCCACCGAGGGCACGAGGTTCTCCTGCACCCCCGACCTGGGGATCTTCCACGCGATCACCGGGCCCCACGGCGACATCCTCATCCCGGAGGACCGGCTCAAGGCCGCCGTGGTCAAGGCCGCACTCGGCGACACGACGCTGCTCCTCGAGATCGACAACCTGCTCGGCAAGCCGTGGGACGACGAGCTCGAGACCTTCCGCCACGCCGGGGAGGGCGCGCCGGTCCGCTGGCTGCACCAGGTGGTCTGAGGTCCCTCAGGGGTTGCGCCGGCGGAGCCGGAAGGTGTCCGTCGCGGTCGCCGTGGTCTCGTCTGCGCCCTCGTAGGACACCAGCGTCCCCGTCAGCGTGAAGATCCCCGGGACCGTCGCCCACCGGCAGAGCCGGTAGGTCAGGACGCCGGAGGTCGGGTCGTTGGGACCGATGAGCGACTGGGCGTGGACGCCACGGCCGTGCCGGTCCTGGATCGTGATGTCGAAGCTCCAGTCCTCCGAGGCCGTGGTCACGCCGTAGGTGAACTGGTAGTCCTTGCAGCCACGCCGCAGCCGGCCGTCCGCTGCCTGGAGGGTCCCGGACACCTCGACCTGCTCGAGCGCCGGCGGGCTCTGCGCCCCCGCGTCGTCCGGCGGGAGCAGCGGGATGGGCAACAGTCCGGCCGTCGCGAGGGCGACGGCTGCGAGCAGGGTCGGCATGGACACCTCCGGGGTCTGGGATGTCCAACGACCGGGTGTGACGCTCGTTACGCCGGCAGACCTGCTCAGGAGGCCGGGAGGTGGCTCAGAGCGGGATGTTGCCGTGCCGCCCGCGGCGTACGCCGACGGTGTCGATCTCGTGACGGATCGCCTGGGCGATGGCGCTGCGCGTGCGGGTCGGCTCGACGACCTCGTCGACGACGCCGATCTCCACCGCCTTGTCGACCCCCCCGGCGATGCGCTCGTGCTCGGCCGCGAGCTCGGCCTCGACCTGCGGTCGGATCTCGGGGGAGACCTCGGCGAGCTTGCGGCGGTGGAGGACGCGGATGGCCGCGACGGCGCCCATCACGGCGACCTCGGCGCCAGGCCACGCGAACACGCGGGTGGCGCCCAGGGAGCGGGCGTTCATGGCGATGTAGGCGCCGCCGTAGGTCTTGCGGGTCACGAGCGTCACCCGCGGCACCACGCACTCGCCGAAGGCGTGCAGCAGCTTGGCGCCACGGCGTACGACGCCGTCCCACTCCTGGCCGACGCCGGGGAGGTAGCCGGGCACGTCCACCAGGACCACGAGCGGCACGCCGAACGCGTCGCACATCCGCACGAAGCGGGAGGCCTTCTCGGCCGAGAGGGAGTCGAGGCAGCCGCCGAGGCGGAGCGGGTTGTTGGCGACGACACCGACCGTGCGCCCGCCGAAGCGGCCGAGCGCGGTGACGATGTTGGGTGCCCAGCGGGCGTGCAGCTCCTGCATGGTGCCCTCGTCGAGCAGGCCGTCGACGAGCGGGTGCACGTCGTAGGCGCGCTTCTTGGACTCCGGGAGCAGTGCGCCGAGGTCGCGATCCTCGACGGAGTCGGCATCCAGGCTGCCCTGCGCGCCGAGGAGGGAGGCGACGATGCGCGCCCGGTCGAGGGCCTCGCGCTCGGACTCGGTGAGGATGTGGACGACGCCGGACCGGCGACCGTGCGGCTCGGGGCCGCCGAGGCGCAGCATGTCGACGTCCTCGCCGGTGACGGAGCGCACCACGTCGGGACCGGTGACGAAGATGCGGCCCTCGGGACCGAGGATGACCACGTCGGTGAGTGCGGGACCGTAGGCGGCGCCGCCGGCGGCGGGGCCGAGCACCACGGAGATCTGCGGGATCACGCCGGAGGCCTGCGTCATCACCTGGAAGATGCGGCCCACCGCGTGGAGGGAGAGCACGCCCTCGGCCAGCCGAGCACCGCCGGAGTGCCACAGCCCGATGATCGGGGTGCCGTCGGTGATGGCGCGGTGATAGGCGTCGACGACGACGCGGCAGCCGACATCGCCCATCGCACCACCCATGACGGTCGCATCGCTGCAGAACGCCACGACGGGGGTGCCGCCGACCCGACCGACGGCGGCGAGCATGCCGGAGTCGTCGTCGGGCGTGATCAGCTCGAGCGTGCCCTCGTCGAGCAGGGCGGCCAGGCGCAGGACCGGGTTGCGGGGGTCCTCCTCGCGCGGCAGCCTGACGGGCGCGGCGGCGGCGGTGGGCGCGTCGTCCTGAGCCTGTCGGAGGGTCACTCGTAGCTCCCGAAGGCGACCGCCACGTTGGCACCGCCGAAGCCGAAGGAGTTGTTGAGGCCCACGATGTCGCCCTGCGGGAGGTCGCGCCGCGACGTCGGGATGTCGAGGTCGACCTCGGGGTCCTTGTCGTCGAGGTTGATCGTCGGAGGACTCACGCGGTCGTGGAGGGCCATGACGGTGGCGATCGCCTCGAGCGCGCCCGCGCCACCCAGCAGGTGGCCGGTCATCGACTTGGTGCTCGTCACGACGCAGCGGTCGACGTGCTCGCCGAGGACGGCGTGCAGCATCAGGCCCTCGGCGATGTCGCCCTTGGGCGTGGAGGTGGCGTGGGCGTTGACGTGGACCACGGTCGCGGGGTCGACGTCGCCCTCGCGGAGCGCCATCTTGATCGCACGGGTGCCACCGCGGCCCTCGGGGTCGGGCTGGGCGATGTCGTGGGCGTCGTTGCTGATGCCCGCTCCGAGGACCTCGGCGTAGATCGTGGCGCCACGGGCGCGGGCGTGCTCCTCGGACTCGAGGATCAGCACGGAGCCGCCCTCGCCGAGGACGAAGCCGTCACGGGCGGTGTCCCACGGGCGGGAGACCGTCGTCGGGTCGCCACCCTCCTCGCTGCCGGTCTTGGACAGCGCCATCATGTTGGCGAACGCCGCCATGGGGAGCGGGTGGATCGCGGCCT
Organism: Nocardioides sp.; assembly: GCF_025965415.1. Taxonomy (GTDB): domain Bacteria; phylum Actinomycetota; class Actinomycetes; order Propionibacteriales; family Nocardioidaceae; genus Nocardioides. Next base: position 4,542 of record NZ_JAOPWY010000190.1, read on the forward strand.
CGGTGCCGCCGGCGATGACGACGTCGGCGCGGCCGAGGCGGATCAGGTCGATGGCCATCGCGATGGCCTCGTTGCCGGAGGCGCACGCCGACGTGGGCGCGTGGACCGCCGCGCGGGCGCCGTACGTGAGGCTGACGTTGGCGGCCGGAGCGTTGGGCATCAGCATCGGCACGGCGAGGGGGGACACGCGGCGCGCGCCCTTCTCGAGGAGGGTGTCGTAGTTGGCGAGCAGGGTGGTGACGCCGCCGATGCCGGACGCGAGGCACACGCTCAGGCGCTCGGGCTCCAGGCCGGAGCCCTCGAGGCCGGCGTCGGCCCAGGCCTGCTCGGCGGCGACCATGGCGAACTGGCTGGCCCGGTCGAGGCGGCGGGCCTTGACGCGGTCGAGGATCTCCGAGGGCTCGACGGCGACGCGTCCGCCGATCTTCACCGGGAGCTGGTCGACCCAGTCGTCGGTGAGGTGCCTGATGCCGGAGGTGCCGGCCAGCAGCGCCTGCCACGTGCTGGGGACGTCCCCACCGACGGGGGAGGTGGTGCCGAGGCCGGTGACGACTACGCGGGTCGAGGGCATCAGGGGGTTTCCGTTCTCGTGAGGGTGGGGGACGGGCTGGTCACGGGTGGCCGGTGGGACGGGCCACCCGTGACCGAGGGACTCAGCCCTGCGAGCGCTCGATGAAGGCGACGGCGTCGCCGACGGTCTTGAGGTTCTTGACCTCGTCGTCGGGGATGGTCACGCCGAACTTCTCCTCGGCGGCCACGACGACCTCGACCATGGAGAGCGAGTCGACGTCGAGGTCGTCCACGAAGGACTTGTC
>NZ_JAOPWY010000194.1 GCF_025965415.1 Nocardioides sp.
CTGCGCTCCGGCGTCTGGCTGCTGGGCGGCGAGGCACGCTTCCGCCACCTCTACTGCGCCAGCGGTGCGGTCGACGACGTGGTCGCCACCTGGCGCGAGGTGCTGGGCGACCGGGCGGACGTGCTCACCCGGGACGACGCCGTACGCCGTGGGTGGTTCGGTGCGCTGGCCCCGGCCGTGGTGCCGCGCATCGGCGACGTGCTGGTCGCGTGCCGAGGCGACGCGGCCGTCGTGTCGACCGTCGACTTCCCCTACGAGAACACCCTGGTCGGGCTGCACGGCTCGCTGACGCCGGCGGAGATGCTCATCCCGATCCTGGTCAGCTGAGGCTCAGCCGAACGGCAGCGGCTCGGGCGCCAGGCTGACCGCCTTGGCCCGCGCGGCCGTGAGCCGGCGCCGGTGGTGCTGGCGGCAGAGGACCTCGTAGGCGACGTCCGCCGGCGCCTCGTCGGGCTGCTCCACGTCGCCGACCATGATCACGTCGCCCTCGAGGACCATCACGCCGTTCTCGGTGCGGGCGTTGTGGGTGGCGCGCTTGCCGCACCAGCACAGCGCCTCGACCTGGAGCACGTTCATCCGGTCGGCGAGCTCCACGAGCCGGGCGCTCCCGGCGAACAGCTGGGTGCGGAAGTCGGTGAGGATGCCGAACGCGAAGACGTCGATCTGGAGCTCGTCGACGACCTTGGCGAGCTGGTCGATCTGCGCGGCCGTGTAGAACTGGGCCTCGTCGCAGATCAGGTAGTCGATGCGTCCACCACGGGTGAGGGTGTCGACGACGTACTTCCAGAAGTCGAAGTCGCCGTCCACCTCGAGCGCGTCGTGCGTGAGCCCGAGCCGGCTGGACACCATCGCCTGGCCGGCACGGTCGTGGGTGGTGAAGATCCGGCCGACACGTCCGCGGGCGGCGTGGTTGTGGTTGGTCTGGAGCGCCAGCGTCGACTTGCCGGAGTCCATCGTGCCCGTGAAGAAGTGCAGTTCAGCCATGACCGGGCGATCTTGCCACAGCGATCGTCCGCCCCGGCGGCTACCGTGCCGGGCATGGACGAGGACTTTGCCCGGATCGACGAGATCGCCGGTGAGATCGCCGCCGAGCGCCGCCGCCAGGTGACCCGGTGGGGCCGCCAGGACCATCCCTCGATCGGTCCGGCCGGCGTCGATCCCTTCCGCCCGGTGGCGGGTCGGTGGAAGGAGATCAACGACGCGCGCATGGAGACGGGTGCCCACTCGTGGGACGCGATCCTCCTGGAGGAGGTGTTCGAGGCCCTCGTCGAGGTCGACCCGGTCCGGCGCCGTGCCGAGCTCGTGCAGGTGGCGGCGGTCGCCGCCGCGGAGATCGAGGCGATCGACCGCTTCGGGGTGCTGCGACGCGGTCCGCTGGTCAGCCCGGACGAGCTCGCCGCCAACCTCGAGCGCTTCACTGTGCTCGACGTCCGCTACCTCATGGGCGGCCCGCCCGGGCGCGAGCAGCACCTGGCCGGCCACGTGCCGGGAGCGGCGTACGTCGACCTCGACGAGGACCTCGCCGACCCCTCGGGCGAGGGCGGGCGGCACCCGCTGCCCGACCCGGTGCGCTTCGAGGCCGCCATGCGCCGTGCCGGCGTCCGCGCGGGCCGACCCGTGGTCGTCTACGACGACTGGCAGGGCCGCGCCGCCGCGCGGGCGTGGTGGCTGCTGCGGCACCACGGCCACGACGACGTACGCGTGCTCGACGGCGGCTGGACCGCCTGGCTGCAGGACGGGCACCCGGCCGAGGCGGGGGAGCCCGAGGTGCCGAGCGGGGACTTCACGCTCTCCGACACCCCGTGCATGCCGGTCGTCGAGGCCGACGGGGTGCTCGCGGTCGACGTGCTGATCGACGCGCGCGCCGCCGAGCGCTACGCGGGGGAGACCGAGCCGGTCGACCCCGTGGCCGGGCACATCCCCGGCGCGGTGAACGTGCCGACGACCGACAACCTCGACGAGCACGGCCGGTTCCGGTCCCCGGCGCGGCTGCGGGAGACCTACGCCCGGGTGGGCGCCGACACCTCCACCTCCGTCGCTGCCTACTGCGGCTCGGGGGTCACGGCCGCGCACGACCTCCTCGCCCTGGAGGTCGCCGGCATCCGGGCGGCCCTCTACCCCGGTAGCTGGAGCGGCTGGATCACCGACCCGGAGCGGCCGGTGGAGCGGGGATGACCGTCAGGAGACGATGACCTCGTCGCCCACATGGATCCGGCCGAAGGCCACGGGCACCAGGTGGACGGCGAAGAGCGTGTCGCCGTCGGGGGAGCGCCGGTGCCGGGCGAGGGTGCGGATCGGCTCCTTCGCGGTCTCGAGGGTGTCCGGGTCGATCGTCGTCACCACGCATCGGCCCACGGGCTTGCCCTTGCGCAGTCGGACCTCCCCGATCCGGATGTCGGTCCAGTCGTCCTCGGCGAAGGGCACGTCGCCGTCGACGACGAGGTTGGCGCGGAACCGGCACATCGGGAGGGGAGCGGGGACCTCCTCGCCCCGCTCGACGGCCGTCTCCGCGATCCAGTCGTTGAGCCGGTCGAGCGAGGCCTGGCTGGCCAGCGTCACCGGGAAGGCGTCGGGGAACGCCGCGTGGTCGCCCGGCTCGGAGACGCCAGGCTCGAGCGAGCGGCGGCTGGGATCGTCGCACCACACCAGGCGTACGTCGTGCCCGAGGACCGCTCGCAGCCAGGCATCGGCCTCGGGACCCGCGGGCACGGCCTCCAGGTCCAGCGAGAACAGGCGAACGGGCAGGCGGTCCGCATCAGGGTGGTCGAGCACCAGGTCCGGGTGACCCGGGGCCCGTAGGCGGAGGGCGCGGTCGAGCGCGGGGTCCGTCGCGGGCGTGTCCGCCACGACGCCGAACAGCTCGTGGACCTCGCGGGCCGACACCATCCGGGCGTCGCGGTCGACCACCATCCACGAGCGGTCGTGCTCGAGGCCGCTCGGCAGCACCGACACCCACCGGACGGGCCGGATGGCTCCGGACTTGAGCGGGTGGACGTTGAGCTGGACGAGGTGCACCGGGTCAGCCGGCCTTCGTGGTCGCGACGGCTGCGCTCACTCAGTCGTTCTTGCCGCCGCCGAACATGATCTCGTCCCAGCTCGGCACCGAGGCACGGCCGCGCTTCTTGGCCGGCTTGGGCCTCGGCTCGGCGGGCGCCTCGTCCTCGGGCTCGTCGGCCGCGTGCTCGGGGTCGTCGCCGGCGGCGGGCGTGTCGTCGAGGTAGGCCTCGACGGGCTGCTCGGCCCCCAGCGACGTCTCGCCCAGCTCCATCGTGGTCTCGCTCGCCGACTCCTCGTCGGCCACCATCTCGATGGCGTCCTCGCCGAGGGCGAGCTCGTCGTCGGAGGCCACGCTCAGCCGGCGGCGACGGGCGCCGGCCAGGTCGTCGGCCGCGGGCTCGTCGGACGCCTCGGACGCGGCCGGCGTGGCGTCGCCGATCAGCCAGCGGGCGTCGTCGTCGTCCACCGTCACGAAGTTGCCGCGCGGGTCGTGGGAGAAGGTCGCGGCGCCGGTGCGGCCGGCGACGTCGTACAGCCCGGTGACGGTCCAGCGGCCGTCCTCGCGGCGCCAGGCGTCCCACTCGACGATGCCGGGGTCGACGTTGTGCGAGCGGAGGTGTGCGCTGACCGCCTCGCCGAGGGTGCGTGCGCCGGACTCGCTGGCGCGGCGGCGTACGGAGGCGAGCTGGGCACGCTGGGCCATGTGCGCGCGCTCGGCCATGACCGGGGCCGCGAACGGCATGATCTTCTCCACCGACGTGCTGGCGGCGTGTGCGACGGACTCGGGCGTCTCCCCGGCACGGATGCGCGCCTGGATGTCGCGGGGGCGGAGGGTTGATTCCATCGGGATCTCCAACTGGCCGTTGCTGTCGGGCACGCCCGAGAGGGCGCGACGGAGCCGGGCGTCGATCACCAGGGTGTGTTCCTGGCCCGACGGGTCCACCAGCAGCAGGCGCTTGCCGTCCCCGCTGCGTCCGGTGAACGTCAGCTGGGCCATGGCCTGGGGGCTCCTGCCTGGGGTGGTCGTCGATGCGCCGGCGGCATCCGGTCCGCCGAGCCTACGCCAGCGTGGAGCCCCCGGACCGCTACGCCTGCGGCGCGCCGAGGCCACGCTCGCCCGGGTGCCCTAGCCTGTCGCCCGTGCCACCGAACGAGTTCGCCACGACCCTCGTCGTGCTCGACCTGATCGGCATCTTCGTGTTCGCGGTGACGGGTGCGCTGGTGGCGGTGCGCAAGAACCTCGACCTCTTCGCGGCCCTCGTGCTCGCAGGCGTGACCGGTCTCGGCGGGGGCTTCGTCCGCGACGTGCTGATCGGCGCGACCCCGCCGGCCGCACTGGCCGACTGGCGCTACCTCCTCGTGCCCGTCGCCGCCGGGCTGCTGACCTTCGCCTTCCACCCGACCGTCGGGCGCCTGGAGCGGGTGGTCACGCTCTTCGACGCGTTCGGCCTCGCGCTCTTCTGCGTGACCGGGGCGCTCAAGGCGGTCGACTACGGGCTCGGCCCGCTGCCGGCCGCGCTGCTGGGCATGGTCACCGGCATCGGCGGCGGGATCCTGCGCGACGTGCTGGCCGGTCGGGTGCCGGTGATCTTCGAGGGCGTCCTCTACGCCACCCCGGCCCTCGCGGGCGCCGCGGTCGCCGTGCTCCTCGACCGTGCCGACCTGCCGCTGGCCGTGGTGGCCGCCTCGGGTTTTGCCGTGTGCCTCGGCTGGCGCCTGCTCGCCGCCGTACGCGGGTGGCGGGCGCCGATGCCCAAGGGCCCGGCCAGCGTCTGAGCCCCGCTGTGCGGCGGGCGTGTCCTGCCGGCACGCCGAGAGAGCGGTGCCTGAGCCACACTTCGTGGCCGTGGAAGGTGGGTGGACCACCGCTCGTCGGGACCCTCAGTCGCCCAGGACCCGCCGGAGGTGGGCGTTGGCGAAGACCCGGTCCGGGTCGAGCCGCTCGCGCATCGCGAGGAAGTCGTCGAAGCGGTCGTACGCCGGCGCGAGGTCGGCCGCGGTGCGCGTGTGCACCTTGCCCCAGTGGGGGCGCCCCCCGGCCTCGCGCAGGATCGGCTCCAGGCCACCGAAGTACGCCGTGTGGTCGGTGTCCTGCGGCACGTGGAAGGCGAGGTAGAAGCTGTCGCGGCCGTGCGAGGTGGACAACGGGATGTCGTCGGCCGGCGCCGTGCGGATCTCGACCGGGAAGGCGATCCTCCAGTCGCTGGCGTCGATGACCCGGCGGCACTCGCGCAGCACGTCGAGGCCGACCTCGCGCGGCACGGCGTACTCCATCTCGCGGAAGCGGACGCGGCGCGGCGTCACGAAGACGCGGTGCGCCAGGTCGCTGTAGCGGCGCTCGGACAGCGCGCGTCCGGCCACGCGGTTGATCCGGGGGATCAGCCCCGGCGCCCGCGAGCCGACGCGGCACAGGCCGCCGAAGACGGTGTTGGACACCAGCTCGTCCTCCCACCACGCGGCGAGCCGCGACGGGGGCTCCTGCTCGCCCGGCTCGAGGTCGGTGCGGACGTTCTGCTTCACCATCATGCGATCGGTGTGGGGGAACCAGTACATGTCGACGTGGTGCGCCCCGGCGACCATCTCGTCGTAGGAGTCGAGCGCGGCGGCCCAGGTCATCGGCTGCTCGTGGGCCTCGATGACGACGAGCGGCTCGACGTGGAAGGTCAGGCTGGTCAGGATGCCGAGCGCGCCGAGGCCGACCCGGGCGACCTCGAGGACGTCGGGGTTCTCCTGCGCGGAGGCCCGCAGCACGTCACCGGTGCCGGTGACCAGCTCGAGCCCGGCGAGCTGGGCCGCGAGGCCGGCGGCGGTCCCGCCGGTGCCGTGGGTGCCGGTCGAGGTGGCGCCGGCGAGAGTCTGCTCCGCGATGTCGCCCATGTTGTGCAGCGACAGGCCGAGGCGCTCGAGCGCGAGGTTGAGCTCGTGGAGCGGCGTGCCGGCGCGGGCCGTGACGGTCATCGCCTCGCGGTCGACCGCGAGGATGCCGCTGAGGGCCTCGGGCCGCAGCAGCGTGTGCTCCGGCGCGGCGATCGCGGTGAACGAGTGATCGGTGCCGGTCATCTTCACGGTCGTGCCCGCTGTGCGCGCCCGTCGTACGACGTCGACGACCTCGCCGACCGACGCCGGGCTCTCCACCTGTCGGGCGGTGGCCTCCTCGAGGCCGGACCAGTTGCGCCAGTGACAGTCGGGGAGCGGCTGGACCGACGTGCTCATGCCCGCACGGTAGGGGATCGGCGGGCGGTCTGGGCCGCGAGCGCCCCCAAGAGCCCACCGACCAGCGCCACGGCGTAGGCGGAGGACGCCCCGCTGTGGTCCACGACGAAGCCCGCGATGCTCGCCCCGGGAGCCACGCCGGCGACGATCCCGGTGTGCAGGATCGCCATCCCCTCGGTGAGGCGGCTCGACGGCACACCCTGCTCCACCATCGTCATCGCCCCGATCATGGTGGGCGCGATCGCGAACCCGCCCACGAGCAGCACCACCGCCATCAGCGGCACCGACTGGATGAACATCAGCGGCACCATCGCCAGCGCCATCGCGGCGGAGCCCCAGCGCAGGCGCACGTCGGGTCCGCTGCGCCAGGCGACGGCTCCAGTGACCAGCCCGGCCACGAGGCTCCCGAAGGACCACGCCGCCAGCAGCCAGCCCGCGACCCATCGCATGCCCTGCTCCTCCGCGAACGCAACCGTGGTCACCTCCGCGGCGCCGAAGAGGGCCCCGAGGGTGAGGCACACGACGGCCAGGGGCAGGACGAGTCGCCAGGGCATGGGGGAGCGGACCGACTGGGTCGAGGTGCGACCGGCCGGGGGCTCGGTGCGGCGCTGGGCGGCGAACGCGAACGTCCCGACCACCCCGCTCACGATCGCGAAGGCGAGGCCGGCGACCGGGTGCCAGCTGGTCGCCAGGAGCGTGACGAGCACCGGTCCCACGACGAACACGACCTCGTCGAGGACGGCCTCGAGGGCGAAGGCGGTCTGCACCTCGCCCGGCTCGTCGAGCAGGTGGGACCAGCGCGTCCGGACGCTCGCGCCGACCTGGGGGAGCGCGGCGCCGGAGACGGCGGCGAAGACGTACGTCAGCGCCCGCGGCCAGTCCTGCTCGACCGCCAGCATCATCAGGGCCAGGCCGGCGCCGAACACCGAGATGGCGATCGGCAGCACCCGCGACTGCCCGTAGTGGTCGACCCACCGGCCGTGCACCACCGCGAACGCGGCCTCCGCCAGGACGAACACCGCCGAGACGGTGCCGGCCAGTCCGTAGGAGCCGGTCCGCTGCTCGACGAGCAGCACGATGCCGAGCCCGACCATGGAGATGGGCAGCCGGGCGACCAGGGCGGCGCTGCTGAAGGCGAAGGCGCCCGGGCGCACCAGCACCCGGCGGTAGGAGTCGAGCACGATCGCGATCGTAGGGCTGTCTACGCTGGCGGTATGAATCCCGCGGGTCCCCCCGATGTGCTGCCGTACGACGCCCTCCTGGTGCTCTCCTTCGGGGGGCCGGAGAAGCCCGAGGACGTGGTGCCGTTCCTCGAGAACGTGACGCGCGGACGGGGGATCCCGCGCGAGCGCCTCGAGCAGGTGGGCGAGCACTACTTCCTCTTCGGCGGGCGCAGCCCGATCAACGACCAGAACCGCGCGCTCATCGCGGCGCTGGAGAAGGACTTCGCCGACCAGGGCATCGACCTGCCCATCTACTTCGGCAACCGCAACTGGGAGCCCTACCTCGCCGACACCCTCGCCGAGATGAAGGCCGACGGGGTGGGCCGCGCGGCGGTCTTCGCGACGTCGGCGTACTCGTCGTGGTCCTCGTGCCGGCAGTACCGCGAGAACCTCTACGACGCGGTCGAGGCGACCCCGGGCGCACCGCGGCTGGACAAGCTGCGGCAGTACTACAACCACCCCGGCTTCATCGAGCCCGTCGTCGACGCCTGCCTCACGGCGCTGGGCGAGCTGCCCGACAACGGCGACGCGGCCCGTCTGGTCTTCGTCACCCACTCGATCCCGACCGAGATGGCCAACTCCAGCGGCCCGCCCGATCCCGAGCACGCGCAGCGAGGTGGGGCGTACGTCCGCCAGCACCGCAGCGCGGTCGACGAGGTCGCGCGACGCGTGAAGGAGGTGACGGGGCGCGCGCACCGGCACGACCTCGTCTACTGCTCGCGCTCGGGTGCACCCTCCACCCCGTGGCTGGAGCCCGACGTCAACGACCACCTCGAGGAGCTCATCACCGACGGCGTGAGCCGGGTGGTGCTGGTGCCGATCGGCTTCGTGTCCGACCACATGGAGGTCATCTACGACCTCGACACCGAGGCCATGGAGACCGCCCGGCGGCTCGGCATCCAGGCCGTGCGTGCCGCGACCGCCGGCATCGACCCGCGCTTCGTCGCCATGGTCCGCGACCTGGTGCTCGAGCGGGCCGCCGCCGAGCGCGGGGAGGAGCCGACCCGCGCGGCAGTCGGGTCCATGCCCGCCGGCCCCGACCTGTGCCGGGCGGGCTGCTGCCCCAACCCGCGGGGTCCCCGTCCGGCCCTGTGCGGAGCCGACTCGTGAGCGCCGACCCCGCCGACCTCCGCGACATCGCCGTCGCCGTCGCCCGCGAGGGTGCGGTGCTGGCCCGTCGGATGCGCGAGGAGGGGATCGACGTGGCCGACACCAAGTCGAGCGCCACCGACGTCGTGACCCGCGCCGACCACGCCGTCGAGGAGCTGCTGCGCAGCCGGCTGCTCGAGCAGCGCCCGGACGACGCCATCCTCGGTGAGGAAGGTGACGACCACCCCGGCACGAGCGGCGTCCGCTGGGTCATCGACCCGATCGACGGCACCGTCAACTACCTCTACGGCATCCGCGACTGTGCCGTCTCCGTCGCCGCCGAGCAGGACGGCGTCCCGGTCGCCGGTGCCGTCGTCGGCATCGGGGCCGACGTCGAGTACGTCGCCGCCGTCGGCCACGGTGCGACCCGCGACGGCCGGCCCATCGCCGTCCGACCCAGCCCGCCGGTCGCCCAGCGCCTGGTCATGACCGGGTTCGGCTACCGGCCCGAGGTCCGCACCCACCAGGCCCAGTGCCTGGCCACGCTGCTGCCCGCGGTCCGCGACATCCGCCGGATCGGGTCCAGCGCGCTCGACATCTGCCACGTCGCCGACGGGTCCGCCGACGCCTACGTCGAGGAGGGCTCGCAGCCGTGGGACTGGTCCGCGGCCGCGGTCGTGCTGCGGGAGGCGGGCGGTCGGTTCGGCGTCCTGGCCGGGACCATGGAGCTCGAGGGGTGGCCGCGCGAGGCCGTCGTCGTGGCCACGCCGGCCGACGGCTGGGAGTCGTTCGTCGAGCTGCTGCGGGAGACGGGCTTCGTGGCCTGAGGGCGACCCGGCGACGGGAGCTCACCCGAGGGAATAGCGAGACGTGTCCCACTGTTCAGGCGACACGTTGCGGACCGGCTCACCACGGAACCGGTCCATGGTGCACAATCTGGCGCCGACGACGAGCACAACTCGGTTTCAGGCCCGCGCCGCGATCCGGCCGGGCTGAACCACTGCATGGGGAGAGGGAATCGATGGCCACCGACTACGACGCACCGCGCAAGTCCGAGGAGGACCAGAGCGAGGAGAGCATCGAGGAGCTCAAGGCCCGACGACACGACAAGAACTCCGGCAAGGTCGACGAGGACGAGACCGAGGCGGCCGAGTCCTTCGAGCTTCCGGGTGCCGACCTCTCGCACGAGGAGCTGGCAGTCGAGGTCATGCCGAGGCAGGACGACGAGTTCACGTGTATGAGCTGCTTCCTGGTGCACCACCGGTCGCAGCTCGCGGACGAGAAGAAGCTGATCTGCCGCGACTGCATCTGACCGGCGCTCCGGGCACGGCCCACGAGACTCGGCGCACGACGCACACAGCGCCCGTCCCTCTCACGAGGGCGGGCGCTGTGTCGTTGCAGGAGCAGACGCGACCGGTCAGGAGGTCGCCGCGGGAGCGTTCTTGGCGTCCTGCCCGTCCTTCTGCAGCTGCGGCGGGAGGTGACCGGTGGACTTGGCGTAGTAGTTGGCCGCGCGCCGGGTGGCGAGCATCCGGGCCACCCCGATCAGGGTGCCGCTCAGCGCCGCCCACATCACGGCCTCGGCCAGGCCCACGTCGGGGTCGGCCGGGTTGGCCGGCGGGTTCTTGCCCGTGGCGGCCCGCCACGTGCTGTTGAGCCCCTTCTTGGCGACCGCCGCGGCGCCGAGGGCGGCCACCAGCGAGAACGCCGAGTAGAACTTGCTGTTGGAGGTGCTCTTGGAAGCCATGCGGGCAGCCTACCCAGAGCGGGAGCCGGTCCGGCCCACCCTCACGGCCGTGACGACCTGCTCCGGTCGCCGGCAGCTCACCAGCCAGTAGGGCGTCGGATCGGCCGGGTCGGTGATGTCCACCCGGACCGCGCGCTTGAGGTAGGGACGCAGCAGGAGGTAGGCGCGGGCGTCGGCATCGACACCGGCCTGACGGCGTACGGCGTCGGCGTCCAGTGCGGTGACGTCACCGACGTGCTCGAGCGCGATGTGGGCGCGTCCGGCCCGGAGGGTCTGGCCCTCCACGGCGACCTGCGCCCGGCCGTAGCCGACCAGCAGCGCCACCAGGATGGCCAGCGCTATGGCGGTCACGACCCAGGCCACGGCCTCGGCCTCGGGGGTGGCCACCAGGACCGCCAGCCACACCGAGGCCACGAGCATCGTGCCCTGCACCCACCAGCGCAGCGGCACGGTGAGGCGTTCGGCGTAGTCCACGGCGCAAAGCCTATAGATTCAGTCCTCGTGCCCGATCATCCCCTCGCTCATCCCCGCGACCGTGACGCGACCCCCGACCTGCCGCACGACCTGCCGCACGACCTGGAGATCGCCGTCGTCCGCCTCGACCCCGACCTGCCGCTCCCGTCGTACGCCCACCCCGGCGACGCCGGGGCCGACCTGCAGACCACGGTGGACGTGACCCTCGCTCCCGGTGAGCGGGCCCTCGTCCCGACGGGCCTGTCGATCGCCCTGCCCGACGGCTACGTCGCGCTGGTGCACCCGCGGTCCGGCCTCGCGGCGCGCCACGGGCTGTCGATCGTCAACACGCCCGGCACGGTCGACGCGGGCTACCGCGGGGAGATCAAGGTGCTGCTGATCAACCACGACCCCGTGGAGACGGTGACCCTGGCGCGCGGCGACCGGATCGCCCAGCTCGTCGTCCAGCGCTTCGAGCGCGCCCGTTTCGTCGAGGTGGGGGTGCTGCCCGGCTCCTCGCGCGGCGCCGGGGGCTACGGTTCTACTGGGACCGGTTCGCGCCCGTGAGCCGGTCCGGGTCCCGGTCCACACGACAAGGAGTGCTGACGTGAAGTTCCGCCGCAAGGCAGGCGAGGCCACCGACACCGCCGGCGAGGCAGCCGAGGTTGCCGCCGCCGCCGACGCGACGGCCTCCGGACCGTTCGACGTCGCCCAGGTGGAGGGCGACGGCATCGACCGCGCCGACCTGGGCTCGGTGCTCGTGCCCGCGATCGCGGACCGCGAGCTGCGGCTCCAGGTCGACGAGCAGAGCGGCCAGGTGCGAGCCGTGATGCTCGCCGGCTCCGACGGCGCCTGCGAGTTCCAGGCCTTCGCGGCCCCCCGCCACGGCGACCTCTGGAGCACCGTGCGGCCGCAGATCGCCGAGGACATGGTCAGGCGTGGCGGCCAGGCCACCGAGCGCGAGGGCCGCTGGGGCACCGAGCTGGTGTGCCAGATGCCCGTCAAGCGTCCCGACGGCACCGAGACGACCCAGCCCTCCAGGATCATCGGCATCAACGGTGACCGCTGGATGCTGCGCGCCTCCCTCCTGGGGCGCCCCGCGCTCGACCCCGACAACACCTCGGAGTGGGAGGACGCGCTCGCGCAGGTCGTCGTACGCCGCGGTGAGCAGGCGATGCCCGTGGGCGAGCCGCTGCCCGTCCGGCTGCCCGAAGACGCCCGCCGAGTGAGGTGAGTCGTGGGCGAGAAGAGTCGACTGCGCCAGGCGCTGTCCAAGTGGGCCGACAGCTCCGAGGCGCACCAGCGCGACCTGCGCCTGTCGCAGACGAGGGACGAGGCCGTGGCGATCGCCGACGCCCCCGAGCGTGAGCACGTCACCGTCAACGGTGTGCTCCGCACGGTGACGCTGCGCCCGCGCGGTGGCGTCCCGGCTCTCGAGGCCGAGCTCGACGACGGCTCCGGCGTGATCACGGTGGTGTGGCTCGGACGCCGCCGGATCGCCGGGGTGGACCCCGGCCGGTCGTTGACCGTGACGGGCTGCATCGGCCGTCAGGGCGACGTCCCGATCATGTTCAACCCACGCTACGAGCTGCGCCCGTGACCGGTGCGACGCCGACCCCGGGTCCCGAGCAGGTGGGATCCGACGAGGTCGAGTCCGAGTCCGAGTCCGGGGTCGAGCCTCGGGCCGACTCCCGGGTGGAGGCCGACACCGTCGAGGCCGTGGTGCGCCAGCAGCTCTCCAAGGCGCTCGGTGGACGGCGCGGCATGGCCGAGGCCGCGGTGCCGACGATCCTGTTCACCGCGACGTGGTTGACCCAGCGCGACCTCAACCTCGCGCTGATGGTCAGCATCGGTGCCGCACTCGTGCTGCTCGCCGTCCGCCTGGTGCAGCGCTCGACCGTGCAGTTCGTCGTCAACGCGCTCTTCGGGATCGGCCTCGGCTGGTACTTCGTCCACCGATCCGCCGCCGCCGGCGGCTCGGAGCAGGACCAAGCGCTCGCCTACTTCCTGCCCGGCCTGCTCTACAACGGCGGCTACGCCGTCGTGCTCGCGTTCACCTGCCTCATCGGCTGGCCGCTCGTGGGCTTCATGGTCGGCAGCATCACCGGCGACCCCACGGCCTGGCACTCCGACCGGCAGATCGTGAAGCTCTGCAGCCGCCTCACCTGGCTGCTGGTCGCTCCCTGCCTCGTGCGGGTGGCCGTCCAGGCGCCGATCTGGCTCGCGGGCTCGTCCGGGTCGATGGACCCCGATGCCGCCGTCGCCGCCCTGGGCGTGCTCAAGATCGTGCTGGGCTGGCCGCTCCAGCTGGCCGCTCTCGGATCGATGGTCTGGCTGCTGTCGCGCAACCGTACGCCGGTCGCGCCCGACGCCACGGCCGCCTGAGCGCTGGCCGACGCTGGCCCGTCGCGGGCGGCGTACGTCGGGGTCGACCCCGCGCCAACTCACGGGTTGGCTAACCAACTCACGAGTTGGCGACTTGGGTGCGGGATCCGGCCGCAACACCCGACCCAACCCACCAACTGACGGGTTGGCTGACCAACTCACGAGTTGGCGACTTGGGTGTGACGCCGGCGCGACGCCGGCGGCCGCCCGAGCCCGACGCCGTACGACGCTCAGCCCGGGTGGCTGCCGGGGGAGAGCAGCCGCTCGAGCGCGGTCTCGACCTCGGCCGGCACCACGAACAGCAGCTCGTCACCCGACTCGAGGGGCTGCTCGGCGTCGGGGGTGTAGACCTGCCCGTCACGCAGGATCGTCACGAGGGCGCAGTTGTCCGGGAACGGCACGAGCCCGCTCGGGGTGCCCACGAAGGGCGAGTCCGCCGACAGGGTCAGCTCGACCAGGTTGGCGTTGCCCTGACGGAAGGTGAAGAGCCGCACGAGGTCGCCGATCGAGACGGCCTCCTCGACGAGCGCGGACATGATGCGCGGGGTGGAGACGTTGACGTCGACGCCCCAGGCCTCGGTGAAGAGCCACTCGTTGTTGGGGTGGTTGACCCGGCCCACCGTGCGGGGCACGCCGAACTCGGTCTTGGCCAGCAGCGAGGTCACCAGGTTGGCCTTGTCGTCGCCCGTCGCGGCGATCACCACGTCGCACTTGCCGAGCTGTGCCTCCGAGAGGGAGGACAGCTCGCACGAGTCGGCCAGCAGCCACTCCGCGTTGGGGACCCGCTCGGGGCGGATCGAGGAGGGGTTCTTGTCGATGAGCAGGACCTGGTGGCCGTTCTCGATCAGCTCCCGGGCGATCGAGCGACCCACGGCTCCGGCTCCGGCGATGGCGACGCGCATGTGTGCACTGCTCCTGGTCTGGGTCGGTCAGTCGTCTTCGGGGCCGGCTTCGAGCACGGCGTAGGCGTGGGCGGCGTGCTCCTCGCGCATGACGAGGTGCAACATGTCGCCCTCCTGCAGGACCGACTCCCGGGTCGGGAGCATGCCCTCGCCGAGACGGTCGATCCACGCGATCCGGGTGCGCGACTGCATCTGGAACTCGACGGTGCGGTTGCCGATCCACTCCTCCGGGACCTGGATGTGGTCGACCCGGATGGTGCCCGAGGGGTCGCGGAAGTCGGGCTCCGCGCCGGCCGGGAGGATCCGACGCAGGATCTGGTCGGCGGTCCACTTCACCGTCGCGACCGTCGTGATGCCGAGGCGCTGGTAGACCTCGGCGCGGCCCGGGTCGTAGATGCGGGCTACGACCTGCTGGATGCCGAAGGCCTCCCGAGCGACCCGCGCGGCGATGATGTTGGAGTTGTCACCGCTCGAGACGGCCGCGAAGGCGTCCGCCCGGCGGATGCCGGCCTTCTCCAGCACCTGCTGGTCGAACCCGTAGCCGGTGATCTTGTCGCCGTTGAACTCAGGCCCCAGACGGCGGAAGGCGTCGGGCTCGCTGTCGATGACGGACACCGTGTGGTTGCGGTCCTCGAGGCTGTTGGCGAGCGTCGAACCGACGCGGCCACAACCCATGATCACGACATGCACGCCAGAACCGTATCCCAGCGCGGTGATGAGCGTGCGCGGGTCTAGGCTCGCGGCCGTGAGTGTCGGCGACGTGTCCAAGCGGATCCTCCTGGGTCGCAAGCTGCGCAGCAGCCAGCTGGGGGAGACCCTCCTGCCCAAGCGGATCGCCCTGCCGGTGTTCGCCAGCGACGCCCTGTCGTCGGTGGCCTACACGCCCGACGAGATCTTCATCATGCTCGCGGTGGCCGGCACGTCCACCTATGTCTGGTCGTGGAAGATCGGGCTCGTCGTCGCCCTGGTGATGCTCACCGTGGTCGCGAGCTACCGCCAGACCGTCCACGCCTACCCGTCGGGCGGCGGCGACTACGAGGTGGCCACCGTCAACCTCGGGCGCAACGCCGGCGTCACCGTCGCCAGCGCGCTGCTGGTCGACTACGTGCTGACGGTCGCGGTGTCGATCTCGTCGGCCGCGCAGTACGCCGCCGGCGCCGTCAACGGCCTGATCGGCCACGAGGCCACGGTCGCGGTCATCGCGGTGGTCGTGCTGACCGCGATGAACCTGCGCGGGGTGCGCGAGTCGGGTGCGTTCTTCGCCGTCCCCACCTACCTCTTCATGGCCGCCATCCTCGGCATGTGCGCCTACGGCCTGCTGCGCCTGCTCACCGGCGACCTCCCCGAGGCCGAGAGCGCGCACCTGGTCATCGAGCCGCAGGTCGGGTGGGAGGAGCCGCTCACCCAGGTCGGGCTCATGTTCCTGCTGGCGCGCGCCTTCTCGTCCGGGTGTGCCGCGCTGACCGGCGTCGAGGCCATCAGCAACGGCGTACCCGCCTTCCGCAAGCCCAAGAGCCGCAACGCGGCCAGCACGCTGCTGCTCCTCGGGCTGATCGCCATCACGATGATGATGAGCGTGATCGTGCTCGCCAAGCAGATGGCGATCCGCTACGTCGACCCCCACGAGCTCGACCGGCTGCGTACGGCATCGGGCGCGGTGCTGCCCGACGGCTACGAGCAGCACCCGGTGATCGCCCAGATCGCGGCCGGCGTGTTCGACCACTTCCCGCCGGGCTTCTACTTCGTGCTCACCGTCACCGGCATCATCCTCGTGCTCGCGGCCAACACCGCCTTCAACGGCTTCCCGGTGCTGGGCTCGATCCTCGCCCAGGACGGGCTGGCGCCGCGGTCCCTGGGCTCGCGCGGGGACCGGCTGGCCTACAGCAACGGCATCGTCTTCCTGGCCGCCATGTCGATCCTGCTGATCTGGGTCTTCGACGCCGAGACCACCAAGCTCATCCAGCTCTACATCGTCGGCGTCTTCGTCTCCTTCAACCTCAGCCAGCTCGGCATGATCCGCCACTGGACGCGGCACCTCAGGACCGAGACCGACCCGGCCGTGCGACGCCGGATGATGCGCTCGCGTGCGATCAACACCTTCGGCCTGGGCATGACCGCCGTGGTGCTGGTCATCGTGCTGCTGACCAAGTTCCTCGCCGGCGCGTGGATCACCATCCTGGCGATGGGCTTCTTCTTCCTCCTGATGAAGGCGATCGGCCGGCACTACGCCCGCGTCGAGCTCGAGCTCGCGGCCGACGAGCAGGACAAGATCATGCCGACGCGGGTGCACGCCATCGTGCTGGCGTCCAAGCTGCACAAGCCCACGCTGCGCGCCCTCGCCTTCGCCCGCGCCACCCGGCCCAACGTCCTCGAGGCGATCTACGTCAGCATCGACATGAAGGCCACCACCCGGCTGATGGAGGAGTGGGACGAGCGCCACCTCGACATCCCGCTCAAGGTGCTCCACTCGCCCTACCGCGAGGTCGTGCGCCCGGTCGTGGAATACACCCAGGAGATCCGCCGGGCGAGCCCGCGCGGCGTCGTCGCCGTCTACATCCCGGAGTACGTCGTCGGCCGCTGGTGGGAGCAGCTGCTCCACAACCAGACGGCCCTCCGGCTGAAGGGGCGCCTGCTCTTCACGCCGGGCGTCATGGTGATCTCGGTGCCCTACCAGCTGCGCTCCTCGCAGGTGGCCCAGGAGCGCGAGAAGCGCGACGAGGTGCGTGTGCACGCCGGCGACCTGCGTCGCGGACGCGTCGCCTCGCGCAAGTCCGAACGGCAGATCGAGGACCTGTGAGCCGGCGTACGGCTCGGCCCCGCAAGGTCCGCGGTCGCTCGCGCGTGGGGGAGCGCTTCGAGACCGAGGTCGGTCCGGTGGCCCACGGCGGCCACTGCGTCGCCCGCCTGCCCGAGCCCGAGTCCCGCGTGGTGTTCGTGCGCCACGCCCTCCCCGGCGAGCGCGTCGTGGTGGAGATCACCGAGGGCACCGACGGCGACCGGTTCTGGCGCGGTGACGCGGTCTCGGTGCTGGCCCCCTCGCCCGACCGGGTGGACGCACCGTGCCCGGTGGCCGGTCCCGGCCTGTGCGGCGGCTGCGACTTCCAGCACGTCGCCGTCCCGGCCCAGCGCGACCTCAAGACCGCCGTGGTCCGCGAGCAGCTCGTACGCCTCGGCAGGCTCCCCGCCGACTCCGACCTGGTGACCGGGCTGCACGTCGAGGCCGTCCCGGTGGAGGGCCGTCCCGACGACGGCCTGCGGTGGCGCACGCGCCAGCGCTACGCGGCGCTGCCCGACGGCCGTCCGGCCATGCGGGCCCATCGCTCGCACCACCTGGTCCCGCTCGACGACTGCCTGATCGCGACCGAGGACGCCCGGCCGCACCGCGCCGAGGTGGTCGAGGACGGCGCGCCGGGCTCGGGAGGCCTGGACGAGCACACCGTGACGGCCGGCGGGCAGACCCACACGTTCGGCGTCGCGGCCGACGGCTTCTGGCAGGTCCACCCCGAGGCGCCCCGCGTGCTGGTCGAGACCGTGCTGGACCTCCTCGACCCGCGGCCGGGCGAGCGGGCGCTCGACCTCTACGCCGGGGTCGGGCTCTTCGCCCGGTTCGTGGGCGAGGCGACCGGAGTGCGCGTCGTGGCCGTCGAGGCGGACCGCACCGCCTGCCAGCACGCCCGCGCCAACCTGGCCGCGCTCGAGGGGGCGGCCGTCGAGTGCGGTCCCACCGACCGTGTCCTGAAGGGCGGCCTCGACGAGCCCTTCGACCTCGTCGTCCTGGACCCGCCGCGGGAGGGTGCCAAGCGTGCCGTGGTGGAGCAGGTCGTCGACCGCCGGCCCCGCGCGGTGGCGTACGTCGCCTGCGACCCCGCCGCACTCGGGCGCGACGTCGCGATCTTCGCCGAGCACGGCTACGCGCTCACCGCGATCCGGGCCTTCGACCTCTTCCCGATGACGCACCACGTCGAATGCGTCGCTTTGCTGACGAAAATCGGCTCTGACCTGCGGTGATGTGATCTGGGCTCTCGGGCGGGAGTCCCGAGAACGGGCCTTAAGGCTCACTTTGGGCTCACTTTGAGTTCTCGGGCTCGGCTTGTGACGCCTTGTCGCCCTATCGGGACGGCCGTCGTGATGGCCTGAGGGCGCGCAGAACACCCCGTAGACGGCTCAGAGAGCGCCCACGGACCGGGAGGCCATTCGGGACCGCCGAAGGCTTCTCAGGGCCCGGGAGTCGGCCCATCGCTCGTCTCGGGGCCGGGAGCAAGGCGGTCGGTGGCGGCCCGGTAGTCGGGCACGACGAGCCGTCGATTGATGTAGTGCCGCTCGGTGACCGCCTTGGACGTGTGGCCGAGCTGGTTCATGGCGGCCTCGGCGTCGTAGACCTCGTCGATCTCGGTTGCCACGGTTCGGCGGAACGAGTGGGGTGAGACATCCTGGAGAGCGGCGAGGTCTGCATAGTCGGCGAGCTGGCGGATATGCCACAGCCGGCCCTGGACGTTGGTGGGGAAGTGCCAGGTGCCGTTGCGGGTGATGAACACTGCGTCGAGGGCGTTGGGTGTCTGGGCAACCTTGCGTCGGCGTAGCAGCGCCGCAGCCCAGTCCGGGAGCGCGATGGGGCGGATCGCGGCGTGGGTCTTGCCGTAGTCGACCCGCCTGCCTTTCGAGGTGATCTGGCCGTTCACCATCAGCCACGGGAACCACCCGTTGTCGTCCCGCCGTTCGGGCGGCGGCGTCAGCTCGATGTCGGACCAGCGAAGGGCGAGCAGTTCGCCGATCCGCATGCCGGTGGCGATGAGCATCTCGACGATGTCGGGCAGATCGACGCTCTTCGGTCCGTTGCGCTTCTCGGCGTTGGCCCATTCACGGATCGCGGCGCGTACATCGTCCAGGTCCTCCACGGACACGGGCTTCTTCTTGTTTCGAGGCACCGGAACCGAAGGGACGGCGCTAGCGGGATTGCCGTTGATCGCCTCGTGGAAGACCGCGAGGTTGAACGCCCGGATCAGGACGCTGCGAATCTTCTTCCGCATGTCTGCTGAGACGCCGGCGCTGTCGAGCGCTGCCTGGATGATCACCGGTCGCACGTGCCTGAGTTGGTAAGCGCCGAGCGGGTGCTCCGTCTTGTCGGGGTCGAGGATCCAGCGGACGTGGGAGCGGTAGTACCCCAGAGTCTCCGCGCGTGGTCCTCCGTCCGCCTGGTCCATCTTCTTGAACCAGAGGTCGAGGAGGTCTTGGACGGTGTCGTCGGGCGTAAGCGCGCCGTCACCGAAGGTGCCGGTGTGCTCGACGAAGAACGCCTTGAGGTTGGCCCTCGCCTTGGTCTTGGTCTCACCGTTCTTGCGGTATTGCCGTACGACACCATCGACGTCGCAGTAGCGGGCGCGCGCCTGCCACGACCCGCTCTTCAACCGGAAGCAGCTGATCTCGCCGTAGGTGCCGACCATCAGCCGTTGTCTGGCCAATTCTTCTCTCCTTCGTCCGGCAGTTGAGCTATCGCGGGCCGGTCGGACCGAGAGCAGCACCTCGCACGCGACTGGTGCGGCGGCGGGTACGGACAACCTCGCGAGAAGGGTCTTCGTCGCTGTCCGGGTCCTCCGAGAAGGACTCCTCATGGGCACTCAGCCATCGGTCAAGCTCCGAGAG
Source organism: Nocardioides sp. (assembly GCF_025965415.1). Taxonomy (GTDB): domain Bacteria; phylum Actinomycetota; class Actinomycetes; order Propionibacteriales; family Nocardioidaceae; genus Nocardioides. Next base: position 19,650 of record NZ_JAOPWY010000194.1, read on the forward strand.
GCGGTACTTGAGCCGACCACCGGCCTTCACAGCGAGCGGGCCGTAGCCAGGCCGGCGAACCCGCCACGTCAGCAGCGTTGCCTTGGGAACGCCGAGGTAGCCGCACGCCTCCTCAGTGTTCAGGAACGGGTCTCGCACCATCGAGATGACACCTTCTGGCATGTTCATGTTGCTCTCCTCCGGTCGGCGTATTGCCTAGGTGCGAGGGCGCCGCCGATGGGGCGGGGGTCAGATGTTCGGGACATCGACGGCCCCTCCTGTGGTCGGGCGGTGGATGAGCGCGGAGTGCAGGTCAACCCGCGTCGGTCCGGGGGTGGCCATGGGCGGTTCGTCCTTGGGGCGCACTCGCTCGCGGACGGTCTTCACGAGCGCGAGGTCGGTCGCTGAGGTGACCGGCACGAAGCGTTCGCGGACTGGGCGGACCAGTTGCCCGCCGCCGCCCACGAGGCGCGGGAGCGTCACGCGCTTGAAGAAGGCGCCGTGCGCGACGCCGTCTTCGATGACGTCGGCGATGCGGTCGTCGAGTCGGCTGAAGAGCAACTGGAACCCGGAGAGCACGCGTGGCTCGACGATCGTGTCCTTGGGGAGGGCTTTCAGCCGGGCAACGGCATTCGCGCCTTCGGCCACGGCCAGTCCGCCCTTTCCGAGAAGTCCGCCGATCTCACGCAACTCCTTCTGCACGACGGAGTAGGTGTCGGCGCGTTCGGCCCATCGCTCGGCGAGACGTTCGTCGATGCGGGCGGCGTACGGCGCGAGGTGCGCGGAGACGAGGCGTTGGGAGTCCACGATCAGGCGAAGGTTGGTCGCGTTGGGCACGGGCTTCATCCGGATCACGAGGTTGTGCTGCGCCTGCAGTACGCCGAGGATCCCTGGACGCACCGGGCCGGTGAGTACCTTCGTCTGCGGTCGCCAGCCGAGGTGATCGACCGTGTAGTCAGGTTGGCCGAGGTTCACGTCGAGGGCCGCAGCCAGCGATGCCCAGCCGAGACGAGCGCTCTGGGCGAGCGGCTCCCAACCGGGTGTGTTCTTGTACCGCTGGTCGAGGACGACCAGTGCTTGGGTCAGCGCGGCGACGTCGCCGACGAGAGCCTGAGCCTGGGGCGCGGTCATCTGCGCGGACACCTGCTCGCTGGTGTCGTGTTCGGCGAGGGCCGCTGCGCGGGCGGCGAGGCGCCATCGGTCCACCATCGGGTTGGCGTTGGGCTTAGCCAGCGCATCCGTCGACGCGGGGCGCGCGCTCGACTGCTGTCTTGCGATGTCGATCGCCCGGGCCAGTTCGCTGGCTGCAGTCAGGTGGGAGCCGCGTGAGCCGACTGCCCGGAACGGATTCGGCTGTGCCGGCGGCATGTTGGAGAACGCCAATGGGCTTGCGGCGCGCATGGCCTGGCCGAGCCAGACGATGACACTTTGGCGGTAGGTCCGGATCAGACCACCGAGTTCCTCGCGCTCCTCGGCTGTCGTGCCTACCAGCCGTTGCTGGATGCGGTGCTGCCGCAGAAGGGCCGCGAACTCTGCGCGCATCGCCGCGCCGGTCTCCCCGTACATCAGGTGCCGTCCAAGGCGTATGCGTCATCGAGCATCGCGATGATGAGCTCGACTGTGAGCGGGTCGATGCCGTATTGCTCTAGCTCTTCCAGCGCCGACGTGGCTACGGCCAGCAGAACGGCGCGGTCCTCAGTCAGCCCCTCGGTGTCGGCCGATGGGCATTCGTCCGCGTGGATTCGATCGAGCTCGATGAGGACGCGCTCGTATGCCGACGAGGCGTCGATCGTCGAGGCCTGATCGGCGAGCGCAGCGAGGTAGGAACGCGCTTGCGCCACCGTCTGTGCGTGGGGGAGAAGCACGATCGACTCCTTTCGTGGGTGGAATGCCACCGTCGCCAGTTCGTCGAGGCGGGTCGCTGGAGGTCGCGAAGGCTGTGGAATGAAGGTGCGCGGCGGCGCCCATGAGGCGGATCTGGCTCAGCCGAGCACGGACCGCCTGGCCACGGCCTCGGCGGCTCCGCGCCTGCACACGTCGGCGCGGACGACCTCCTCGAAGTCGCGCCGGCGGTCGGTGATGGAGATCTCGCCGCCGAGTTCCACGCCCTTCTCGCCGGGCCAGACCGTCTGGCGGGTCGGGCGATCGCGGTCGAGGCGGGTGCCGCAGATCGCGACCCAGTCCCGCAGCCGGTGTCGGGCCTCGGCGAAGTCACGCATCCACGCGATCGGTGCCGACGGGCTCGCGGTCTCGTGGTAGCAGCTGAGCCAGTGGGTGTGCAGGGCGGAGAGCTCCCAGACGAGCTCGTCGTGGCGGTGCCAGTACGGCGGGACGATCGACGGCGGCAGCCCGAAGGTGACCTTCAGCCAGGTCACCCAGGCGTCCAGGTCATGCCACTCGCGGTCGGCGTCCTCGGAGCCGAGGAGGTTCCAGTTCAGTGACTCCGGTGGACGCTCGAGAAGGTCGGTGACACCGCGGTAGTCGTCGTCGGGCTCGTCGTACATGCCCATGACCGACGGCCGCTCAGATCGCGATGGGCGGAGGCTCGGGCACCGGTGAGAGCGGCCGTTCCGGGGCGGCGTGCCGTCCACGCTGGACCACGTAGTCGGTCTTGTTGACGTTGTGGCCGATCTTCCTGGCGACGAACTCTTCCTTGATCACGCTGGCGCCGTCGCGGCTCTCGACCTCGTACTCGTGGATGTAGCCGCCAGCGACGAACGAGTCGCCCTTGCGGAACCGCGCGTAGGTCTCGCGGGCCGTGCTCTCGAACGCGACCATGTCGTGGAAAGTCGGGTCGAGTTTGGTGAAGCTCCCGTCGACCTCCTTGCGCCACTGCTCGACGCCGACGCGCAGCTGGCAGCACTCGGCGCCCTGCTTGGTGAAGTGGAGCTCCGGCGCTGACGCGACGAAGCCGACCAGGCTCATCTGGGTGGGAATGGACATTCTGACTCCTGAGTTGGGCAGCCCATCGTGCGAGCTGCGGTCAAGAGTTAGGTGCGAGCGCGAGGACAAGACTGTCGGAGCGGAGCCCATATTCGAGGTGGATTGACGCACTTCCGCGGCTAGATCCGCACCGTGGGTGCAAAGGCGGAGCCCGGAACCGCCTCGCTTCAGCAGAACGATGCACCGTCAGGTCCGGACCGAGACTGAGCGCATCGCAAACTTGAGAGCAGGCGCCATTGTCGGTGCCCTCTCCTAGGTTGCGTTCATGCAGATGCCGCAGCCGAACCAGCACAACGGGCCTATGGCCGGACATGTTCACCGGCGCCGGGTCTTCACGCCGCCACTCGCGGCGACCGGCGTCCTTGTCATCGGAGACTGGTTCAAGGACGACCTCCCCGACTTGCTGTGGCCGGCCCTCGTGCTCGCCGAGCAAGGCAACGGCGCGATCCGCAACTTCGTCGCATGGCAGAAGGCAGTTCAGGACGCACTGTCCGAGCACGATGAGACCGCGTTCGTGGCCGAGTCGCTTGACGGTCGACTGACCAACCTCGCGCGCCTCGCCATCAAGATTCCGAGCGCAGCAGCGGTGGTGTCGGAGCAAGCAGATGATCACGGTCTGCTCTCTGCCGGTGTGCGCGGTGTGCTCACTTCCTACCCGTACATGCCGGTCCCATGGCTGACTGGGGATGTCGAGGTGCACGTGCCCGAGCAGGCCGACATCGAACTCGTGCGCCGGGCGCTTCTCGAAGCGCTCAGCGACGGCCACCGCGAGGCGCTGATGAAGTGCTTCCGCACCTGGAGCACGGTTCAGTCCGGCACATTCTCATCAGACCAGCAGACCATCGACCTCCTGAAGACCTACCCCGACGAAGCAGAGTCCAGGTCCCAGGCGGACACGGTCATTCGCTCGCAGTGGGGAGCACATAAGGGGATGCTGACGGTCGAGGACCCGAACTACTTCGACGAATCGATCAGGTGGGCGCGTGTGTTCTGGGGAGCTAACTCGATGACGTCCCAGTGCGTTCGCAAGAGGGAAGCGGAGAGCGAGACCACTCCCACGCCAGCAAGTGATGGCTCGGCGTGGAACGAGACTCACGTGGCCGAGTCCGAAGCCGCGGTGGCCACTGCACCGCCGCAAGCAAGCCCCGACCCCGACTCGGAGCCGGACGCGCGGGACGACCGACCCGCGGTGGTGGACGACGTCGGCGCCGGCGCAACCCCCGCTCCGCCCGATGGTGCGCACCTACGACAACTCACCATGGACCTGTTGTCCAGCTTTGTCGAAGCTCTGGAGACGGCGCCCGCCCGGTTGCACGACAAGGAGCGTCAGGAGGTCGTTTCGGGCCTGGTGTCGCGGGCCGGACGGGATCTCATCGCGGTGCTTACAGCGCCCGATCTGTGGTGCATGGAGCACGGCGCCCACATCGTGCGCATGCTGGTGGAAACGAAGATCTACCTGCACTGGATGGCGCAGCAGGATCCAGCCATCTACCGCGAGTTCCAGGAGTACGGCGCAGGCAAGGCTAAGCTCTACGCCCGCATCGCGGATGAGGTGCCGGCAGAAGCACGCACGCCCGGATATCAAGAAGCCATGGACGAGTTCGAACGACTCAGCCACAACGACGGCATAATCGATTACAGGGTCGTCGACACCCGAGACACATTCGCGCAGGGCAAGTCCATTCGCAGCATGGCCGACGAGACAGGTCTCTTGGACTTCTACCGACAGGCGTACTCACAAGCCAGCGGCGTGGCGCACTCCGAGTGGTGGTCTATCGAGACTCACGCGATGGAACGTTGCCTCAACGTCCTTCACGGCCTACACCTCATACCGAGCCTCTCGCTCAGCCTGGGTGGCAACGTCCAGCTCGCGACCGCGTGGGTTAACCAGTTCTACTCGCTCGTGCGCACAGCCTTCCGCATCCTCGACACCGAAGAGCGAGCGGTCTCCTCGGCCTTCTCCTGGCTTGAGGAGTCGGAGACTGGAGACAGCCTGATCTCGCACCCGACTTCGTGACCGTGGGGAGGGGAAGTTGTGTGTGCCCGCCCATAGCGATGAGCGGACTCTGCGGGCGTTCCCCGACAGGCGGCGCAATGACGCAAGATTGCGTCGCATCCCCGTTCGATATAAGCCAACATTGTTGCTGTGAGCATCGTGACTCGGGTTCTGCTTGTCTGCGACTCCTGCGGGCGCATTTGGCGGGAGGACCCTGAGCCACGCACAGCCCGTCGCCCCGGCGAGTCGGGAACCGCTCAGCGCAGCGATGCCAGACGCGCTGGTTGGGTGAGGTGGCGGAATGCCACCGATTACTGCCCTAGCTGTGCGCCGCCTCCCTGATTTCTTGACGAGCCGCTGGCGGCGGTAAGACGCACTCATTGCGGTGGAGGCGCTCGCCACGCTTTCGGACAGCGGCATAGCGGCGTGGTGCGCCTGACTCCATACTGACCCCGTGAGTGAAGCGAATCGGCGGATGAGTGAGTTCGAGCAGCTGGCTCGAGTGTTGCGGTCGGCGCCCGATGAGGACTCGCGTCTGAGGCTTGCCGTGCACGCGGCCGTGAGTCTGGTCGCCAGGTGTTCACATGCCGGCATCACCATCAATGAGAAGGGCGGTCTGCTCACGCGTGTGAGCAGCGACGACTTCGTCAGTCGCGCCAACGAGCTTCAGTACGAGTTGGGCGAAGGGCCGTGCCTGAGCGTCCGCAAGGACCAGGACACGATGGTCGTTGTCGACCTGGCGACCGAGGAGCGATGGCCGGTGTGGGCGCCGAGGGTGCTCCACGAGTTCGGCGCAAGTTCGATGATGTCGCTGCTCGTCTTCACGGAGGCGGACTCATATGGCGCGCTGAGCCTGTACGCCGTCGATGGCCAGCAGTTCAACGTGGACGACGTCGCCGTCGCCCAGACCCTGGCCGGGCACCTGGCCCTGTCGATGTCTGCGGAGCGGGAGATCGACCAGCTGGGGATGGCGATCGTCAGTCGTCTGGTGATCGGGCGGGCCGAGGGCATTTTGATGGAGAAGCTCGACGTCTCTGCGGACCAGGCATTCGACTACCTGCGACGGATCTCCAGTCAGACCAACCGCAAGCTGGTGGCTGTCGCGAGCGACATCGCCCGCACCCGCATGCTCCCCAACACTGACTGAAGGTGGTCCTGTCCCCATGGGGGCCGGGTGCCCGCTCTTCTGACCACCCGGCCCTAGCCGTACGACAGCCATGTCTGCAGCGCGACTTGAACTGTCCGTACCCATCTAGAGGCGGCGGATTCGACGGTGTGGGGGTCGTCACTCCTTCGCCTGGGCTGCCGCTCTCACTGACGCACGCTCATCAGCAGATCGGATGTCCGACAGGCGGCGGTTCGACGCACTCATTGCTGGACGGTCTCCACAGGTCATTCGCGCCACTTCCCTGGGCTCAGGGTGGTCTTCATCTCAGGCAGGTCGGAACCGAGCGACGAAGACTCGCTGGTCGTCGTTGAGTCGCTCGGCCCGAACTTCGATGTGCACCGACACCTCGGAACCGTCTGCGCGGACCATGGGCACTGTGATGGGGACTCCGACGAGGTTGTCGCGTCCGTTGGTGGCATGGAGAGTCGTGCCTGCGATGTGGGCCTGGTGGAAACGCGCTGGCACCACGACGATGACTCGTCTTCCGAGCAGCTCATCTGCTCGTTCGTAGCCCAGGAGGTCCAGGGCTGAACGAGATGCCGCCACGATGATGCTGGCCTCGTCTGTCGCCAACAGCGACTCATCGACGTTCGCGAACTCCGAGTAGGTGACTGTCAGCGCTGCTTGGTCGGACAACGTCGCCCTGACGTCCGTCCGCGCCACCCACGGGGTGGCGGTGGTGTCACCACCGGCCTGGCGGGCGACCTCAGAGCACATCCACTGCCGCATCTCGTCAATCTCGGGCTGAGTGGGCGGGCTGAGGAACAGCCCGGCGCGCGCCTCGGCGATGGCGCTGCGGAGCAGCTCGTCTAGCGTCTTGAAGTGCGCGACCGACTGGGCCGGGATCCGGAGCACCACCTCGTCCGCGGTCACCTTCGGTTCGACCGCGTTCGCCATCAACGCTCCCACCTCCTCGGACAGCACCGGCGCCGGAAGCTGGTCGTGCAGCAGGTTCATCGCCGAACTAGCGTGCGCGTGTCTTTCCAGGATGGAGTCGTCCTCACCGATGACATGGAGCAGGTACTCGCGCAGCAAGGTGGCGGCATGCTCCTGCCAGGCCACGTGCATCAGCATGGGGACGTGCCGCAATGTCATCGACGAGATGCAACGCGCCCCGCCGATGACGCCATCCTTCGCGGCGTCGGCACCTTCCCACCTCTTGTCGAACCGGCCCCCGACGTCCCCTATCTCGAACCACACCGTCTTGCCGACCGGTCGCTCGACGGCACCCCAACGATCTGCTAGGTCATCCATCAACTGCAGGCCACGACCAGTGCCGGCTGTCGCCGCGTAGTGACGCTTCGCCGGCATGTCGGTCGACCCGTCCTCGACCTCCACTCTTACTGCGTCCGCAGTCGCCCACACATGCACATGAACCGCGCCACCCACATGCACGAAGGCGTTTGTGACCATCTCGGACAACGCGACCGTCGCGGAGTCGACTAGGTGCTCGGCGCCGCTGCGCGACATTGCATCGCACAGCATCGCTCGGGCCCGACCCACGTTGCGCAGGTCAGCCTCAAGCACCAAGGAGGCCGCAACGGCGTCGCTCACCGCCCACAACCTCTCCATCCCGTGCCGAGACGCGAAAACCTCCCCAAGGAGGATACGACGCGACGCCGAGGCATGCCACGGGCTCCGACACGAGCTCACCGGCCCAAGCCCCTGCAGCATGAACGTCGGCGCCCTGCCCACGTAAGCACCCAGGGACCGTCGAGGTGACGCTCAGGAACAGGGTTGCGGCCGACCCGCGGTGCACCGGTCCACGGCGCGTGGCCCCCAACCGCGATCGCCCCGCCCGGGCCCACCTCAAGGTTTCCGGCCTTACCCGTACCCGACGGATTGGCCATCGCTGAAATGCTTATCGAGCAAGGTCTGCCCTGGCCCACGCAACGAAGACGGTCCCATACATAACACCAGCACCTGTGGGTACGGCAGCGGCACGTCACCGTGGCAGCCGCGAATGCCCCGGCGATGAGGCCCGAGCGTTCCAAAACGGCGGACGCTCGGGCCGCCCCAATTCCTCATTCCCCGTCGCGCCCAGGCCGCCCTGGCTCATCAGCACCGCAGCGGTGACGAGTCCCGGCCTCTAGTCGAGGTCCAAGAGGATGCGGATTGCAGCGATCTCTGCGGTCACGTGGACAAACCTTCGGTTCGCGGGCATCAACGTGCCTGCGCAGGTAGTCGAACGCTTGGTTTTGACGCGATGTTGAGCCCGCTCCGTCACGTTGCCCTCAGCGCGCCCCACCCCGGGGTGATCAGTCTGGCCGATCGTGAAGAACAACCACCACGCGAATGGCGCTGACTCACCGGCCGTGAGGCGCGAGCGCTCGATGACGTCCTGCCGGACGCGGAGGACTCAGCGCGGCTGAGCCGGAAAGCTCGTGTTGCCCGACAGTGCGCTACTTGGCGTTCGCTTCGTCGACGAGTTCTTGTGCAACGGCGCGCAACTTGATGTTTCCGTGCGACGAGGCACGGACGAGGAAGGCGAAAGCGCGGTCTTCGTTCATCTCGTAGCGTTCCATGAGGATGCCGATGGCTTGCCCGATGGCTCGGCGAGTGTGCATGCCGTTGGTGAGGGTCTCGCGCTCCTGAGCGTGTCCGAGGGCAATCGCGGCGTGGGTGGCGAACAGTCGGGCAAGGGCCTGAGCGTCGTCGCTGACGCCGTCGGAGATGGTGGAGTAGAAGTTGATGCCACCCAAGGTGTGCTCGTCGAGGTACAACTTGACCGCCATCTGGGACCGCACGCCAGAAGCGAGGGCCTGGGGCACGTAGCTGGGCCACCGCTGTTCGTCTCGCAGGCTCGACACGCAGACCGTGTCGCCGCCCTGCAGCGCTGCCGAACAGGGACCTTCACGCAGGCCGTACTGCATTCTGTCGAGAGGCAGTACGAGGTCGCCGATGGCGGCTCTTGTCTCGATGTCGCCCTTCTTCTCCACCGTCGCAATGCCCACGTGGTCGAAGCCCGGCACAGAGTTGCACGCAACCTCGACGATCGTTTGCAGGATGTCGTTGAGACTGCGTGGTTTGTTAAGGGTCCGGGCGGCTTCGGCGATGGACTGGTCGAACTCAGATGCAGCGAGCACAGGGGGCTCTCTCTGGGGCACTTGGAAGTGAGGCACACAGAGAGGCGCTCATAACGAGCCCTGCAGACCACGCGCGACTCGAAGGTGAGCTGGCGACGTGCTCAGTCTACCCCTCCGCGGGCGCACTGTTGTATCCCCACGGGTACAGTTACTACCCCCGCCTGGGCAGTCGCAGGGATGCCGGTGCCCTCCGATCGTGGCTCGCCTCGCATGTGGCCACGCTCGCGGCCGCGCCCTTGCACCGCAGTGCGGTGCGGTGCGCAACTACGCCTATTTTTCTCACACGAGCCGCGCCGTCTCGCGTGATCGTGACCCGAGCCGCCATTGGGTTACCTAGTGGCTCGTGAAGCACAAGGAGCTGCGGGCGGGCCGTGCCTGAGCGTTCGTGAGGACCAGGACACCAACAGCGTCGTCAACTCGCGACCGAGGAGCGGTGGCCGTCTGGGCACCCACCACGAGTTCGGTGCCAGCTCGAGGATGTCGCTGGTCGTCTTCACGGGCGAAAACACCTACGGCGCTAGGTCTTGCGGTGCTGGACGCACGAGACCGCCCCGGCCTTTGAAGAAGCGCCGGGGCGGTCTGCGGTGCTCCTACGGACGGGACCTGCGGACTCCGTGCAGCGAGGCCATGACGACCTGGGTGACTGTGGCGGCCAGCACGGCCAACACCTGGGTCAAGGACCGAAGGTACAGCGTACTCAACGGTTGTCGCCGTGACCGGCGTCTGCGTTGTCGTCATAGAAGTCGCGGCTGCCGGACTTCGCGAGACCGCGGCTGACCATGTAACCGATGGTCAGGAGCGATACATAGAACCACGCCTCCTGGGTGCCGAAGTCGCTCGTGTCGGTGAGGGCGGCGGCGACGAGCACACCGATCACGACCGCGACGTAGGCGATGAGCTCAGTCGTCTTGTAGGACGACTTGGTCTCGGTGCTGACACGACGAGCGGTCGAGTAGTTGGTCTTCTTGGTGTCCGTGGTGTTGGACATGGGAGGTCTCCTTGCGGCTGGTGACTGGTGTGCTGCCCTGGGTCTAGAGCCGCGCGCACCCGACGGGGTGCGTCCACGAGGCAGTACCCGACTGATGCGATCTCGATGCGACCGCAAAGTGTGCACTGGGTCTCACGCTGTTCAGCGGCCCCGGGCGCCCCGTGTCTGGACCCGGGCCTGGCCGCCAGGGCACCCGCGGATGACATCGCAACGTGCGGGCTTCGTTCCGGGGCAGGCGTATCGATTTTCGGCTGTGATCCGGTCGCGGATCCCGCCACGGCGCCCATTCTGGGCTACTGATATGGAGTGACCTCCTGTCAAGAGCAGGGTGAGGCGCCCGTCTGGAGAGGTCCAGGCGGGCGCCTCGTCTTCGTCGGCGTGGTCGTTGATCAGCGTGTCGTTGGCGACGCG
>NZ_JAOPWY010000002.1 GCF_025965415.1 Nocardioides sp.
CCCGCTCCGCCGCCGACGAGGCTCAGCGCGACGAACAGGGCGGCCACCGGGCGTCGGATTCGCATGGGTCGACCCTAAGGAGATCTCGGTCCGGCCGCGCGTCGAAGTCGGCCCGTCGCCGGGGGGAGACCGCGCTCCGGAACCGGTGAGACCGTCGGTGTCCCGTGGCACGATCCCGCAGGTGACCATCGGACCGGCCGAGGGGCAGCACCTGCGTGACCTCGCGCGGTCGCACGCCGGCCGTGACCGGATCGGCCGGGCGTACGCCCCGCTTCTGGACGTGTCGAGACGCTCGCCCGCGGCGCGCACATGTCGGCCGATCACCTCAGCCGCGAGTTCCGCGCCGCTGACGGCGGGTCCCCCTCCTCCTCTCCGATGACCCGGCGCATCGAGCGGGCGATGGCGTTGCTGCGTCGCGGCCGCCCGGACCGGCGGCGCGTCCGGCCGCCGATGAGGTCGACCCCCGCTGGTCAGTCCGAGGCAGAGCCCGCCCGACAGAGGGAGACCCGATGAGCACGGCCACCCACACGTCCGCCCAGCACGCTGCTGACCGCCACGACCTGATCCGGGTGGTCGGCGCGCGCGTGAACAACCTCAAGGACGTCAGCGTCGAGATCCCCAAGCGCCGACTGACCGTCGTCACCGGCGTCTCCGGCTCGGGCAAGAGCTCACTGGTCTTCGACACGATCGCCGCCGAGTCGCAGCGCATGATCAACGAGACCTACAGCGCGTTCGTGCAGGGCGTCATGCCGACGCTGGCGCGGCCGGAGGTCGACCTCCTGGAGGGGCTGACGACGGCGATCCTCGTCGACCAGGAGCGGATGGGCGCCAACCCGCGCTCCACCGTCGGCACCGCGACCGACGCCAACGCGATGCTGCGGATCCTCTACAGCCGGCTCGGCACGCCGTACGTCGGCACGCCCACGGCGTACTCGTTCAACGTGCCCACCCGCAAGGCGAGCGGCACGATGACCACCGAGAAGGGTGGCCGCACCGAGAGGAGGACCGTCAAGCAGGAGGTCTACCTCGGCGGCATGTGCCCGCGCTGCGAGGGCATGGGCAAGGTCAACGACATCGACCTGACCGCCCTGTACGACGCCGACAAGTCGCTCGCCGACGGGGCGCTGACGGTCCCCGGCTACTCCATGGACGGGTGGTACGGCCGGCTCTTCGAAGGCATGGGCCTGCCGATGGACAAGCCGATCCGGTCCTTCACGAAGAAGCAGCTGGACACGATGCTCTGGGCGGAGCCGACCAAGATCAAGGTCGAGGGCATCAACCTCACCTTCAACGGGATCATCCCGCAGATCCAGAAGTCGATGCTGTCCAAGGACCCGGAGGCGATGCAGCCGCACGTCCGACGCTTCGTCGACCGGGCCGTCACCTTCCAGACGTGTCCCGAGTGCGACGGCACCCGCCTCACGCCGGAGGCGCGCTCGTCCAAGATCGGCGGGAAGTCGATCGCCGACCTGTGCGAGATGCAGATCAGCGACCTCGCCGACTGGGTGCGCGACCTCGAGGAGCCGTCGGTGGCGCCGCTGCTCAAGGGGCTGCAGCACCTGCTCGACTCGTTCTCCGAGATCGGGCTGGGCTACCTCTCACTGGACCGTCCCGCCGGCACGCTCTCCGGCGGCGAGGCCCAGCGCACCAAGATGATCCGCCACCTCGGGTCGTCGCTGACCGACGTCACCTACGTCTTCGACGAGCCCACCATCGGACTCCACCCCCACGACATCGAGCGGATGAACACCCTCCTCCTGCAGCTGCGCGACAAGGGCAACACCGTGCTCGTCGTCGAGCACAAGCCGGAGACCATCGCGATCGCCGACCACATCGTCGACATCGGGCCCGCCGCCGGAGCCGCGGGCGGCACGATCTGCTTCGAGGGCGACATCGCGGGGCTCCGCGCCAGCGACACGATCACCGGCAAGCACCTGGACGACCGGGCCCGCCTCAAGGAGTCGGTGCGCTCGGCGTCCGGCAGCCTGGAGGTGCGCGGCGCCTCCACGCACAACCTGCAGGACGTCGACGTCGACGTGCCGCTGGGCCTGCTGACGGTCGTCACGGGCGTTGCCGGGTCGGGCAAGAGCTCGCTGATCCACGGCTCGCTCGCGGGCCGCGACGAGGTGATCGTCATCGACCAGGGCGCGATCAAGGGGTCGCGACGCAGCAACCCGGCGACGTACACCGGGCTGCTCGAGCCGATCCGCAAGGCCTTCGCGAAGGCCAACGGCGTCAAGCCGGCACTCTTCAGCTCCAACTCCGAGGGCGCCTGCCCGACGTGCAACGGCGCGGGCGTGATCTTCACCGAGCTCGGCCCGATGGCGACCGTGGAGTCGCCCTGCGAGGAGTGCGAGGGCCGTCGCTTCCAGGCCGACGTGCTGCAGTACACCCTCGGCGGGAAGGACATCGCCGAGGTGCACGAGATGTCGGTCCTCGACGCCCGCGAGCACTTCGGCGACGGCGAGGCGAAGATCCCTGCGGCGGTGAAGATCCTCGAGCGGCTCACCGACGTCGGGCTCGGCTACCTCACGCTCGGCCAACCGCTCACGACGCTGTCCGGTGGCGAGCGGCAGCGCCTCAAGCTGGCCACGCAGATGGGCGAGAAGGGCGAGGTCTACATCCTCGACGAGCCCACCACCGGACTGCACCTCGCCGACGTCGCCAACCTGCTCGGCCTGCTCGACCGGCTCGTCGACGCGGGCAAGTCGGTCATCGTGATCGAGCACCACCAGGCGGTCATGGCCCACGCGGACTGGATCATCGACCTCGGGCCGGGTGCGGGTCACGACGGCGGCAGGGTCGTCTTCGAGGGACCCCCCGCCGAGATGGTGGCGGCGAAGAAGCCGTCGCTGACGGGCAAGCACCTCGCGGCGTACGTCGCCGGCTGACCGCGCCGCGGTCGTGGGTCCTCACGCCTGGCAGACCGGGCACCAGAAGAGTCGGCGCGCGGCGACGAGCGCGTCGAGCACGGCGGTGCCGCAGACGCGGCAGGGGAGACCCGCCCTCCCGTAGACGTAGTGCGAGTCGACGCGCCGCGGGCGGCCCGATGGCCGCTCCCGGTCGTCAGGGAGCGTGGTGACGATCCGGCCGGCGCGGACGCCGGCCCGCAGCAGCACGACGAGGTCGTCCCACAGGCGCTCGAGCGTGGCGGTGCCGTGGTCGCGTCCGGCGCGGAACGGGTCGAGACGCTGCCTGACCAACACCTCCGCGCGGTAGACGTTGCCGACACCGGCCACGACTGCCTGGTCCATGAGCATCGTCCCGATCGGCGCCCGGCTCCGCAGCACCCTGGCCACGAAGGCGCCGACATCCGGGCGGCGACGCAGCGGGTCGGGGCCGAGCCGCGCCAGCACGGCCCTGCGCTCGGCGTCGGTGAGGACCTCGCACGCGGTCGGCCCCCGCAGCTCGAGCCAGTGGACGTCCCCGAGCAGCCGCAGCCGGAGCGCGCCGCGGGGCTCGGGGGCAGCGCGCCGTCGCGGAACGTGCCGTAGAGCCCGAGGTGGACGTGCAGCCACAGGTCGTCGTACCGGTGGAAGAGGTGCTTGCCCCAGGCATCGGTCGCCGCCAGGAGCCGTCCGTCGAGCAGGCGCGCGCCCTCGTCGAAGCGCCCCTGCGGGCCGTCGGCGGCCACGCGCTGGCCCACCAGCAGCCGGGCATGGCGGCGCGCGAGTCGGTCGATGGTGTGTCCCTCTGGCACCCGGCGATCGTTGCCGACGAAGCCAAGCCCCGGCTCACCTGCAAGCATGGACGCATGAGTCGCCGAGACCTCCGCGAGACGATCGCGGCCCGCCCGGTCATCCTCGACGGCGGCCTCGCGACGCTGCTGGAGCAGCACGGCCACGACCTGTCCTCGGACCTGTGGTCGGCACGGCTCCTGGTCGACGACCCCGGCGCGATCGAGGCGGCGCACCGCGAGTTCTTCCTCGCCGGCGCGGAGGTCGCGACCACCGCGTCCTACCAGGTGTCCTTCGAGGGCTTCGGCGCGGCCGGGGCCGACCGCGCCGAGGTCGAGCGGCTGCTGCGGCGCAGCGTCGAGCTGGCCGCCGCCGCCCGCGACGCCGTGTCTCCCGGCGGCTGGGTGGCGGCTTCGGTGGGGCCGTACGGCGCGGTGCTGGCCGACGGGTCGGAGTACCGCGGCGACTACGACCTCGACGTAGCCGGCCTGCGGGCCTTCCACCGCCCGCGTCTCGACGTCCTGGCGTCGACCGTGGGGCACGGCGCCGACGTGCTGGCGATCGAGACGGTGCCCTGCCTCGCCGAGGTGGAGGCCGTGCTCGCCGAGCTCGACGGCACCGGGGTGCCCGCGTGGCTGTCGCTGTCGGCGGCGGATGGCCGGACCCGCGCGGGGGAGCCGCTGGAGGAGGCCTTCGCGATGGCGGCCGACGTCGCCGAGGTGGTCGCCGTCGGGATCAACTGCACGACCCCGGCCGACGCCGGGCGCGCGGTGCCGCTGGCCGGGGTTCGCGGTCCTGCTGTCGTCTACCCCAACTCGGGACAGGCGTGGGACGCCGAGGCGCGGGCCTGGACGGGACGCTCCGCCTTCGAGCCCACCGATGTGTCCGCCTGGGTCGAGGCGGGGGCACGGCTCGTGGGGGGATGCTGCCGGGTCGGCCCCGCGGACATCTCGTCGCTGCGTGCGACCCTCGCTCCGTGACGTCCCCACCCCGGCCAGGTGGCGACGGGTGGGGGCTTGCGGCAAGCCCCGGGATGGCTTGTACGTTGGGAGTGGAGGCAGTCCTTCCTCCGGTCCAGGAGGAGGGTCAATGTCCGACGGTCCCGACCGCCGCTTCGCCGATGCCGTGGGGTCGGTGCCGATCCTGGAGGCCATGGAGATCCGCCTCGTCGAGGTCCGCTCCGGCCGGGCGGTCGCCGAGCTGCCGCCGGAGCCCAACGTCAACCACTTCGGGGTCACCTACGCCGGCTCGCTGTTCAGCGTGGCCGAGATGCTGGGCGGGGTGCTGAGCCTGGCGACCTTCGACCTCGAGGGTGACCTCGCCGGGTTCGTGCCGATCGTCAAGGAGTCGACGATCCGGTTCCGACGGCCCGCGCTGGGCGTCGTACGGGCCGAGACGTTGCTGTCGGACGAAGAGGTCGCCCGGGTGCGGCGCGACGCGCTGGAGACCGGCAAGGGGGAGTTCGTGCTGGAGGCCACGCTGACCGATGCGCAGGGGGAGGTCGTGGCGTCGACCGCGGGGACCTACCAGCTCCGACGCCTCTGATGCGCCGCTGCCGGTGGGTAGGGACTGCCGCCGAGGGGCGTCGCTCAGGGCGACCAGGTCACGCACGCGGGGGAGCACCTCGTCGACGAGGAAGTCGGCGTACGTGCCCGGCGTCGTACTCGGCGCTGCGGGCCTCGACCGCGTCGACGAAGACGCCGACCATCGGCGGGATGTCCCCGGCGTGCACGAGCTCGTCCAGGACGACCGCGGCCCGCAGGTCGTCCTCGGGGTCGAGGAAGCGGCCACCGTCCTGGAACACCGTGCAGGCGAGCTCCCGGTCCCGAGGCGTCGCGGCCGGGGGCCACCGCATGGCAGAGTCGTGCCATGCCGGAACCGGCCCGCTTCGTCCTCCACGACCACCGTCGCCCGAGCCCGCACTTCGACCTGCGGCTCGAGGAGGACGGCGTCCTGCGCAGCTGGGCGGTGCCCAAGGGCCTGCCCAACGACCCGGCCCACGACCGGCTGGCGATCGCCGTCGACGACCACGAGCTCGACCACGTCGACTACGAGGACGAGCAGAAGTCGATCGCCGACACGGGCACGTGGCAGGAGCACGACCGGAACGACCGGCGGCTGGTGTTCTCGCTGCACGGGCGCGACGCCGTACGCCGGTATGCGCTGATCAACACGGGCGGATCCCAGTGGCTGCTGCACCTGACGAAGGAGCAAGCCTGACGATCGTGGTGCTCGGGTGCCGTTGAGTGGCACTGGAGCTCCACGCTCACGCGCCAACGCCCGAGAGGGGGTTCCCCGAGCGTGGATATATCGCCGATAACTGACATTATGTCAGATAGCGCGGAGAAGGGACGACCTTCCGCTCCCCTCGGCGTGGCCCGGTCGAACACCAGGTCGAAGTCCTTGCGCCACGTCGCGCCACGGTCGTCCGACGCCTCCCACCGGCCGACGATCCGGTCCGTCACGACCTCGGCGACGAACCTCTGGAGCATGTCCGGGTCGTGGCGTTCGAGCACCCACCGACCGCCGCCGAAGGTCATCTCGAAGACCCGGCAGACGCCGCGCTCGTCGTGGTAGAGCGCCGTGTAGGTGCCCTGGGCGTCGCTGTGCCCGATCACCACGACCATGTCGCTCGTCGCGTCACCGACCTCGCCCTGCATCTGCCAGCGGAACACGAGCAGCGCGTCGTGGAGCCACTCCCCCGAGGCCACCCCCGGCACCTCCAGGTCGGCCGGCTCCAGGAACCAGGCGTCGCTCATCGTCGTACGCCACTCGCCCGCCAGGACGTCCAGCTCGGCCATCGCCTCGTTGCGCATGTCCCCACGCTGCCACGCGTCGGCGCGTCACGCGAGCCTCAGCGCCGGTCGTCACCGGGGCCGCCGACCAGGGTGTCGCGGCCGTCGAGACCGCAGATGGTGTCGTTCCCGGCGCCTCCGTCGATGACATCTCCCTCGGCGGTGCCGAGGATCACGTCGTCGCCCGGCGTCCCGGTCGTGGGCGTGCCGGTGACCGCCACGAGCGTGGGGACCAACCCGTCGCAGGTTGTCTCGGCTGCGGCGGAGCCAGCACCACCCAGGACCACCGCCAGCGGCGCCACCAGGGCGATCAGCGGGACAAGGCGGTGGGTGCGGCGCATGTTCTTCCTCCGAGGTCGTCCACCCGATCGGGCGGCGGGCTGGTGTCGATGTGACGCCACGGCCACCGGATCGGTTGTGGGGGGTGGGCGACGAGATTGCCCCCGAGCCTAGGTTGGAGCCATGGCTGAGATCCCGACGTACGTCCTCAACGACGGCACCACCCTGCCCGCCATCGGCTTCGGCACCTATCCCCTGCGCGGGGAGGACGGCACCGCCGCGATGGTCGGCGCCCTCGAGGTCGGCTACCGCCTCCTCGACACCGCGGTGAACTACGAGAACGAGACGGAGGTCGGCGAGGCGCTCCGGCGCTCCGGCCTGCCGCGCGACGAGGTGCTGGTGGCCAGCAAGATCCCCGGTCGCCACCACGCCTACGACGACGCGATCGCCTCCGTCCGCGCCTCCCTCGAGCGCCTCGGCCTCGAGCGGACCGACCTGCACCTGATCCACTGGCCCAACCCGGGGCAGGGCAAGTACGTCGAGGCGTGGCGCGCCCTCGTGCAGCTCCAGAAGGACGGACTGGTGCGCTCGATCGGCGTCTCCAACTTCACCGAGGAGCACCTGCTCCGGATCATCGACGACACCGGCGTCACCCCCGCGGTCAACCAGGTCGAGCTGCACCCGCGGTTCCCGCAGACGCACATGCGCGAGGTCCACGACCGCCTGGGCATCCGCACCGAGGCGTGGAGCCCGATGGGCAAGCGACGCGCGCCGCTGGAGGAGTCGGCCGTGACCTCGGCCGCGGCGGCGCACGACGTCTCGCCGGGGCAGGTCATCCTGCGCTGGCACGTCCAGCTCGGATCGCTGCCTATCCCCAAGTCGGCCGACCCGCAGCGGCAGGCCGCGAACCTCGACGTCTTCGGCTTCGAGCTGACCGACCAGGAGATGTCGGCCATCACCGCGCTCGGGGAGGACGACGGCCGGCTCTTCGGCGGCGACCCCGACACCCATGAGGAGATGTAGCTGGTCGCTGGCTACCATCGGCGCCATGCTGAAGCGACTTGCCGCCGTGTCCGCCTGCCTCGCCGTCCTCGCCCTCGCGGGATGCGGCAACGAGGGGGACGCCGACACCGCGTCCGACACGTCCAGCGCGTCGCCCTCGGAGTCCACGGACGCCTCGGAGCCGGCCGCCGGCGGCGAGACCGCCACGTGCGACTACCCCTCCGACGGTCAGGACCCCGCCCGCGAGGTGGACGTCCCGGACGCCGACGCCCCTGCGGAGGGCACCGTCACGGCCACCATGACCACCAACTTCGGCGACATCGGCCTGAGCCTCGACGCGACGGCCGCCCCGTGCACGGTGAACTCGTTCGTCTCGCTCGCCGAGCAGGGCTTCTACGACGACACGCCGTGCCCCCGCATCGGTGACCAGGAGGGCTTCGGCATCCTCCAGTGCGGCGACCCGACGGGCACCGGCGCCGGTGGCGCGGGCTACTCGTTCGCCGACGAGTTGGGCGGTGACGAGACCTACCCCGCCGGCACACTGGCCATGGCCAACGCGGGCCCGGACACCAACGGCTCGCAGTTCTTCCTCGTCTTCCGCGACTCGCAGTTCCCGCCGAGCTACACCGTCTTCGGCACCATCGACGAGGCCGGGCTGGCGACCATCGAGAAGATCGCGGCCGAGGGCAACGACGGCGCCAACCCCGCCGGTGGCGGCGCGCCCAACAAGGACGTCACCATCGAGAAGGTCACCGTCGGCTGACCCGGCCAGGGGTCGACGAGAGGGCCCCTCACGAGACCCGGTGCTCGTAGGTCACGTCGGCCCCGAGCTGCACGGTCCGCGAGACCGTGCAGAGCCGGTCGCGTGACATCGCGATCGCGGCCTCCACGCGTTCCCGGGCGGCATCGCCCTCCGGGCCCTCGGGGAAGACGATGTCGAAGCCGATCCGCAGCCCGGTCAGGTGGTTGCCGTCCGCGTCGCGCACCTTCTCGCCCTCGGCGTGCACGGTGAACGTCGTGCTGGAGGCGCGCTTGTGGGTGATCGCCTCGACGTCGAGCGCGCCGCACCCCGCGATCGCGGCCAGGAGCAGCTCGACCGGGGTGAAGTCGGGGTCGTCTCCCCCGACGCCCATGAAGGTCTCGCCCCCACGGTCGTTGGTGGCCTTGAAGCGAGCCGGACCGATCCGGGTGAGCTCGATGCTGCGCAGGGTCTCGTCCGTCATGACGAACACCCTGCCAGAGCAGTGCTCGGACAGGGTGTCGGTGACCCGGCGGTGGGGTCCGCGTACGTCGTGCTGAGGGGGTCAGCGGGTGGATCGACGCGCGGCGCGCCGGGCACGGCGCTCCTCACGACGGAAGATCTCCACGCTGCGCAGGAGGGCACGGTCCTCGGCCGAGTGAGCCCGCGCGTGGACGAGGCTGTTGGCGAGGTGCAGCTGCGTGGTCATGGAGATCTGTCCTTCCGAAGGCTTCTGGCCCTCGCTGTCGTGAGCATTGTGTAAGAAGTGGCCGCTCCTTTGCGGCTCTTACATTCTACGGACGCAGAAGGTGCCGCCCCCCATCGGCGACCACGTGATCTCGGCCACCACGGCTCACCTGGCGGCGGCTAGGGTCGGGGCGTGACGAGCGAGCGAGCGCGACGGCCGGGACCGTCGGTGAGGACCCGCGTGGTGGAGCACACCGCGGAGCGGGAGATGCCGCGGGAGGACCGCCTGATCACCGAGGAGCCCCTCGAGATCCGGGTGCGCGCCGGGGCCCTGGACGCGCGCCGGGCGTGGGTCACCATGCGCACGCCGGGCCACGACTTCGAGCTCGCCGCCGGCTGGCTCGTCAACGAGGGCCTCGCCGCTCCTGGAGCCATCGCGCAGGTCGCCTACTGCACCGACGCCGACCTCGCCCCCGAGCAGGAGTTCAACGTCGTCACCGTGACCCTCACCGGCGACGCCGACCTCCCCCACCGCCACGTCGCGGCGTCCGCCGGGTCCTCGGCCTGCGGCGTGTGCGGCAAGGACAGCATCGCGGAGGCGCTCGCCACCCGGACGGCGAAGACCTGGTCGGGCGCGCGCCCCAGCGCGGACGTCGTACGACGCCTGCCGGAGGCGCTGCGCGAGCGCCAGACGCTCTTCCGCACGACCGGCGGCGTCCACGCGGCAGGCCTCGCCGGTGCCGACGGGGCGCTGCAGGTCGTGCGCGAGGACGTGGGCCGGCACAACGCCGTGGACAAGGTGGTGGGTGCCCGCGTGCTGGCCGGCGAGCAACCATCGGCCGCGTGCCTGGTGCTGAGCGGCCGGGTCGGCTTCGAGCTCGTCCAGAAGGCCGCCGCCAGCGGCATCGGCTCGATCGTGGCGGTCGGGGCCCCGACGAGCCTGGCGGCCCGGCTGGCCGGCGAGGCCGGGATCGACCTGTGGGGATTCACCTCGCCGGGTCGCACCGTCCGCTACGGCTGAGCGCTCCGCGGCGTGGGTGCGCACCGGTGTCGGTGCGGCGTCCTAGGTTCGGGGGGTGCGCATCCTCCACACCTCCGACTGGCACCTCGGGAGGTCCTTCCACCGCGAGGACCTCCTGGGTCACCAGGGTGCGTTCGTCGACCACCTCCTCGGGGTCGTCGAGTCGGAGCGGGTCGACGTCGTGGTGGTCTCCGGCGACGTCTACGACCGGGCGCTCCCCCACGTCGACGCGGTCGCCCTCGCCGACGAGACCTTCGCCCGGCTGGCCGCCTCACGCGCCCAAGTCGTGGTCAGCAGCGGCAACCACGACAGCGCCCAGCGCCTCGGCTTCGGGTCCCGGCTGATGGACGCCGCGGGCGTCTTCGTCCGCACCGACGCCGCCAGCGTCGGCACGCCGGTCGTGCTCGGGGACCGGCACGGCGACGTCGCCATCCACGCCATCCCCTACCTCGATCCCTCCGCCCTGCTGGAGCCGTGGTCCCTGGGCCGCCGCAGCCACGAGGCCGCCCTGACCGAGGCGATGACCCGCGTGCGCCGCGACCTGGCCGCGCGCACGAGGACCCGTTCGGTCGTGCTCGCCCACGCCTTCGTCGCCGGAGCCACGCCGTCGGAGTCCGAGCGCGACATCAGCGTCGGAGGGGTCTCCCGGGTGGCCACGAGCACCTTCGACGGCATCGACTACACCGCGCTCGGCCACCTCCACGGGCCCCACGTCCTCTCCCCCGCCCTGCGCTACTCCGGCTCCCCCCTGGCCTACTCCTTCTCCGAGGCCGACCAGGCCAAGGGCTCGTGGCTCGTCGAGCTCGGCGCCGAGGGATTCACCGCGGCGCACTGGGTCGACGCACCGGTCCCCCGCCGGCTCTCGCGCATCTCCGGATCGCTCGCCGACCTGCTCGTCGACCCCGCGCTCGCGGACCGCGAGCACGACTGGGTGCAGGCGACCCTCACCGACGTGCCCCGGCCGGCCCGCGCCATGGAGCAGCTGCGCCAGCGGTTCCCGCACACCCTGGTGCTGCAGTTCCCGACACCGGTGACCGACGACCGGGCCCCGGCCCGGCCGCCGACCGGCACCAGCGACCACGCCATCGCCCTCGACTTCGTCCGCCACGTGCGCGGCGTCCCGGCGACGACGGCAGAGTCCGACCTGCTCCAGGACGCGTTCGACGCCTGCTGCCACGACCCCGACCAGGACGTGCTGGCCGGCGCCCGGGCAGGTGGTGCCGCGTGAGGCTCCACCAGCTCGACATCGTCGGGTTCGGTCCCTTCCCCGACCCTGTGCGGATCGACTTCGACGCGCTGTCGGAGGCCGGCCTGTTCCTGCTGAGCGGCCCGACCGGGGCCGGCAAGTCCAGCGTCCTCGACGCCGTCTGCTTCGCCCTCTACGGCGACGTCCCCGGCGACCGCGCGGCAGCCAAGCGACTGCGCTCCGACCATGCCGGCGACGACGTCGTACCCCGCGTGGTGCTCGAGGCGACCCTGTCCGGCCGCCGGTTCAGGATCGACCGCTCGCCCGCCTGGACCCGCCCCAAGAAGCGCGGCTCGGGGACGACCACCGAGCAGGCGCGTGTCGTCATCTCGGAGCGGCGCCGGGCCGACGACGGCACCGATGCGTGGCACCCGCTCAGCACCCGTCTCGACGAGACGGGCCACCTGGTCACCCGGCTCGTCGGGATGACCCTCACCCAGTTCTGCCAGGTCGCGATGCTCCCCCAGGGGCGCTTCCAGGCCTTCCTGAGGGCCCGCTCCGAGGAGCGCCACGCCCTGCTCCAGCAGGTCTTCCAGACCGGACGGTTCGACCGCACCGAGCGCTGGCTGCGTGATCGCCGCGTCGAGCTGCGACGCAGCTCGGAAGGGCACCAGAGGGCCGTCGCCGACCTCGCGAGCCGGGTCAGCGAGGTGGGTGGCGCGTCCGCACCCACCGACTGGCCGACCGACCCCGGGTCGCTCAGCGCCTGGATCGCCGAGCTGACCACGAGCGCCGTCACCGCGTCCGAGGCGCAGGCCGTCGAGGTCGAGTCCGCGTCGGCCGCCGAGATGGCAGCGTCCCGGGCCTCCGCCGCCGGCATCGAGCTCGCCGGGCTCCGGGCCACCCACGCAGCAGCCCGGCGCGCGTGGGCGGACCTCGAGGCCGCCGCCCCGGAGCACGCCACCCGCCAGCAGACCGTGCTCGAGGCCGAGCGTGCCGCCACCGTCCGACCGCTGCACGAGCTGGCGCTGCGGGCCGGCGCCGAGGTGCGCGACCTCGACGAGCAGGGCCGCGCCGCGCGGGAGGCCCTCCTCGGGCTGCTCGGTGAGACCACGCTGGACGACCAGCAGGTCGCCGAGCACCGTCGTACGGCGACCCGGACCCTCACCGACATCGCGCGGATCCGTCCCCTGCAGCGCCAGGGCCTCGACCTGGAGCAGCAGCTCGCCCGACTCCACCGGACCCGTGACGAGGCCGCCGCCGAGCTGCACGAGGTGGAGGCCCGCACGGAGGAGATCCCCGCGCTGCTGACTGCGCTCGCGCCCGAGCTCGCCGCCGCACGCGAGGCCGTCCTCCTCGTCACCGACCTCGACGCCGGGCTCGAGGTGCTGCGCTCGCGCATCCGGGCCGCCCGGTCGGCGGAGGCGCTCGCCATCGAGCTGGCGAGGGCCGAGCACGCGATGAGCGCGGCCACCCAGGCGCGCCTCCTGGCGAGGGAGACGCTCGTGGAGATCCGCGAGCGTCGCCTGGACGGCATGGCCGCCGAGATCGCGACCAAGCTGGCGGTCGGCGCGTCCTGCCCGGTGTGCGGATCGGCCGACCACCCCTCCCCCGCCTCGCCGGCGCCGGGAGCACCCGACGAGGTCGCCGAACGCGAGGCGCGCCGCCAGGTCGACGACCTCGAGGTCGTCGTCGAGGCCCACGCCCAGCAGGTGCGCGGACTCGAGACCAGGCGGGCCACGGCGCTCGCCGAGTCCGGCGAACCCCTCGAGCTCCTCCTGGCCCAGGAGGCCGACACGCTCGCGCGCCTCGACCAGGCCCGCGGCCGGGCAGCGACCCTCGACGCGCGGAGCGCGCGCGTCGACGCGCTCCTCGCCGAGCAGCGGGGCCTCGGCCAGGAGCTCGAGCGGCTCACTACGACGGTGGCCCGTCTCGACACCGAGGTCGCCGTGCTCTCGGCACGGATCGAGAGCCTGGTCGCCCAGGTCGCGGAGGTCGTCCCTGACGGCTCCGACCTCGACGCCCTCACGGCCCTCCACCAGCAGGTCGAGGCCCTCGCCCAGCAGTGCGCCGAGGTCGACGCCGACCTCGCCCGTGCGCGCACCTCCGCCGCCAGCACCCAGGAGGCGGCCGACGCGCTCGCGGGCCGGGCCGGGTTCGACTCGTCAGCCCGCGCTGCCGCCGCATGGCTGCCCGAGGCCGAGATCGCCACGCTCCAGCAGCAGATCGACCGGCACGAGCGCGAGGTGGCCAGGGTGAGCGACCTGCTGGCCGACGAGGCCCTCCTGCGCGCCGCCGCGGCCGAGGCGCCCGACCTCGAGGCCCTCGCGCAGGAGCACCACCGGGCCAAGGAGGCCGCCGCGCTCGCGCGCCAGACCGACCTGGCCCTGCGCGACCGTGTTCGTCGCCTCCACGGGCTGGCCGGCGAGATGGAGGCCGCGCTCGCCGCGTGGGCGCCCGTCCGCGCAGACCACGACCTCGCCTCCGAGCTGGCATCGCTCGTCGAGGGCAAGCACCCCGACAACCGCCTCCAGATGCGCCTGTCCGCCTACGTCCTCGCCCACCGGCTGGGCCAGGTGGTCGAGGCGGCCAACCTCCGCCTGTCGACGATGAGCGACCAGCGCTACTCCCTCGTGCACACCGGCAAGCGCGGAGCCGGTGAGACGCGTGGCGGCCTCAGCCTCCTGGTGCGCGACGACTGGACCGGCGACAGCCGCGACCCCGCGACCCTCTCGGGCGGCGAGACCTTCGTGGTGTCCCTCGCGCTGGCGCTCGGCCTGGCCGACGTCATCACCGACGAGGCGGGCGGCACCGACCTCGACACGCTCTTCGTCGACGAGGGCTTCGGGTCCCTCGACTCCGAGACCCTCGAGGACGTCGTGGACACCCTCGACGCCCTGCGCGACGGCGGACGCGTGGTCGGCGTGGTGAGCCACGTCCCCGAGCTGCAGACCCGCATCCCCACGCAGCTGCGCGTGCATCGCGGCCGACACGGCAGCCGGACCACGCTGCGTCTCGGCTGAGTCTCGGCTGAGTCTCGGCTGAGTCTCGGCTGAGGCTCGGGCACGTCTCGGCCAGGGATCGACTGGCCTCGGATAGGTTCGTCGCATGAGTGCGCCCGGGCTCGACCCGACCTTCAGCGACCTGCCGCACCGTCGCCTCGGCGACGTGGCCCTGGCCCGAGCCCGGGAGCTGGGGGCGAGCCACGCGGACTTCCGCCTCGAGCGCATTCGCTACCAGTACCTCGGCGCCCGCGACGGCATCCTCCAGACCGCGAGCGACGCCGAGGACCTCGGCTTCGCCGTCCGCGTCGTGCACGGCGGCGCCTGGGGCTTCGCCTCCGGGGTCGTGCTCACCGACGACGAGGCCCGCAGGATCGCCGAGACCGCGGTCGCGGTCGCGCAGGTGGCGGCCACGATGACCACGACGCCGGTCGAGCTGGCGCCCGAGCCGGTCCACGACGACGTCACCTGGGTCTCCGGCTACGACATCAACCCGCTCGAGGTGCCGACGCAGGAGAAGGCCGCGCTGCTCGTCGACTGGACCGAGCGGCTGCGCACCGGCGCCGCCGTCGCGCACGCCACGGCGTTCCTGCAGCAGGTGCAGGAGAACAAGTACTACGCCGACCTGGCCGGGACCCGCACCACCCAGCAGCGCGTGCGCCTCCAGCCGGGCTTCGAGGCCACCGGCGAGGACGAGCAGACCGGGATCTTCGACTCCATGGCGTCGATCGCCCCGCCCGCCGGCCGCGGCTGGGAGTACCTCACCGGCGCCCACTGGGACTGGGACGCCGAGATCGCCGAGGTGCCCGATCTCCTCGCCGAGAAGCTCAAGGCGCCCAGCGTCGAGGCGGGGACCTACGACCTGGTCGTGGACCCCTCCAACCTCTGGCTCACCATCCACGAGTCGATCGGGCACGCCACTGAGCTCGACCGTGCCCTCGGCTATGAGGCCAACTACGCCGGCACCTCGTTCGCGACCTACGACAAGCTCGGCACGCTGCGCTACGGCTCCGACGTGATGAACGTCCTGGGCGACCGCACCCAGGAGCACGGCCTCGCCACGATCGGCTACGACGACGAGGGCGTGCAGACCCAGACCTGGGACATCGTCCGCGACGGGGTGCTCGTCGGCTACCAGCTCGACCGCTCGATGGGGCACCTCAAGCCGGAGCTCAACGGCGGCCGCTCCAACGGCTGTGCCTACGCCGACTCGTCGGGCCACATCCCGATCCAGCGGATGGCCAACGTCTCGCTGGTGCCCGGCACCGACGACCTCTCCACCGACGACCTGATCTCCCGCGTGGAGCGCGGCATCTACGTCGTCGGTGACAAGTCGTGGAGCATCGACATGCAGCGCTTCAACTTCCAGTTCACCGGTCAGCGCTTCTACAAGATCATCGACGGCAAGCTCGACGGGATGCTGCGCGACGTGGCCTACCAGGCCACCACGACCGACTTCTGGGGCTCCATGGAGGCGGTCGGCGGTGCGGACACCTGGGTGCTGGGCGGAGCGTTCAACTGCGGCAAGGCCCAGCCCGGGCAGGTGGCGTCGGTGAGCCACGGCTGCCCGACGGCGCTGTTCCGCGGCGTCAACATCCTCAACACCATCGACGAGGCAGGCCACTGATGACGATCTCCCAGCGCAGCACGGCCCAACAGCTGGTCGAGCACGCGCTCGCGACCTCGACCGCCGACGACTGCATCGCGATCGTCCGCGACGTCACCAGCGCCAACCTGCGCTGGGCCAACAACACCCTCACCACCAACGGCGTGATGACCGAGGTCTCGGTGACGGTGGTCAGCTTCGCGGGCGTCGACGGGGGCATCGCGACCGGGTCCGTGTCGGGCAGCGCGGCGACGACCGAGCAGGTCACCGCCCTGGTGCAAGCGGCCGATGCCGCGGCACGCGCCGGCTTCCCTGCCGAGGACGTCGCCGAGCTCGTCGGCCCGTCGACGTCGCCCGACTGGGACGTCGAGCCCGAGACCACCGACATCGGGGTGTACGACGCCTTCGCACCCGCGCTGGGCGAGGCGTTCCGCCAGGCGAGCGGCGAGGACCGGCTGCTCTACGGCTTCGTCAACCACGACGTCTCCACCACCTACCTCGGCTCCACCCGCGGCCTGCGGCTGCGGCACGTCCAGCCGACCGGGCACTACGCCTGCACCGGCAAGGACACCTCGCTGACCCGCAGCGCCTGGACCGGCGGTGCCACCCGCGACTTCCGCGACGTCGACGCGACTGCGATGGCGGCCACCGTCGCGCAGCGCCTCGCGTGGGCCGAGCGACGCATCGACCTCGCCGCCGGCCGCTACGACACGATCCTCCCGCCCTCGTCGGTCGCGGACCTGATGATCGACGCCTACTGGGGCGCGGGCGCGCGGGTCGCGCACGAGGGCGAGTCGGTCTACAGCCGACGCGGTGGCGGCACCCGCATCGGCGACAAGGTCGCGGCGCCGGGAGTCAACCTCTTCTCCGACCCGCACTACGCCGGCCTCGAGTGCGCTCCCTTCGTGGTGGCCGGTGCCTCCGACAACACCGACTCCGTCTTCGACAACGGCCTCCCGCTCGAGCGCACCGACTGGATCCAGGACGGGCTGCTGACCGCGCTGCTGCAGACCCGTCACTCCGCCGCGATGACGGGCCAGCCGGTCACGCCGATGATCGACAACCTCATCCTCGAGGTGGGCGACGGTGCCGGGACGGTCGACGACATGATCGCCGGCACCCAGCGCGGCCTGCTGCTGACCTGCCTCTGGTACATCCGCGAGGTGGACCCGCAGTCGATGCTGCTCACCGGCCTGACCCGTGACGGCGTCTACGTCATCGAGGACGGCGAGATCGTCGGTGCCGCCAACAACTTCCGCTGGAACGAGAGCCCGATCGACCTGCTCAACCGCTTCAGCGCGGCGACCGCGTCGGTGCCGAGCTTCAGCCGCGAGTGGGGCGACGACTACTTCTCGCGCACCGCCACGCCCGCCCTGCGGATCCCCGACTTCAACATGTCGAGCGTGTCGCAGGGCGTCTGAGCCGGCACGTGCGGGGACACGCTCAGCGCGGGTGGCCGCCCGGGATCCTCACGGCGGGGTCGTAGGGCGTGCGGGTATAGACGAAGGTCGCGCACTCCAGGTGCGAGATCGCACCGTCCGGGCGGCGTACGACGTCCAGCAGCTCGCCGCGGTGGTAGCCGAGCACCCCGACCAGGGCCCCGTCGACCAGCTCGAACCGGTCGGTCACCACACCGCCGCGCGCCATGTGCCGCAGCTCGAGGCCCTCGTTGTGCCAGCGCACCTCGTAGGCCGTGTTGCCCCAGAACCACACCCCAGGCACACCCTGCACCTCGGTCGGCAGCACGAGGGTCGGGCGCCAGGGCGCCGGTCGCTCCTCGGCCGCGTCGGGATCTCCCTCGATCAGCGAGACGGCGAGGTCGCGGGGGTTGATGCCGGTCGTGGCGTTGGTCAGCGCCACCGCCCCGATGCCGCTGTCGGGATCGACGTGCAGGGCGGCGAGGAAGCCGGGCATCGAGCCGTTGTGCCCGACCAGCCGGCCACCGGGGTGCAGGCCCAGCATCAGCCCGAGCCCGTAGTCGTCGGTGACGGGTCGGCGCATCTCCGCGAGCGTCTCCGCGGCGAGGACGTCGGGCCGCGCACCGCCGAGGACCTGGCCCCAGGTGACCATGTCGGCCAGCGTCGACCAGAGCTGGCCGGCCGGTGCCATGGCACCGGTGTCGGTGAGCGGCTCGTGGACCCGGATCCCGGTGAAGTGGTCCACGCTCCAGCCGGGCTGGGCGCCCGGCCGCGGGAGGTAGGAGGTGAAGCGCATCCCCAGCGGCGCGAGGAGGCGCTCGGAGACGAGCCGCCGCCACGGCACACCGGCACGACGCGCGACGACCTCGCCGAGCAGGCCGTAGCCGAGGTTGGAGTAGTGGAACCACTCCCCCGGCCCGGCGACGCGACCGGCGCCGTCGTTGGCCGAGGTGAGGGCGGCGAAGTCGGCCCCCCGGGTGCGTTCCCACCAGCCGCCGCGGGGCTCGCTCTGCATGCCCGAGGTGTGGGCCAGCGCGTCACGCAGCGTCACCTCGCCGTAGCCGACCTCGCCCAGGTGGTCACCGAGCCGGTCGGACAGGTCGAGCTGCCCCGCATCGCGGGCCTGCATGACCAGGACCGCCGTGAGCGTCTTGGTGATCGAGCCGATGCGGTACTGCCCGTCGATGCCGGGCGCATCACCCGCCCCACCCGCCCACACCGCTCCGTAGCGGTCGAACACGGCACCGACCACCGACGTCAGGCGGCCCTCGGCCTGCGCGACGTCGAGCAGCCGTTGCCGCTGGTCGCTCACTCGGCGAACGCCTCCGGCGGCGGGCAGGCGCACACGAGGTTGCGGTCACCGTAGGCCTGGTCGATGCGCGCCACCGGCGGCCAGTACTTGTCGGGATCGATGCCCTGCGGGAACACCCCCAGCTCGCGCGAGTAGGAGCGGTCCCAGTCGCCGACCAGCGCACGCGCGGTGTGGGGCGCGTGGCGCAGCGGCGAGTCCTCGGGCGTCCACTCGCCGGCCTCCACCCGTGCGATCTCGCCACGGATGGCGATCATCGCGTCGCAGAAGCGGTCGATCTCGGCGAGGTCCTCGGACTCCGTGGGCTCCACCATCAGCGTGCCGGCGACCGGGAAGGACATCGTCGGGGCGTGGAAGCCGTAGTCGACCAGGCGCTTGGCCACGTCGTCGACGCTCACGCCGCTGGCCTTGGTGATCTGGCGCAGGTCGAGGATCGCCTCGTGCGCGACGAGGTCGCCGTGACCGCGGTAGAGCACCGGGAAGTGCTCCTCGAGCCGGTGGGCGATGTAGTTGGCCGACAGCACCGCCACCGCGGTGGCCCGCGTCAGGCCCTGCGCGCCCATCATCCGGATGTAGGCCCACGTGATCGGCAGGATGCCGGCCGAGCCGTAGGGTGCGGCGCTGATCGGACCGATCCCCTGCCGCTTCTCGACGTCGGGGTGCCAGCCGTGCGACGGGAGGTACGGCGCCAGGTGGGAGCGTACGGCGACCGGGCCGACGCCCGGACCGCCACCGCCGTGCGGGATGCAGAAGGTCTTGTGCAGGTTGAGGTGCGAGACGTCGCCACCGAACTCGCCCGGGCGGGCATAGCCGAGGAGCGCGTTGAGGTTGGCGCCGTCGACGTAGACCTGGCCGCCGTGGTCGTGCACCATCTTGCAGAGGTCGGTGATGGTGTCCTCGTAGGCCCCGTGGGTCGAGGGGTAGGTCACCATGATCGCGGCCAGCGTCTCGGCGTGCTGGTCGCACTTGGCGAGCAGGTCGTCGAGGTCGACCGACCCGTCGTCGGAGGCCTTCACCACGACGACCTTCATGCCCGCCATGACCGCGGAGGCCGCGTTGGTGCCGTGGGCGGACGAGGGGATCAGGCAGATGTTGCGGTCGGTGTCGCCGTTGGCGCGGTGGTAGCCGCGGATCGCGAGCAGCCCGGCGAGCTCGCCCTGCGACCCGGCGTTGGGCTGCACCGAGACCTTGTCGTAGCCGGTGACCTCGGCCAGCCAGCCTTCGAGGTCGTCGACGAGCTCGCGGTAGCCGGTCGCGTCCTGGGCCGGCGCGAAGGGGTGCAGGTCGGCGAAGCCGGGCACGCTCACCGGCTCCATCTCGGTCGTGGAGTTGAGCTTCATCGTGCACGAGCCCAGCGGGATCATGCCGCGGTCCAGCGCGTAGTCGCGCGAGGCCAGCCGGTGCAGGTAGCGCAGCATCTGGGTCTCGCTGTGGTGTGAGTTGAAGACCTCGTGGGTGAGGAACTCGGTGGTGCGGTGCAGCGCCTCGGGGAGGCCCGACGGGGCGTCGTCGGTGGCGGACGGCACGCCGAAGGCCCGCATGACGGCGACCACCGTCGCGGCGCTCGTGCGCTCGGAGGTGGAGAGGCCGACGTGGTCGACGTCGATGAGCCGCAGGTGCAGCCCGACCGTGCGGGCCGCGGCGACGACCTGGCCGGCGCGGCCCGGGACCGACACGGTGAGGGTGTCGAACCACGTGTCGTTGACGAGCTCCACTCCCCCGGCGCGCAGTGCCGCGGCGATCCGGTTGGCGTGCTCGTGCGTACGCCGCGCGATCCGCCGCAGGCCCTCGGGCCCGTGGTAGACGGCGTACATCGAGGCGACCACGGCGAGCAGGACCTGGGCGGTGCAGATGTTGGAGGTGGCCTTGTCGCGACGGATGTGCTGCTCGCGGGTCTGCAGCGCAAGGCGGTAGGCCGGGCGCCCCTCCGCGTCGACGGAGACCCCGACCAGGCGCCCCGGCAGGTGCCGCTCGAGGCCGGCCGAGACCGACATGAAGCCCGCGTGCGGACCACCGTAGAAGAGAGGTACGCCGAAGCGCTGGGACGAGCCGACGACGACGTCCGCACCGAAGGTGCCGGGGGCCTCCAGCAGCGCGAGGGCCAGGATGTCCGCCGCCACGACGGCCAGCGCGCCGCGCTCGTGGGCCGCGTCGATCACGGGACGGGGGTCGGCCACCGCACCGGAGGCGCCGGGGTACTGGAGGAGCACCCCGGAGAGCTCGCCGTCGGGGAGCCCCTGGGTCAGGTCGGCGACCACGACCTCGATGCCCATGCCCTCGGCACGGGTGCGGACCACCTCGATGGTCTGCGGCAGGGCGTCGGCATCGACCACGAACGGGCCGGTCGCGTTGCGCTGGGCACGGCGTACGAGCGTCATCGCCTCTGCCGCGGCGGTGCCCTCGTCGAGCAGCGAGGCGTTGGCCGTCGGCAGCCCGGTGAGGTCGGCGACCACGGTCTGGAAGTTGATCAGCGCCTCGAGCCGGCCCTGCGAGATCTCCGGCTGGTAGGGCGTGTAGGCGGTGTACCAGGAGGGGTCCTCCAGCACGTTGCGCCGGATGACGGGTGGCGTGATGGTCGCGTGGTAGCCCAAGCCGATCATCGCCTCGGCCGGCCGGTTCTGCGAGGCCAGGGTGCGGAGCGCCCGCGCGGTGGCCTCCTCGTCGAGCGGCTCAGGCAGGTCGAGCGCGGCCGCCGTCCGGATCCCGCCCGGGACCGCGGCGGCCATCAGGGACTTGAGGGACTCGTGCCCGATGGCCTGCAGCATGCGCGCGATGTCGGCGTCGTCGGGGCCGATGTGACGGGCGACGAACTCACCCATCGCGGCGCTCGACGCCACCGTCGAGGCGTCGGTGGCGGTCTGCTCGCTGGGGGGATTGGCGTCCGGCACGTGGGCTCCCTGAGGTCACAACGCTTGACCTCCCCCTCTGTCGGCCCGGTGGCCTCCAGAGTGCCAACCCACGCGGTCCGGGTGCCTGAGAGGTTCCGGGGAGGAATTGCCCCTTCGGCGCACCACGTCCGGTCAAACCTCGACCGGCCGGGATGACTCTCCCGCGTGGGATGTCAGCGGTGCGAAGTCTAGCGCCAGCGCCCGGAAATGGACGAGGCCGCCCGGTGTGCGGGCGGCCTCGTCGGAGAGTCGGGGTGGTCGGTGGTGCTCAGCCGGTCTGGCGGGCAGCGCGCCGCGCGGCCAGCTCGTCGCCGGCGACCGAGGTCGACGGCTCCTCGGCGGTGCGCTCGCTGGGCAGCTCGGCGAGGGTGCCTTCGATCTCGCGCCAGACACCCCCGATCGCGATGCCGAAGACGCCCTGGCCGCCCTGGAGCAGGTCGATGACCTCGTCGTTGCTGGTGCACTCGTAGACCGAGGCGCCGTCGCTCATCAGGGTCACGCGGGTCAGGTCGTCGGTGCCGCGCTCACGCAGGTGCGCGGTGGCGGTGCGGATCTGCTGGAGGGAGATCCCGGCGTCGAGCAGTCGCTTGACGACCTTGAGGATCAAGATGTCGCGGAAGGAGTAGAGGCGCTGCGAACCGGAGCCGGCCGCGCCCCGCACGCTGGGCTCGACCAGGCCGGTGCGCGCCCAGTAGTCGAGCTGGCGGTAGGTGATGCCGGCCGCGTTGCACGCGGTCGGACCGCGGTAGCCGGTGTCGCTGGGCAGCGGGGAGACGTCGTCGGCGAAGAGCAGGCCCTGCTCCTCGGCCAGCTCTGCTGCCTCCGAGGCAGCCTTGGCCTTGGCGACGTCCGCGCCCTGTTCGTTCTCGTTGACACCCACAGCAGACCCTCCAGGTCAGTTCCTCCGCTGAGCAGTAACTCCGGGGGAAGGGCCCGCTCGATGTCGTGGATCTGACAACCACAGCGGTGGAGTTACAACAGAGACAGTTCAAGGTAAGCCCGAGAGTTCGGGTTGTCCATCCACGCCCCGGCGTGTCGCAACCCTCAACCTCAGGTTGAGGGTGAGTGTTACGGCTCACGCTAGGGCGACTCGAAGTCGTCCGGCGAGACGTGGTCGAGGAACTCGCGGAAGCGCTCGACCTCGTCCTCCTGCTCGGCGGGGACGGCCAGGCCGGCCTCGTCGAGGACGGCCTCGGCGCACACGATCCGGGTGCCCGTACGCAGCGCGAGCGCGATCGAGTCGGAGGGACGGGCACCCACCTCGGCGCCGCCGTCGAAGACGAGCTGCGCGAAGAAGACACCGTCCTGCATGTCGATGATGCGCACCTCGTCGAGCCGCTGGCCGGTGGCGGCCAGGACGTCACGCATCAGGTCGTGCGTCAGCGGTCGCGGCGGGATCACCCCCTGCTGGGCGAACGCGATGGCCGTGGCCTCCACGGCGCCGATCCAGATCGGGAGGTAGCGCTCCCCCGACACCTCCCGCAGAAGGACGATCGGCTGGTTGGAGGGCATCTCCACCCGGACTCCCATGACATCGACTTCCCGCATGCAACAACCCTACTCCGCACCCCAGGGCACCGGAACGGCCAGCACAGCAAGGCCGAGCACCGAGCTCAACCCGACCTCAACCCGACGTCAGCCCAACCTCAACCCGAGGTCAGCT
>NZ_JAOPWY010000017.1 GCF_025965415.1 Nocardioides sp.
TGGGTAGCGTGCATCGTCGAAGACCTCCGAGTCTTGAGGAGTGGTTGCGTGGTAGCTCCACACCTCACTCGGAGGTCTTCGTCATCGCCAAGCAGAAACGCCGTACCTAACGTCCGTGGTCAGAACAGCTAGCGGACAGTTCCGGAAGGCGCTGCTCAAGGGTACGGACGAGATCGATCTGACCCTCGGCGTGTTCATTCGATCGGACATCTATGAGGTCATGACCAAGTACGCCCGCGAACCGGACAAGATCGGTCCGCTCACGGTCCACTGGAATGATCCTCACCTGCTGGCGCGCGTGCTCGAGGAGCGATACGCGGCCAACCGGCGCCGTCGCAAACCCGCCGATGATGACATGTGGTCATCCATTTTCCCGGAGGAAGTCAATGGTCTGCCGGCCAAGGACTACATTCTGTGGAGAATCCTGCCGCGGCCGCGCGACATCATCTACTTCGGCAATGCCGCGTTGACAACGGCAATCAACCGTCATCACGCGATGATCACCCAAGACGACATCGCAATGGCGGACGAAAACTACTCACGCTTCGCCTACGAGGCACTGGTCGTAGAGAGCGACGCGCAAGGCTTCGACCTGGAGGAGGTGCTCTTTGCGTTCGCCGGGCTCAATGCGACGCTCACTGAGAAGGAACTTCAGGACGTACTCCTCGAAGCGAGCCATGACCCATCCGACACGAAGAATTGGCTGCTACGAACGTCTTTTCTCGGGATCGAGGTTCGCGAAGGAAAGTTCATGCACGTTGAGGGGCAGTCCGAGGTCGAGAAGAAACTTCGGGTGGCACGTAGGTCGTCGGAGCGTTCTGGCCGTCCGGTGCGTTTTAGGGTGCACCCAGCATTCCGGCATTACCTCGACGTTCGTGATGACGATCTGCACACGCCGGGTTTTGAGGACATAACGTTGACGGCAGGAGTCGAGTAGCAACTGCGACCAGCGGCGTGCAACAGGTTTGCTCTCGCCTTAAGGCGTGTCCTGCGGCACCTCCCCTTCAACCGAGGCGCGCAGCCGGCGAGCGCATGTTTTCGTCGCGGGGCCAGGCACAGACCCATCCCGATCGTGCCGAAGTGTCGGTGCCTGGTGGCACTCTGTGAACCAACAACCAATTGACCAGGGGGACGAATGCCGGCAACGAGAGTGTTCATCAGCTTCGATTACGACCACGACAACGACCTCAAGAACCTCTTGGTCGGGCAGGCTAGGAACCCCGACTCCCCGTTCGTCATCGCTGACTGGTCGATCAAGGAAGCCTCGAGCGGCTGGATGGAAGAGGCGCGTCGACGCATCCGCGCCAGCGACTGTGTCGCCATCATCTGTGGGCTCCATACCCGGTCGGCCGCTGGGGTCGCCACCGAACTGACAATCGCTCGAGACGAATCGATCCCGTACTTTCTCCTGGCCGGTCGTGCGAGTGGCACGAACCAACGCCCGACCTCCGCTCTCACCAGCGACAAGATGTACGACTGGACTTGGCCGAACCTCAAACTCCTGATCGCTGGCTCCAGGTGAGCACACCGGGTCCGTCCGAGCAGTCGAATGCCGCCGTCACCCTAGACATGTACAAGATGGCGGTCGAGATGGCCGATCGAGTCTCGGCCCGGCGAAGCGCCGCGAACACCTTCTATCTCAGTCTGCAGACGGCTGGCCTGGCCATCCTGGGGTTGGTGACCTCCCTACCGACTCAGCCGAGTGGCGGTCTGCTAGTCGCCATCTGTCTTGTCGGTGCCGCCACGGGAGCGACATGGTTCCTCCAACTACGCAGTTATCGCGACCTCAACCGAGCCAAGTTCAGCGTCATCAACAACCTCGAGGAGCAACTTCAGGTCGCCGTCTTCTCCGCCGAATGGGCATCGCTCAAGCAGGACCCCGTGTCAAGGTGGCGTCCAAGATACGCAGAACTTGGGACAATCGAGAGAGTAGTTCCGTGGTTCTTCGTGGCGATCAACCTGGTCCTGGCCGTGTACCTTCCAAGGCAATGAGCTACCTCGTTGAAGACGCCGCGCGGATAAGGGCTGCAGTCCCCATCGGAACGGACGTGCCTGATGGCGCCGACGACCTGTTCCTGCTGTACGCGGTTCTCATGAACGTCAAGGGCGAGAAGGTGACCGCTCGTGACGTTCATGACGCTTGGACTGCATGGATGGAGCTCAGAGGACAAACGCACGAGTCGATGAAGCGTTTCGCCGAGCTGTCGCCAGACACGCAGGCCGAGGACGAGCCGTTCGCGAGGGCCATTCGTACGACCGCCCAACAGCTGCAGCGCCCGGGCGACCGTCCTCTGGAAGCCTGAACCGACGCAACCCAGGTCAAAGCAATCCGATGACGCCAATCGGAGCGATCCTTTGCGCTGACCGTCTAGGTGCTCAAAGGGCGAGGTTACGGCTTCGCATGACCCGCGGCATTCCGCCGCTGTTGCCCGTCAAGTCCGATACCGCGTCGGACGACCGACGCTGGTGGAGTCCTCTCGCCCCTGCCCCTCCGGCTCGACGCAGCGGAGGGGCGCCCGACCTGCTGGTCGGCTTCACAAGATCCCGGCGTTCCGCTGCATGAGCTGGCGTTGCTCGCTTAACCTGCGCCGTGACCACCGACGAGAACATCGCCCCGCCAGAGCCGCCCACGAAGGTCTGTGCACACTGCAGTGTTCAGACGCAGACCTCAGGGGAGTTTTGTCCCAACTGCGGAAAGGGTTACGCGACTCGCCGGAGTGGCCTCAGCCGCAAGGCGATCGCGTTGACGCTGGGCGTTGTGCTCATTGTGTGTCTCATCGCGACGGGAATCGCCCTCAAGGTCAGACACGATCGTGATCAAGCGGACGAGGCCGTTGCCTTGGCTGACCGCAAGGCCGAGGAAGCGGATGCCTTGGAGGCCCAAGAGGTGGCTGACGCTGCAGAGGCGGCTCAAGAAGCGCGCCAAGAAGCCAAGGCGGCCGCCGCGCGTGCCGAACGCCGACTTCGTATGAATCTCGTGAAGCAAATGCAAGGTTCGATCACGAAGGATGCCAAGGAGCGGGTGGCTGACGGCGAGCTTGAGGGACCGATCTACTACACATCGTGCGACCCATTGGGTGGCGGATCCGTTGATGACTTGACTGCACTTACAACGACGTTTGAGTGCATTGCGGTCAACGAAAAACTCGACGGCGGCCAGTTCCGCGGTTGGGTGTTCTCAGCCACAGCCAACTGGGACGAGGGTAGTTGGACCTGGCGGCTAGGAAGCTGACCCTGCCCTGAACTGGTGTCTCTTTCCCCAGGCCCAACCGTTCTTGAGCAGATCTGCGCAACCCTGGCCAGGGACCCGCGTCCTTTCGCCACGATCACGCCTCGATGCCCGGTTTGCCGGGCCCGGACGCTTCACTGATCGTCTGACTGCACATCCTCGATCATCCGAGCGAACAAGCTATTCCGAGTCTGGCTGGTCTTGTCGACCCACTCAGCACGAGTGGCAGCCAGCAACAGCCCGCGTAGCGACTCGGCGTACTCCTTGGCGCTCGTGCGTACCCCAGCCGAGGCGACCAGCGCGAGTGTCAACTCACTGCGCATCAACGCTCTGACCGCCTCTCCGGTTTCCTTCCTGAAGTCGAGCGGTTGACCCTTTCGCCGCGCCTTAGTCAAGAGGTCCGCGGCCAACTGGTACACCTCATTGGTCTCGACCAGAAAGTCGGTGTAGGCCTGGCGACGCTCCTGGGCGCGTTGTTGCCGGAGTTGACGCGCGTGCTCCAACTCAACGAGCAGCCTGGCGTGCCGATTGTTCAAGACCGCAACCATGAGGCCCCCAAGTCCGGCAAGAAAGACCCCGCCCAACGCACCGATTAGTGCGAACCACGCCGAGGTCGTTCCCCCACTCTCCATACGATCACCTCGCAACCCGACGCCCAAGCTCTGAGTCACCACGCTAAGGCCGCGGCGGCTATCTCGGCAGTGTTCACAGCTGCGTCAATACGCCGCCTGACGACCCGGGCCCTCTCCCACATGTAGACCTGGGAAGGGGTCGCAGTCGTCGCTTTCCGTAGTTTCTGTGCGGCCCTTGTCGCGACGCTTGCCTTGGGGCCGCCTGCCAGTAAGGAACGATTAGTACTGCGCGACCATGAACGGAGGGGCCGACTGCCCATTACCCCAGAAGCATCTCGGCTCTGATATCCCGGTCCCGTTCGGCATTGTTGCGGAGGAGGCGGCAACCAGCACGGTGCAGGTGTACTCGGCATCCGGCCCATGGAAGGCCGTGAAGAGTCCCACGCGTCTGTTGGTGAACGTGGTGCTGCCCAACGTTGGGTTTCCTTGTACAGGAACCGCGCCGGTGAAGTACCGACTGCACGTCTTCCAGTCGGGAGATTGCTTGACGACCTTCATGGTGTAGGCGTAGATGAGGCGTTCGTCGGGTGCACGGTTTCGGATGTTGGCGTAGATGCCGTAGTGCCCCGCTTGGTCCGCTTCTGGCACCAACCAAGGCGTGCCGACCCATTCGGGAACGTCTGTGGACCGCGTGAGCGGATCGAGAGCACGGCAGCCTGTCTTGCTGTTGACGTAGTTGACGAGATACTTCGCCGTCGTCTCGTTGGACTTCCATTCGCCGTACGTGCCGTGCACGGCGAGCG
Organism: Nocardioides sp.; assembly: GCF_025965415.1. Lineage (GTDB taxonomy): Bacteria > Actinomycetota > Actinomycetes > Propionibacteriales > Nocardioidaceae > Nocardioides. The sequence goes on from NZ_JAOPWY010000017.1 coordinate 4,605, forward strand.
CTTCCGAGAGGTTCTTAATCGACCAGGCTCCACGCCAGTCACAGATGAGGTCGTTCTTGCTGCAGATGTCCCAAGTGCGCTCCGTGAGGCTTCTTGGCACCGGCGGATGCTTCCCAAAAGCTTGCGCGATCCCTTGACCCGCCGCGCCGGCGTGCGGGCTGCCTTCAATCCTGGTGCCAGCATCGGGCGGCCGATCCCCGTTCCCGAAAAACACCAGCCCGGCGATCCTGGCCACGATGTCCGTTCGTCCATCAGCCTGCAGTTTTGCGGCCGCCCGCTGCATCACCATGGCGCCTTGCGAGTAGCCGGCTAGGACAACGTGTTGTGTTGGGCACTTGCGTGCGGCGTCCTTCAACCGACGCACGGTCTCGCCGACGCCCTTGTCCAGTCCATCGAAGTAGGACTTGGCTTGTTCCCAATAACCCCATAGGTCTTGAGAATCGAGGCGCGGGCGCGTCAGGCGGTCGGTGGAGTGCGCGGGGTAGTTCACCCACGATTCGTCCATCCAGCCCGATCGATTGGCCTCCAGTCGGCGCAACTCTTGCCTGAAGTTGTGAACTTCCGGGCCGTAGCCCTGCCACTTTCCAGTCGGCTGGCCGGAACCTCGGGCACCGAGGAACAGGATTCGGCTGCATACGGCGTGACTCGCGCGTAGTTCGGGTGAGGCACCGCCGGCTATTGGTAGCGCAAACATGTTGGTGCCTGCAGCCGTCACGACGACAGTGACCCCTAGGAATCGACGCCACCAGAAGCCATTAGAAAGCTCCAATCGTAGGGCTGACCGCCGGTCCAGCGCCGTCGCGGTGCCACCGAGTGTGAACCGGGCATTGGGCCGAGAAAACCCCGATATCAGGGGTAACCCGCTCAAGCTCATCCTCTGCGTCACTCAGCCGCGAAGACCCGCATCCAGGCGAGCCACCTATCGTGGCCGCCGACGGAATGCCACCGCCAGCGAGCGGGTTCACCTCCCCATTGACGCTCACTTCACCGTGATGGTTTGGGTGGGCGATCGGACGCCTTGGTAGATGGTGTCGCTGCGGCGAGTCGCAATGAAGCGGCCCTTGTGCCCGGCGAAGCCCTTACCGAGTCTCAGGCGAAGGCGCACCTTGCCTCCGGCGGTTCTTGCGGTGCGCACGATGGTCTTGTCGAGGTCTTTGAATGTGATTTTCATCGTGAAGCTGACACCGTCCGGCAGAGCAGTGCCGTCTGTGAAGGTCGGTTTGAGAGTGACGGCGCTGTCTCGTCGAACCGTGGACTTTGCTGGAATGGCGACGCCGATCTTGGACCGTATGGTCTCGACTACGAACTGGTACGGGCCGGTCTCAAACATGCCCGGGGTTCCGTAGAAGTTGACGTAGGCGTTTGCCGTGGCGTAGTCGGCGATGAACACATCTCGACGCCCAGCGGGGTCCCGCATGACGTACTCAGCAAAGTTGCAAAGGTTCTGCGCGTAGTCGTAGTCGTCGACGTCGGCTGTGAGACACATGTAGCCGTGTTCGGCGCGCCAGGCAATCGTGACTTCGTCTTGCGCGCGCAAGTTCGGGAGGCGCCAGAAGTCGATGTTGCAGTTGGCGCTGCTGGTGCATGTTCGCGTTGTGTTACCGAAGTAGGTGGTGCCGAGTGATGCCGACTGCGCAGTGGAGGGCGTGTTGGCCTCCGCAGGCGCGGCCAATGCGCCCCCGAGAAGAAGGGCCACCGCAGCCGCAGTCGTCCACGGACGAACTTTCATCGGGTACCCCCTACCAACGAGCGCGTGGCCAGACCGTATGTGGCTCCGACGGCGGGCGCCAGCCGCGACTAGACCACAGCGATCTGCGGTCCGAGGGGCGACTTCTCCCAGGCCTTGAATGACGGGCCCTGGTCCCCACGCTCGTGCGTCTATCCGCCGCGTGCCGGGCAGCGTTCGCTTGCGATGGCCGGGCCCATGCGTCGCCATAGAGCCACCAATCCCGGGACGCACCGCGGACGGCTCTTACGGGACGCGACCGCGACTGCCGCGCAGCTAGCTGTGCGTATTCCGGTAGACGTTCGGCTCGCGGGACCTCCTGACGTGCCGAGAAGAGCGCGGCCCTCGTCGTCAGATGGGATCAGTAAAGGTGATCGGCTTGCCGACGGCTTGGGCGTAGACGATCTTCCTGCGCGTCGACTCGCCGACGTACCCGCCCGGGTTGACGATCAAGACCCGGTCGGCGAGGTCAATCTTGCGTAGGTGAAGGGCGTCCAGGACGGCCTTCTGCTCGGGGGTGGGCGACTGGTCCGCATCGCTGGGGGCCACGACGATGACTCCGGCAAAGGTCAAGTCGCGGTTCGCCGCCCGCATCTCCGCCATGAATCGCGCCGAGCCACAGATGCAGACGATTTCAGGGCGATCGGTCACGGCTCGGCCTTTCCTGGACGGGGAATGGGCACGCGCGACCTTAGACGATGTGCGTTGTGCGCACTCATCTGCCGTTAGATGTGAATGTGTCCGTTAGGTGCCGCAGGCACCGACTGAGCGGTGCTGAGCACACACGGCCCGTCGCGAAGCCTCAGCCGAGGAGGTCAGCCGCTCGGAACATCCGGTGGTAGATCTCGTGCACGAGGGGCTCCTTGATTCTGTTGTAACGCATGCCGAATCCCAGCGCTCCGTTGTCATCCCCGGTGGAGGTCATCTCGGCGGCGGCGGCGCGTCTGGCATCGGCGTATCGCGTGCGGTCCTCCGGGTGCGCGATCAGCCAATCGCGAAACATCTGGTGCCGAACCATCTCGGGACAGTTCATCCCAAAGACATGTAGGTGCACCCGTGGCTCGGTCAGTTGCTTGAACAGGCGGTGTTGGTGCCAATCGGGTTCGGTGAGCCAGTGCACGTACCCGAGGGCTTCGAGATCGGGGACGTAGGCCGCCTCGTCGGCGGGGTCCGCCACGGCTAGGTCGATGTCGATGATGGGTTTGGCGGGAAGCCCTGGTACCGCGGTGGAGCCGATGTGTTGGATGCCGATTACGCGATCACCGAGACCCTCGAGGATTTGGGCTTCCAGCACGCCGTACCGCTGCGCCCAGGTGGGATCGGGTTCCTCAATCCGCAGGGTGTAGCCAGTGGGGTGGGCACCGACATAGACCACCTCGCCTGCGTCGTGATGGCGGGTGATCTCCTCCGGCGTCGGCACACGCAGATCCAATCACCTACAAACGCTTGGCGCAGAGGATGCGCACCGCACGAGGTGGGGGCCATCGGGTCGCCTTCCGTTTGCTCGACGCGAGCTCTCACGCCATGTCAGCGCGTCGGAGATCGACCGGGGTGGCTTCGTATCGCTTCCACCAGAGCCGTGCGCACAAGGTCGTGTGCGGTAGCGGGACAAGGCAGCTCCTCGAGGCCGAACCATCCGACGTCGTCGTGTTCCTCGGGAGCGGTGTTCGATGGCCTTCCCTGCCAGTCACGTACCAGCCAGGCGCTCAGGAGCGCTGCCTCATCTGCAGGCCCTACGGTCACCCGGCATAGGTGAGACGCCGAGTCCGTGGCTATCCGCACGCCCAGCTCCTCGTGCAGCTCCCGCGCGAGCGCGCCGAGTTCCGACTCGCCGGCCTCGATGCCCCCACCGGGCAGGTCCCAAAGGTTCGGGTAGGCACGCTTTTTCGGGCTTCGATGCACGAGGAGCACCCGCCCTTCACTCACTAGCGCGCCGACGACGACCTTGTGCATACGTCCACACAAGCACGGACCTCCGACACTGAAGGCGGGCATCCGTCCAGGGCCCGCGGGGTGAGATCGACCCGACCATGCCACGTTCGCGGGTCGGGCCGCTGGCTACAGAGGTCCGGTGACAGGTTGAAGACCCCTCGCGCCATGAGCCCGGTTCACGATCTCGAGCACGAAGGTAGCCTTCGCCGTCGTGTAGCGACCTCCGCCGCGGCTGGGGCGCCGTCCTACACGTCGCGCGGCGACGCGACCTCCCGCATGCGCCATAGTCCGATCGTCATCCGGAGCGTGACCAGTGCGGGATGGGCACGCGGAGCGAGCCGATCCTCTTCGATGATTGTGCTCCTGCAGCGGCTGCGCTCGTAGGCTGTGCTGGTGCCAGAGACCGCCGCCTGTCGTCCCGTCGATCCGATGTCCGACGAGGTCACCGAGCTGGCGAGCCTGTTCGAGCTGTACCGGATCCACTACGGCCAGTCGCCGGCTCCGGCCGCGACACGGGCGTGGGTCGGCGAGATGGCCAGATCCGGCGAGCTCGAGTTCTACGGCGCTTACCACGGTCTGCGGATGGTCGGATTCGCAGCCATTCACCAGGTCCCGGCATCTCTTGGGCTGGGTCGGTTCTGGCAGCTGCGCGACCTGTTCGCCGACCCCGCGGTGCGTCGCCAAGGCATCGCCCGTCGGCTGGTCGAAACCATCCAACAAGCCGCCAGCGATGCCGGTGCGCTACGGCTGTCCCTGCAAACCGAACCGGACAATGCCGCGGCACTCGCGCTGTACCGCCAGTGCGGGTTCACGATCAACGCCGCCCTCGCGACGCTGAGCCTCAACATCGCCAGATAGCGATCGGCTTGGGGGACGTGTCGTCCTCTCCCGGCGCACTCTCAGCCGATGTCCGTATCTCAGTCCGTGAGCCCAGCCTCTCAGATCGGAATGCGGACCTCACCACCAATATCGACACGGCCAGCGTTCAGCTTGGAGTGGCAAGCCGCTGACGTGTCGGCATGGGTGGTGCCTACGAGGCACTCTCGACATCCCGGCCGCCTAGCCCCGGCGGCGCTACCGGTTTCGAGTTCGATGGTGTGCACCATCTTCGTCGCACTGTGGTGGTGCACACCCCGTCGAAAGTCCGCCGGCAACCCGGCCGGGGGGGTCAGACCACGCCGAGGGCGAGCATTGCGTCGGCGACCTGGGTGAAGCCACTGATGTTGGCGCCGGCCACGTAGTCGCCCGGTACGCCGTACTCCTCGGCCGTCATGACGCAGCGCTCGTGGATGCCTGCCATGATCTCAGCCAGCCGCTGCTCGGTGTGCTCGAAGGTCCACGAGTCGCGGGACGCGTTCTGCTGCATCTCCAGCGCACTCGTCGCGACACCGCCTGCGTTCGCGGCCTTGCCAGGGGCGAAGAGCACGCCGGCTTCGGTGAGTAGGTCCACCGCATCCGGCGTGGTCGGCATGTTGGCCCCCTCGGCGACCACCTGGACGCCGTTGCCGACGAGGGCCTTCGCCGCGTCCACCGGCAGCTCGTTCTCGGTGGCACAGGGCAAGGCGACGCTGCAGGGGACGTCCCAAATCGATCCGCCGGACACGAACGAGACGGCGCTGCCCTTGATGTCGGCGTACTCGCTAATTCGACCGCGGCGGACCTCCTTGATCTCGCGCAGCAGGCCGACATCGACTCCGGCCTCATCAACGACGTAACCGGAGGAGTCGGAGGCCGCGACCACGGTACCCCCGAGTTGGTGCACCTTCTCGGTGGCGTAGATAGCCACGTTGCCGGAGCCGGACACGACGACACGTTTGCCGTCGAAGGAGTCTCCTCTGGCGGCGAGCATCTCGTTGACGAAGAAGACGGTGCCGTACCCGGTCGCTTCGGTACGGGCGTGGGAGCCGCCCCAGGTGATCCCCTTGCCGGTGAGTACGCCGGCCTCGTAGCGGTTAGTGATCCGCTTGTACTGTCCGAACAGGTAACCGATCTCACGACCGCCGACACCGATATCACCGGCCGGCACATCGGTGTACTCGCCGATGTGACGGTACAGCTCGGTCATGAAGGACTGGCAGAAGCGCATGACCTCGCCATCGGAGCGTCCCTTCGGGTCGAAGTCCGAGCCTCCCTTGCCGCCGCCGATCGGCATACCGGTGAGAGCGTTCTTGAAGATCTGCTCGAAGCCGAGGAACTTCACGATCCCGAGGTAGACGCTGGGGTGGAAGCGCAGCCCGCCCTTGTACGGCCCGAGCGCGGAGTTGAACTCGACGCGGAAGCCGCGGTTGATCTGCACCTCACCGGAGTCGTCGACCCACGGGACGCGGAAGATGATCTGGCGCTCAGGCTCGCAGATGCGCTCGATGATCGAGGCATCAACGTACTCAGGACGCTTCTCCACCACGGGGCTCAGGCTGCTGAGCACCTCGAAGACCGCTTGATGGAACTCGGTCTCTCCCTGGTTACGGCGCAAAACGTCGGCGTACACAGGTTGAAGCGCAGCGTGCAACGTCTCCATAGATCGTTCCTCTTTCAGATGAAAGCCTCACCCTAGGTCAGCACGCCGACCACCCGGGGTGAGGGTGCTCGTAGCGGATGGGCTCCCCGGTTGCCCGGTCGATGTGGGTGAGCCGATTGACTCGGCAGCGCACCAGGACCCGTGGACTGTGGATGGCGGGAGGCCGAGTCGTCCGCCGATCTGAACCGGCCCGAGCCTGTACCGCCATCGCAACCGAACGATTTCTTGCGTCAGTCGATCGGGGGTCTTGTTCGTGCTGCGGTGAGGACGGCTGGACCGATCGGCCCTCCCGCGCTGGTCACGCTCCGCGTGAGGATCGCCATTCGGGACCGTCGGACCGCGACGCTCCTATGCTTCGTCAAGCAGCTGTGGCCTCACTTTCGAGTAGGCGGTAGAGGTCGCGGGCGACGTAGCGGGCAAGGCAGCGTTTGATCTCTCGGCCGGTCTTGCCTTCGGCGGTGCGGCGGGCGACGTAGTCGCGGGTGGCTTGCTGGTACTGGATCCGGCTTTGGACCACGGTGTGCAGTGCGTTGTTGAGCTGGCGGTCGCCGTAGCGGTTGAGTCGATAGCGGGTGGTGACTTGGCCGCTGTTGGCTGGGATGGGTGCGACGCCGGCGAGCATCGCGAACGCCGCCTCGGAATGGATACGGCCGGGGTGGGACCAGGCGCACAACACCGTCGCCGCGACGATCGGTCCGACACCGAACTCCTCGAGCAGATCAGGACGCCAGGTGCGGATGATCGCCACGATCGCCTTCTGCAGCTCCCGTGCCTCTTTCACCATCGCGTGCGCGCGACGAGCCAGGGTCCGCAGCGCCACCACGGTGCTGGTTGTCTCCACGTCCCACGACGAGCGCACGCGCAGGTCGCGGCGGTGTTGAGCATCGCGGCGAGCTTCTGGCCGCGGAACCGGGCTCGGACGGGTTCGGGTGCGGCGATGACCAGGCTGAAGACCTGCTGCTGGGCCTCGGTGGAGGCACTGATCGCGGAACGGCGAGCAGCCAGAAGCACCGACAGGGCCTGCCGGTCGCCCCCACGGCGAGGTGTTCCCAACCGCGGTCGCGCCATCGCCTCACGCGCAGCGCGGATCGCATCGAGCGGATCAGACTTCGCGCCGCTGCGACGCGCGGCCCGCTTCGGGCGGTCCAGCTCGATGACGATCTCGGTCATCTCCAGCAGGTGCCGGCTCAGGCCGGCGCCGTGACCGCCGGTCCCTTCGATCGCCCAGGCCCGCTACGTCGCGTGGTTGTTGGCGAACTCCACCAACTCTGCGTAGCCCTGTGCTGTCCGCTTCGAACGGTGATCTCGTCGAGGACACCACCGGTCGCGGCGTCGATCACGGCCGCGGAGTGGGTGTGGACGTGGGTGTCGACGCCGATGACGACATCGACCAGTTCGCGTAGATCGGTCAGACTGTTCATGCGTTCTCTCCTTCGTCGGACGGGACGTGGTTCCGGTCCGGGACGGAGGCTCGGCAGGACTGTGATGAGACACATCCGGCGCCGCTAACGCCGGGTGGTCAGGCTCCTGATCAGGCCAGTTCCTCCAACCGGGCCGGGGCCGGTGACCGCGAGCGGACAGGTCGCACGAAGGCACGAAGCCAGTCTCTTCGGGGGTCACACCCGCGGTCACCAACCCACAGCCCAGCACCATCAGGCTGCGTTGGCGATCCTCACAGTCTTTTCGCCGCCAATGCCCGTGAATCGATCGCTGACCGATCCTCACGTTCTCGTACGGCTATCCACCTACGGAACGTAGGTACGCAGCTGAGGGTCGGCAGCCGCGACCTTGAGGAATGACTGTGAGGGTCGCGTTCGCAACCTGACGGTGCTGGGCTGTGGGTTTCTGACTGCGGGTGTGACCCGTGGAATGACTGGCCTTTGTGCCCTGGCGCGACTTGTCCGCTCGTGGTCGCCGGCCACTGGCTGGTTGGAGGAGCTGGACAGATCAGGAGCTTGACCACCAGGCGTGAGCCGCGCCTGGCGTGCCTCCACACAGTCCTGCCGAGCCTCCGACCCGGACCGGAACTACGTCCCCGTCCGGCGAAGGAGAGCACGCAGAACCAGTCTGACGGAGTCGGCCCGAACGCTCTCGTGAAGGCTCTGGTGATGGTGCGGCATGACAGTCTTGCGGGGCGTGCTCGCCATGCGGCACGGACAACGGGTTTCTGAGGTCTACACGCACTGACAACCTCCGCGACAGGTCAGTCCGGCGGGACTCGACCGTCGAGAATGGCGGACACCGAGTCGAGCGCAAGTGTGAGGCGCTCGCCTGCCCGCAGCATGGCGGCGAGCGACTCCCGGGCCTCCTCCGGCAGCGCGGGGCCGAGGTCCTGGAGGAGCTCGGCATGGCCGAGGAGCACCGCCAGAGGGGTGCGCAGCTCGTGCTGCAGTACGCCGAGCCGCTGCCGGCGAATCTCCGGAGGCAGCGACACGATGGGCTGCTCGTCGGTTGCGTCGGCGGCCAGGAGCAGAGCTCCACGGATCTCCCCGGCGGTGCTGCGCAGCGGGGCTGCGGTGCAGCGCAGCAGCCGGACGGGACCGACCTTCGGCTTCACCGTGACGTAGGAGTCCTGGACGCTCTCACCCGCGCAGGCGCGTACCAACGTGAGCTCGGACGGGTCGAGGGACCGGATCCCGGACGGGTCGTGGAGATTGAAGTAGGACGCCACGTGTTCGCTGGGGATGGGCTCGAACCGGGTGTCCGCAAGGCTCTCGAGCGCGGGGCTGACGTGGACGAGCCGCTGGGAGTCGTCCATCACCGCCATCGGCAGCGCAAGCTCGCCCAGCACCGTGTGCAGCAGGTCCCAACCGCTCGAGTCCGGCCGCAGGTCATCCATAAGAGGATGGTCACCCGTGCCGAACGACAGAACACCGCATCGGTACACGGGCCGCGCATCCCGGCTCGAGATCCGCGCAGATCGGCTAGCTCATTCAGGGAGCGGCCAGCGTCTGCGAGGGAAGTTCGCCGAAGGTGTCGCGGTAGGCGGCCGCGAAGCGGCCCGGGTGTCCGATACCGCACCGCGCGGTGATTTGGGCGACCGTGGTCCGGCCGGGGTCTGCCAACCTGAGTAGGCCCCGGGCGCGGTGGAGCCGGACCTCACGCACGTAGGACATCGGCGGTACGCCGGCCTCGCGGCGGAATCCTTCCTGCATGGCTCGCACGCTGACGTGCATCTCGGTCGCCAGCCGGACGCTCGACCACGGCTCGTCTGGCCGATCGTGGATGAGGTCGATCGCGCGGGCCACCGCCGACCGGGGCGCTGCGGACCCGGCGGCGTTGACTGCGTCGGTGTAGGTGTGGTGCTGCCCGAGCAGCAGCCCGTCGATCACCAGGCCGCGGACGTGACGGCCCGCCGTCGGGTGGCGGACCAGGGCCGGGCCGTGGTCAAGCTCGCGGGCCAGCATGCCTAGTAGCTCGCGCCACGCGCGGCCGGTCGGCGTCGTGAGGTCCATAGCGGGGTCGAACTCCAGGCGGGTCCGCAGGGACCGGTCCAGAAGCGTCTCGAGCTCGGCCTCCACCTCGGAGCGGGAAATCATCATGCAGAGCTGCGTGCAGTTCGCTGTCCAGGCGATCTCGGCCGGACGGCCGGGACCGAACACCGCGGCCATCCCCGGCGTCGTCACAACCGCCCCGCCCGGCCAGGCGCCCCAGGATCGGGCCTGGCCCGACAGCGGTACGTTCACGTGGAAGTTGTCGGCCTCGGCGGTCGTCAGCACGGCTGACCGGCCGTAGGACAGTCGCCCCACGGTCAACCCGCCCAGGCGGACGCCGGCGATCCGCATGTCGAGCCGCTCGCGCCCGTGCCCGAGGTCGAGGCGATTAGGCAGGAACAGCTCGGCAACGATGCTCTCGGCACGGTCCGGGTCCTCGGTGCGAACCGTGGTGACCGGCGACCAATGACTTGGCTGGGCGGAGTCGTTCATCGTCGACCTGCTCTCTTCAGGAACTCGTGGGCCAGCCCAACGGCCATGGTGCCCTCGCCGACTTCACCGACCCGCAGCGCGGGTTACCGACTGCTCCCGGCGTGCCCGTCTCGAACAGGCTCCCACACCGGCTGGTCTCGCCGATCGGCACGTATCCGTGCTCGGCCCGCTCGCCCGGCGAGAAGACGGCTGCCCCGCCAGGGGTCAGCGTCACCGCGTCGCCGCGGCCGCACCTCGACGTGGCCCTCCCGGTGACCGGCAAGTTCACGTGGAAGTTCTGGAGCTCATCGGTCAGGATCCGCAGAGCCCGGCCGTACGAGAGCCGGCCAGCGGTGAGCATGCCAAGCCGGACCCGCTCAGTTCCAAGTCGAGGCGCGCCCGGCCACAAGGCAGGTACAGCCAGTGCGGCAGGTATACCTCGGAGACGAACGCCCGCGCCTCGTCGGGACTGCGCCCGCACTCTCAGTTCCGTTCCTCGGCGATCATGGCCTGGGTCTTGGTGGCAGGCGCTCTCGGGTTGCGACGGCGATCGGTGTCCGTCTCCCCGAGGCCGTGATCCGGGGGCGCCGATCGGCGGTGCGTCGCGGCGGTCACAAGGCGTCCCGCTTCGGGACCCGGATCGCCGCGCGGTCGACGTGACGCCTCCGGCCGAAGCCTGCACTGGGCCTTTCGGGTGGCGCCTTCCATCGGAGCACCGGGTTCGGCAAGGCGGGTGGCTGAGGCGATGGGCTCGTCGCTGGCGGTGAGGACCTGAACCCGCAGCACACCGGGGTGGCGGCCTGGATGCGGTCGGCGCACGCGGGGACGCGATGCCTCATACCGCCTTAACCGCGGAACACCACCTCCAGTCACGCCTTCAGGTGATGCCCATCGGGTGGGCGGGGGCAGCCCCCGGTTGTTATCCGGTGAGCGCGGTTCGATAGCCCCTACGCGCGGGCGTATTGCGATCGCTGAACGCGTGGGGTTCGGGTGGCTGACTCTGAGAACGGTCTCGGAGCCAACAGGGGCATCCGAGCGTGCTTCCTGATGAAAGGCCCTCCCCCAATGCGTAAGTCAACCAAGATCCTCGTGGCCCTCGTGGCCGCCGGCACCGCCGCCGCCGCCGGCTCCGCTTTCACCGCCACCAGCACCATCGACGACCCCGCGATCAACGTGGGCTCGGTGGTCCAGTCGGTCAGCGGCGCCACCATCACCAACGTGAGCCACAGCTACATCGCGGCCACCGACACCACCACCGAGATCTCCGCCAAGGCCGAGCAGCTGCTCTCCACCAGCGCCGGCGTGGTCAAGATCGGGATCAACTCCGAGGCGCTCCAGGACTGCACCGTCACTCTCACCGACGTCGCCCCCCTGGGCACCGACGAAGGTGCCGGCGACTTCAGCACCATCACCTGCGACATCTCCGACACCGCGGACGTGACCAGCGTCCGCTTCGTCGTCAACGGCTGACAGGTTCCGTGAGGAGGGGGCAACCTCTGATGGGTGGTCCCCTCCGCACCGGGTGCCTGATGACGATGCGAAGACTCCTGATCGCACTGACCTGCACCGCCCTGCTCGGTGGTGTCGTGGCGTTCCAGACCGGGGCGGTCGCCCTGGTCGAAACCCAAGGCAACAGCATGGGGCCGCGAATCAGCGCCGGGGACCTCGTCATCGTCCGAGCGTCCAGCAGCTACCGGGTCGGGGACGTGGTCGCCTACACCAGCGCCGACCTGGACCAGACGGTGCTGCACCGGCTGGTCGCGGTCGACGACGGCCGGTACACCCTGCGGGGCGATCACAACGAATTCGACGACCCCGAACAACCTACCACCGCGCAGCTGATCGGCACCGAACTGGTCCACATCCCCTCCGGCGGCATCTGGCTCGACCGCCTCACCGCCCCAACCTCCCTGGGCATCCTCGCCCTCGGACTGCTGGCGGCCGGCGGCACCGCCGCAGGGACCACGCGCAGACGAAGGAAGAGAGCAATGTCGCAGCACGCCGCACCAACCCGATCCCCCCGGTGGGCGACCGGCTGGGCACCTCGGCTGCGCGCCACCGTCAGCATCGCCGCCGCAGCCGGCGCCCTCGGACTCCTGCTCGGCGCCGTCGGATGGACTCGACCCAGCACCACGGCCCAGAATCCGAGCGACCAGCCCGCCGCCACGATGACCTTCTCCTACCACGCACAGGTGCCGCCCTCGCCCGCCTACGACGGCACCCGGGTCACTGCACCCGACCCAATCTTCCGCAAGCTCACCGATCAGGTCGTGCTGCACTATGCCTACCGCGGTGACCTCAAAACGATGAGGCTCACCGCCGAGCTCTCCACCACCAGCGGCTGGCACTCCACCATCGCGCTCCAGCGCCCAGTCACCATCAACGACACTGACGACACCGGACGCGTGCGCCTGAACCTCGAGCAGCTCGACGCCCGCGCCCAGGCGGCCGCCAACACCATCGGAATCCCCGCCGCACAGGTCGACCTCACCGTGGCGGCCACCATCACCGCCACCGACGGCCACACCTTTACGCCCCGGCTGGCCTTCACGCTCACCCCCACCCAACTCACCCTCCCCGGCGGCCCCCCGGCACTGACCGTCCACGACACCACCCCGACCAACGACCCGACCAGGGTCCAGAACACCCTCGCCATCGTCGGCCACCAGGTTCCCGTGACCACGCTACGTACCACCTCGACCGCCCTCGCCCTCAGTGGACTCCTGCTTCTCTGCCTTGCCGGTCCCGCCCTCGCGCGCAAGGCCACCAACGAGGACGCCGCGATCAGCCGCCGGTACGCCACCATCCTGCTCCCCATCGAACCGGTCACCAGCCCACCAGGCCGAGCGGTCATCGACGTCACCGACTTCCCCGCCCTAGCCAGACTCGCCGAACGATACGGCCAACTCGTCATGCACTGGACCCGCAGCAACGTGGAGACCTACATCGTCCACGACGACGGCATCACCTACCGCTACCGCACCGGCACCCGACCCGCCCAGACCACCCCAGCCGCCCCCGGGGCCGGCCCCACTCAGCCCGTCGACCAGAGGTCCGAGACCCCCGCATGAACACCAGCTCCACGATCTACACGAGGTCGCGCATCCAGCGGATGCCGGCCGGGTCCAGACCGTTGGCCGGCTCGTCGAGGACCAGCACCGCAGGGTCGCCGATCAGGGCTGTGGCGATGCCGAGCCGTTGACGCATTCCCAGTGAGTAGTTGCCGACCCGTCGTGATGCCTCACTGGAGGTGAGGCTCACGACGTCGAGCATCTCGTCGACACGGTGACCGGGTAGCCCCATGTATCTCTGGGCGATGGTGAGGATCTCCCGTCCGGTGCGACCCGCGTGCTGCGCAGAAGCGTCCAGCAGCACGACGACCTCGAGGCCGGGGTTGGGGAGGTCGCCGTACCAGCGCCCTGCGAAGGTGACGGTGCCGGACGTCGGCCGGGTGAGGCCGACCATGATCCGCATCGTGGTCGACTTCCCGGCCCCGTTGGGCCGCAGGAATCCGGTCACGCGACCAGCCTGGGCAATGAAGCTGACATCGTCGACGGCGGTGAAGCCTCCGTAGTGCTTGGTGACGCCCTCGACGGTGATCACGGGGTGCCGATCGACACCGGGACCGCGGGGACCAGGGGCTCGGCCGGCGTCGGCTCGGCTTCGGTCACCGGGCCATCCACGTGGATGCTGGGCAGCACCCGGTCGAGCCAGCCCGGCAGCCACCAGTTGCGGTCGCCGAGCAGCTCCATGGTCGCGGGGACCATCACCATCCGGACGATCGTGGCGTCGATGAGGACCGCGGCACCCAGGCCGAGCCCGAACATCTTCGTCAGGACCGAGTCTCCCAGCACGAAGGACAGGAAGACGGTCACCATGACGGCCGCGCTTGCGGTGATGACGCGGGCCGACTTGGCCAGTCCGTCAGCCACCGCGAGGGCGTTGTCGCCGGTGCTGTCGTACTCCTCCTTGATCCGGGAGAGCAGGAACACCTCGTAGTCCATGGAGAGCCCGAACAGGATGGCGAAGATGCCGATCGGCAGCTGGATGGGCACCGGCGTGGCCTCGGAGATGCCGACCAGGTCTCCGAACGGTCCACCGCTGGTGGCAAGTGCCAGGACCCCGAACGCCGCCCCCGTGGCCAGGAGGTTCATGATCACGGCTTTCAAAGGGACGAGGACCGAGCGGAACACCATCATCAGGAGCAGGAAGGACACCAGCAGCACGCCGCCGAAGAAGAACGGCAGCCGGTCGGCCGTGCCGCGGGTCGAGTCGACGTTCGCTGCGATCATCCCGCCGACGTGCACCGTCAGATCCGTGCCCGCGGAGGCCGCAGGGATGGCGTCCTCGCGAAGGGTGTCGACGAGGTCGACAGTCGCCGCGTCCTGGGGAGAGCCGCTCGGCGTCACGGACAGCACCGCCGTGTCCCCGGCGTCGTTCACGATCGCTGGGGCGACACGCGCCACCCCGTCGACCGCGCTCAACGTGGAGCCCAGCGCGTCGGAAGCACCCTTGAGGTCGCGGCCTGCGCCCTGGACGGTCAGCACCATCGGGGCGGTGGAACCCGGACCGAACCCGTCCGCGAGCAGGTCGTACGCCTGCCGGGAGGTGGAGGTCCTCACGTCGTTCCCGGCGTCCGGGAACCCGAAGCGGATGCCGAGGAAGGGCGCGCCCAGCGCCAGCAGGACCGCCAACGCACCGATGGCGGCACCCCATGGACGGCGCTGGATGAAGCGGCTCCAGCGGAACCAGCGGGAGCCGTCGTTGGAGCGGCTCTCTCTCCTCACGAACGGCACGTGCAGGCGTTCGATACCGCGGCCGGTGAAGCCGAGGACGGCCGGCAGCAGGGTCAGCGACGCCGCGACGGTGACGAGGACGGCGAGCGACACGGTGAACGCGAAGCCGTTCATGGACGGTTGGCCCATCCAGAGGATGCCGAGCATCGAAGCGATCACCGTGATGCCGGCAAACAGGACGGCGCGACCGGCCGTCCCGATCGCGGTGGAGGTCGCTCCTCGAGGGTCCTGCCCAGCGGCGAGACTGGTGCGGAAGCGCGTCACGATGAGCAGGGCGTAGTCGATTCCGACGCCGATGCCGACCATGGCCGCAGTTGCGGGAGCCCAGTCGGGCACGTCGACGACGCGGCGCAGCACCTCACCGAGTGCCATCGCGATGCCGATGCCGAACAGGGCCGTCACCAGCGGAAGGCCCATCGCCACGACGGAGCCGAAGGTGACGAGCAGGATGATCGCGGCCGCGCCCAGGCCGATCATCTCGGAGCCGACGGGTGCCGTCTGGGAGAGAGCGGCCACAGGGCCTCCGACCTCGACCTGAAGCGTCTCGTCACCCGCAGCCAGGATCGGCTCGACCAGCGCCGCGGCCAGCGCCGGTGTGTACTCGTCGACGGTGAGGGCGAGGGCCACGTCGGCGTACGCCGTCGTCCCGTCATCGGAGACCTGCGCTGCACCTCCGGGAGCGAACGGGCTGGCGATGCCGACAACGTCGTCGTTGCGCGCCACATCGGCGAAGATCGTGGCGGCGCGGGCCCGCACCTCCGGCGAGCTGAGCCCGTCCTCCGCGTGGAGCACGATCTGGACGGTGTCGCCGGAGCGCTGGGGAAACGCGTTCTCCAAGGTGCTCGAGGCGGCCCGCGACTCCGACCCGGGCTGGAGGTAGTCCTGTCGGAACTCCCCGCCCCAGGCACTGGCCAGGAGGAACGAGGCGGCCAGCGACCCCAGCCAGGCGAGAACGACGATGCGACGGTGCCGGAAGCACCAGTCAGCGAGATCGACCAACATTGCGGGCTCCTCAAGTCGAAAGGTTCGAGACGCCTCGACGCTAGGGACGGCACTCGCCACGCACGATGGGGCTGGCAGCAGCACCGTGGGGGTCAGCACCACGGCTGGTGGGCGTCAGCACCACTACAGTCGAGTCATGGCGCTGCGCGTCGTCTTCGCCGACGACAACTATCTGGTCCGCGAGGGTCTCGCAGCGCTGCTGGCCCAGGCCGAGGCCATCGACCTGGTCGACGTCGTGGCCGACCCGGAGACGTTGCTCGCCTCCGTCGCGATGCACTCCCCTGACGCGGTCCTGACTGACATCCGGATGCCACCCAGCCACACGGATGAGGGCATCGAGGCGGCCAAGCGGATCCGCGCGCGACACCCCGGCGTAGGGGTCGTCGTGCTGTCCCAGTACGTCGAGGAGGACTACGCCTTCGACCTGTTGTCCGACGGGGTCGCCGGGATGGGCTATCTGCTCAAGGAGCGCGTCGGCGACCTGGATGAGCTGGTCCGAGCCCTGACCGAAGTCGCCCGTGGCGGCTCCGCGCTCGACCCCTTGGTCGTCGAGGCGTTGCTGGCCCGACGCGGCAACGACGGTCCCCTCCTCGGGCTCACTGATCGGGAGCGCGAAGTCCTCGCGGTCATGGCCACGGGACGCAACAATGCCGCCATCGCCAGGACGCTCTTCATGAGCGACCGGGCCGTGGAGAAGCACATCGGCTCGGTGTTCCAGAAGCTGGGGCTGGTCGAGGAGCACGAGACGAACCGTCGCGTCATGGCCGTCCTCGCCTATGTGAAGGCCAGCGGCGCTTGATGATGTGGGGTACGGCCCACCCCACCCCATGGGTTCGGTCGAGGGCACTGCCCCCGCAGGACGATCGGGACCACACTCACATCATGAGGACACGCACCGGCTCGGGACCACTCCGCGGCCTCGGGGTGCACCGAGTGCTGGTGTGGGTCGGGTTGACCATCTTCGTGGCAGCCACCTACGTGGTCGTGGTGCGCGGTGTCGGAGCGCTCGTGGGCCGCACGGAGTCCCCCAGCGTCTTGCTGTCCATCCTGGCGACGACGGCCGTGGCACTCTCGTTCGCACGGGTGCAGACCACTCTGGAGGGGTGGCTCCGGAGGTGGGACAGCGGCCACGCAGCGGCGCCGTACGACGTGCTCAGTCACTTCTCCGACAGCGTCCCCGCGGACGAGGGGGGCGAGGAGCAGCTCGCGCGGATGGCCCGCCTCCTCGGCGAGGGCACCGGTGCCGAGTGGGCCCAGGTGTGGGTGATGGCCTCCGCCGGGCTGACCCTCGCCGCCACCTGGCCGGCCGACACAGGCATCCCAGAGACGGACCCCGTTCCAGGACCGGACGGGCGCGACGCCACCGCACCCGGACGGCGCGCCCTGGCCGTGAGCCTCGGCGGGGAGACGTTGGGCATCCTTCGGCTCCAGGAGCGCCCCGACCTTCCACTGTCCGGGGTCGAGGAGAGGCTGTTCAATGCCCTCGCTGATCGCGCCGGGCTGATGCTGCGACTGCTCGGCGTGCGGGCCGACCTGGTGGGCCGGCACGACGAGCTGGTGGAGCGAGCCGGCGAACTGAGGGCATCGCGCGAACGGCTCATCGAAGCCCAGGATGCCGAGCGACAGCGGCTGGAGCGGGACCTCCACGACGGCGCGCAACAGCATCTGGTGGCGCTGACGGTCAACCTGCGGTTGGCGCAGGCCCTCTCGAAGGATTCGCCTGACCGGGCCGGCGAGCTCCTCGGCCGACAAGCCGACGCGGCTGCGGTCGCGATCGAGACGCTGTCCTCCCTGTCGCGTGGGATCTACCCACGGCTGTTGTCCGAGGAGGGGCTGGTGCCAGCCCTGCGCGCCGCGGTCGCCACCAGTGCGACCCCCGTGACGATCAGGGCTGACGCGATGACGCGACTACCCGCCGCCGTCGAAGCGGCGTTGTACTTCTGCTGCATGGAGGCGGTGCAGAATGCTACGAAACACTCGGGGGCCAGCGCGGTGGGCGTGGACCTGAGCAGCGACCGCGGAGAGTCGCGACTCGTCGTAACTGACGATGGCGTGGGGTTCATCCAGTCGCCAGGTGCTGCCACAGGGGCCGGTCTGGTCAACATGCGTGACCGCCTCGACGCAGTCGGCGGAACCGTGACCGTCATCTCGGAGGCCGGCGCCGGCACCACGGTCTCAGCCCTGGTCCACGTTCAGGCGGCCTGACATGCGCGCGCGGATCGCCTGGGCTCTGTTGGGCCTGAGCGTACTGGCCGCCACCCTCGACACCGTCTTCACCGCGATGCACCGCACGCTGTGGAGCGAGGCGACCTGGGCCGAGCACGGGTGGCCGCTGGCCCCACTGGCCAACCTCGGTTGCGCCGCGATGGGTGCGCTCATCGTCAGACGCCATCCCAGGCATCCCATCGGCTGGCTGCTCTGCGTGGCGAGCTTGCTGTCGGTGACGTTGGCCGCGGAGGCGTACGGCAACTGGGTGCTCGACGGGAATGGCCCCGGCCCCGAGGCCTGGGCCCACCTGGCTCTGTGGGCGGGACCTCTGCTCGGCTGGCCGGCCTTCACCGCACTGGTGCTGGTGTTCCTGATCGCACCCGACGGACACCTGCCCTCACCCCGGTGGCGCTGGGCGGTCGCCGTCACCCTCACCGGCCTCGTCCTGCACACGATGGGGACCCTGTCGACCCCGCCTGGCGACTTCGTCTACGGCCAGAGAGACAGCACCCGACCCATCACGGCGCCGCTCCTCACGGTGGGGTGGATGCTCGTGGCCGTCGGGTTGATCGCCTCCGCGGTCTCGCTGGTGGCGCGCCTGCGACGCTCGCGCGACGACGTACGCCGTCAGCTGCTGTGGATTGCTGCGGCAGCGGCACTCTTGGCACTGGGCGTGATCGTGATCCTGGCGGTGCCACGGATGACCGGGGTGGAGGGAACCTGGCTGGCCTCCTTGCCTCTGCGCATGGCGCAGGTGGCAGTGCCACTCTGCGTGGCGGTCGCGATTCTCCGCCACCGGCTGCTGGAGATCGATGTCATCGTCAACCGCGCGCTCGTGCTCACCCTTGCCACCGCCGTGGTGGCCGTCGGCTACGTGCTCGTGGTCGTGGCAGTGGGGCTCGCCGTCGGCGGCGGGACCACCGGCTTCTGGCCATCGCTCCTGGCGACAGCGGTAGTGGCACTGGCCTTTCAGCCGTTGCGGAGAAGCGTGGTCCGTCTGGCGGACCGTCTGGCCTTCGGCAGCTCGGCCGCCCCCTACGAGGCGCTCGCCGACTTCAGTCGGCGTCTGAGCAACAGTCCGGACCCGTCGACCCTGCTCCCCGCCGCCGCGGAGGCCGCCGCCCGTGCGGTCAAGGCGACCCGCGCCGTGGCCGTGCTGCACGTCGAAGCCGGCACCGAGCTGACTGCGGTCTGGCCCCCGGGCGACGGGGGCGACCCCACGGCACGTGAGCTGGAGTTTCCCGTCCTCCATCTCGGGGAACGCCTCGGCAGCATCACCCTCACCATGCCGGCCGGACACCCGCTTCGCGGCTGGCAGCACCAGCTGCTCGCCGATCTAGCCGACCAGGCCGGACTGGCCTTTCGCCATGCGCGACTGAGGCTCGAGCTGTCGGGTCAGGTGGCGAAGCTCGGGCTGCGCACCCGCGAGCTGGGCGACTCGCGCCGCCGACTGATCAGCGCCAACGACGCCGAACGAAGCCGACTCGAGCACGCCATCGCCGGCCAGGTCGTTCCTCACCTGCGGTCGCTTCCCGATCGGTTGCGCCAGCTGTCCCTGACCGGAATCGGGAGGAGCACGACGTCCGACGACACGCTCCTCGACCCGCTGGTCCTCTCGCTCAACACAGCACTCGAGTCCTTGAGGGAGATCACCCGGGGCGTCTTCCCGGCCCAGCTGGCCCGCTCCGGCCTTGCGGCAGCCCTCCCGTCCCTGTTCACCCGAATCGGGAGCACCACGCGGCTGACGATCGACGCGCGTGTGGCCGACAGACGCTTCGACGCCCGGGCCGAAGCGGCCGCCTACTTCTGCGTCGCCGAGGCAACGCGCGGTCTACAAGATCCCGTCGTGGTGGAGCTGTCTCTGGTCGATGACCAGCTGTGGGTCGCGGTCAGCGGACGCGACGGGGGCGGGCTGGCCCTGAACCACATCCGGGATCGGGTCGAGGCCACCGGCGGGACGGTGTGGGTGACCAGCTCAGATGGCCGCATCGCCCTCGAGGCGTGCGTGCCGGAGCCGGTGGCATCCTGAACCTCGTCGCCCCAGCGCTTCACACGGTGGCCGCTGACCACACCTCACGCAGCCGGTCCGGTCCCAGCGAGGACTTCGTGACATAGGCCACCGCTCCGCACTCCGCAATGAAGCGAGCACCAGCGTCATCGTCATACGTCGAGAGCAGCACCACCACGGGCGAGGACGGGAGCGCCCGCACGCGTCGCGTGGCCTCCAGCCCGTCGATGCCGGGGAGGTTGACGTCCATCAGGACGAGGTCCGGGAGCACCTCGGCGCAGATGAGCACCGCTTCCTCACCAGACCAGGCCACGCCTGCAGGCTCGAACCCCGCGGTCGCCTCGACCACCGCGCTCATGGCGCGAAGGAAGGGGGCCTGGTCATCAACCATCAGCACACGCACGCCCATGGGGGCTCACCTCCTGATCAGAGTCTGTTGGCCCCCGGCCGCGCTCGGGAGGGGGTGAGCCGTACGACCGAGGTGATCAACCCCCGCCCTAGCTGGGTCCGGGCGCGCTCACTCCCCCAGGATTTCCCCGTACCAGGCACCTACTGGACGCCCACCCGCTCGGGCGAAACGTCGCTGCCCCCCCGTCTGACCTGCACAAACGTGCTGAGCGAGTAGCGACACACGATGCCTCTGGGTGTCCTACGACATCTGAGCCACGCTCACCGGCAGGCCCACCAGCCCCCGGCCACCCCTCCCTTCGGGATTCCTCAGGGGAGGCGGTGGCCGGGGGCTGCGCCATTCGCGCACGGCTCCGGCGAGCTCCGAAAGGCCTTCGGCATCCGGGTCCTCACCACTGCGCCGGGACGTCGGGGGCCGGGACGGGGCCGGGTTGCGTGACGTCGACCGGGAGCTCGAGGGACGCCTGGAGCCCAGGATCCGAGCCCTCGGAGAGGAGCAGGTGCCCGCCGAGCGAAGCCGCGAGGACAGCCGCCAGGGCGAGGCCCATCCCCCGGCCGGCGACCGGTTGCCGAGGGTGGGTGCCGCGCTCGAAGGGCCGCGTCAGACGCTCGCGGTCAGCCGGGTCGATGCCGTCGCCGTGGTCACAGACCTCGATCCGGGTCCCGGCAGCCGAGGTGGCCGACGAGACCCGGACGGTGGATGAGTCGGGAGCGTAGGTGATGGCGTTGTCGAGCAGCTCGCGGAGCGCTCGGCGCAGGCGCCGAGCGTCGGTCACGCACGTCTGGGGCCTCGCCCCGCTGATCAGGAACCGCACGCCGCGCCCTGCGGCACGGTCTCGGTGGACGTGGACCTCCTCCGCCACCAGCTCCGTGATGTCGACAGGCTCCGGGGTCATCGGTTCGACGGACGCGGCGACCAGGTCGCACACCCCGAGGACGACGTCGCTGAGCCGCTGCGCGGCACGCAGCACGGCCAGGTGCGACGCGTGGACCTCTGCGGGGACCTCGTGCTCGTGGCCGATCAGCAGCTCGGCGTGGCACAGCACCACGGTCAGGGGTGTGCGCAGGTGATGGTTGACCCGCTCCACGAGCTCGCGGGCGAACACGTGCTCCCCCGCCGCTCGGCTGTCGGGCGCGCCCGCCACGTCGTACGACGGATCCCCTCTCGTCCGCCCGTCACGTTCCGGCACGTCGCCTCCTCCATGCTGCGCAGCGGGACCGCGCCCGCCGGCAGTTCCCGGGGCGTTGGGAGCGGTGGTCTGGGTGGCGCCTTGTCGCCCGAAGGGGACGGGCACAAGGCGCCACGAGGGTCCCCGGGGGAGGAACCCTCGGCCCAAGGATGACCCGGCAACGGGCCTCGACGGCTGTCTCGGGGCGACCCCCGCGTGATCCGGCCCGCAGACCGCGCATACCGGCTCAACGAGGGGTCGGCAGCACTGGTTGAGCAACCTAGAATGGCCTCTGACTGCCGGCGGCCGGGCGCCGAGTCATGCCACTGCAGGGAGAAGCATCATGAGCGCCGCCGCCGCTGGCCGCGGGCCAGACCAGGACGAGAGCCACACGTCGTCGCCAGCGAGGGTGCGGACCGCCACCGACGACCGTGACGAGGCCGAGAGGATCGTCAGGGACCTCTACCTGCCGAACCGGCTCGACCTGTCCAAGGGGTCCGCTCCGCTGGGCATGGAGGTGACCGGAGTTCGTGTGGGTGCACTGACGGTGGGGCGACTGCGCTACGGGCGCCGGGTGCGTCTGCAGACCGCTGACGCCGAGAACTTCCATGTCAACCTCTCCCTGCGCGGCCGGGCGAGCTCGAGGAGTGGAGGCGGCGAGCCGGTGACGACAGGTGCGGGACAGGCGCTCATCTTCTCGCCGGAAGCACCTGCCGAGATGTCCTGGTCGGCCGACTGTGAGCAACTGTGCCTGATGATTCCCCGGGGTCGCCTGGAGGCCGAGCTCGAGCAGCTCCTGGGCCGTTCCCTCCGGGGGCGGCTGGCGTTCGACTTCACTGCCGACCTGCACAGCCCCGACGGGCGTCGTTGGCGCACCGTGCTCAACCTGCTCGTGGACGAGCTCGACCACACGACGGCTGCCGGCCTGGATCCCCGCCTGGGCAGGCACGTCGAAGCCCTGGTGACGGCTGGCCTCCTCCTGGGCCAGTCCCACAGCCATCGCACCGCCGTGCTCAGCGACCGTGTGGGCAGGCTGGGCACGGCGATCAGGCAAGCCGTGGAGCTCCTCGAGGAGCGGCCGTCGGAGCCGTGGACGACGGTCCGTCTCGCCACTGAGGTGCACCTGAGCGTCCGGGCCCTGCAAGAGGGATTCCGCAGGGACCTCGCCACACCCCCGATGACGTACCTGCGCCGGGTCCGGCTCCGCCGAGCCCACCAGGCGCTCCTGGCGGCGGACCGCGACGAAACCACGGTCGGTGCCGTCGCCGTCGGGCTCGGCATCATGCACCTGGGACGCTTCGCCGCCGCCTACCGCAGCGCCTTCGGCGAGGCCCCGTCGGACACGCTCGACCGGCACGCCTGACACTGCCGTCGGGGCTGGCCAGTGTGCGCTGACCGTCGTCCCGGACGGCGCCCGCGTCACGTTCCGACCCTTTCGGTGCACAGCTCGCGCAGCCTGTGTGCCAGGTCCTCCATCTGGGAGGCCACACACCGAAAGGCACCTCATGTCCAGTAACAAGTTGGTCCTCAAGGGCGCGCTCACGGTCGCGACGGGCACTGCGCTGCTCGTCGGTGGGTTCGGGTCCTTCGCCCTCTGGTCGGAGCAGGACCCCCTGCCGAGCGACCCGATCTCCGCGGGCGAGCTCTCGCTGCAGGCGCAGACCGGGTCGTGGGTCGACGAGTCCGAGGGCGCGGCGAACGCCACGTGGGATCCCGCGACCGACAAGCTCGTCCCGGGTGACACCGTGTCGCTCACCGTCCCGCTCACCGTCACCGCTGTCGGGAAGAACCTCGCCGGTAGGATTGACCTCGACGGTTCCGCGCTCGACGTCGCGGACTTCGGAGGCCACCTCACCGTGAGCTACGACGTCGCACCGACCCCGGAGGCTGGTGTCACGGACGAGACGAACGGAACCGTCTCCTTCCTGCGCAGCGCCATGGGCGACAACAGCATCCAGGCCGAGGGGAAGGTCACGTTCGCGCTCTCCTCGGCCGCCACGCTCAGCGAGGCCGAGAACGCCAACGCGGTGCTGTCCGAGGTGCAGTTCGTGACCACTCAGGTCCGACCGACCGTGCAGCCCTGACCCGGCCCACTGACTCCATGGACAGAGCACGGCACAGGGGCGGTCGCAGGTCTGCGGCGATCGCCCCTGGGCGGCGCCCGGGTCAGCCGATGGCAGGGAGTGACGGACACCGGACCCGGTCCGCCGCACAGATCGTGACGGAGACCGTCTCGTGGGCCCTGCTCGTGGGCGCCCTGGCCCTGGGGGTCGCCTGCGTGCTGCTCCCGATGGCGCTGGGCGCCGTCCCGCTGACGATCCTGTCCGGCTCGATGGCCCCGGGGATGCCCCCCGGATCACTCGCCATCGTCCGTCCCGTCGACGCCACCCAGGCCCGCATCGGGGACGTGCTCACCTACCAGCCACAGCCGGACGACCCGACGCTGGTGACCCACCGGGTCGTCGCAGTGTCCAGGAACGCCCACGGCGACGTCAGCCTCACCGTGCAGGGAGACGCCAACCGTGCTCCGGACGAGCAGCCTGTCCGACCCGATCAGGTGCAGGGGTCAGTCGTCTACGCCGTGCCGTACGTCGGACGGGTGGCCAACCGGCTCAACGTGGGCGGGGGTGGGGACCGTGCCCGTTGGGCGGGCTACGCGCTGATCGGGGTCGGGGCGCTGAGGATCCTGCTCGGGCTCTGCGCTCATCTCCGGCCTGCCCGGACGAGGTGCTCGTACAGCAGGCGCACGACGATCGCGCCCTCCCCCACGGCGGACGCCACCCGCTTCACCGAACCGCTGCGCACGTCCCCGACCGCGAACACGCCTGCGCTGGCGGTCTCGGGCGAGGGGGCGCACTCGTAGCCTGTGCCGGTCAGCACGAAGCCCCGGTCGTCGAGCGCGACCGCCCCGTTGAGCCACCCGGTGTGGGGCTCGGAGCCGATCAGCACGAACAGTGCTGTCGTGTTGAGGACGCGTTGCTCGTCCGACCGGAGGTCGTGCAGGACCACCTCCTCGAGACTGAGGTCCCCCCGCAGCTCGGACACCTCGCAGCCGCGCCAGACGTGCACTCGCGGCGAGGAGACGATCCGCTCAGCGAGGTAGCGGGACATGTCGCGTTCCAGGTCGTCGTGGCGGATCACGAGATTGACCTCACCAGCGTTGCGGGCCAGGAAGAGGGCGGCCTGACCGGCGGAGTTGCCGCCACCCACGACCGTGACCGGGTCGCCGCGGCAGAGTCGTGCCTCGTACTCCGTGGCGGCGTAGTAGACGCTGGGACCCTCGAGCCGGTCCATGCCGGGGATGTCGAGGCGGCGGTAGCGCACGCCGGTCGCCAGCACCACGGTGTGCGCCTCCACGTGGGACCCGTCGGTCAGAGTCACGACGAAGTGGCCATCGGTGCGGTCGAGCGACCGGGCCTCGCCGGGGATCGTGAAGACGGCACCGAACTTGCGGGCCTGGACCACCGCTCGGTCAGCGAGCTCGGCGCCGGAGATGCCGGCGGGGAAGCCGAGGTAGTTCTCGATCTGGGACGACGTCCCCGCCTGCCCTCCCGTCGCGACCGCGTCGAGCACGACCGTCGAGAGCCCTTCGGAGGCCGCCGCCACCGCGGCGGCGAGACCGGCGGGGCCGGCGCCGACCACGAGGACGTCGTGCGCATCGCTCGGCGGCACCTCCCTGCGCAGGCCGATCACCGCGGCCAGCTCCTCGGCGCTGGGGTTGCGCAGGACCACCTGTCCCTTCCAGATCACGACGGGGGTCTGCTCGGGTGGGATGTTGAAGGCGCGCAGGGTCGCCTCTGCCGCAGGATCGTCCTCCAGGTCGTCCCAGCGGTAGGGAATCCGGTTGCGGCTCGCGAAGTCCCTCAGTCGGCGGGTGTCGGGCGAGTAGCGCGAGCCGATGATGCGGAGCCCGGCGCCGATGTTCACGTGGATGCTGCGCCGCAGGATGAACGCCCGCAGGATCAGGTCCCCCAGGGCCTGGTCCTCGGTGACCACCTGCTTGAGCCGGTCGAAGGGGATCTCCAGGACCTCGACGTCGGTCTGGGCGACGGCGGTGACGAAGACGGCCTGGCCGGTGAGCATCGACAGGTCACCCACGAATCGACCCGGCCCGTGGACGGCGATCACTCGCGCCCGCTCCTCGCCCTGCCCCTCCTGCAGGACCTTGACCCTGCCCTCCAGCACCACGAAGACGCCGCAGTCGCGGTCCCCCTCGCAGAACAGCGTGGTGCCTGCCTCGAGCCGCTTCCGCTCGCCGTGGCGCGAGAGCAGCATGATCTGGGCGTCCGTCAGCCGGGGATAGGCGCCCGTGACATCGGGGGTCTCGGGCAGTTCCGCTGACGCGGCCTCAGACGAACTGCTCGTCGACATAGCACCACCTCCAGCTCTCCCCCGGCTCGATCGAACGCACGATGACGTGGCCCGAGGCCGCGGCATGGGCGCGCGCATGGCGCATCGGGGAGGAGTCGCAGCAGCCGACCTGGCCACAGGTCAGGCACTGGCGCAGGTGGACCCAGGGGGTGGCGAGGCGCACGCACTCGGGGCACTCGCGCCGGGCGGGCGGCGGCACGGGCTGGATGATCCTCAGGTGCGGGTCCGGGCCGATACCCGTCGGGGTCGTCATGAGGACGTATTCGGGAGCACGGACTCGAGCCACGAGCGCAGCTGGTGCTCCGGCAGGGCACCGATCTTCTTGTCGACCACCTCGCCGCGTGAGAGGAGGACCAACGTCGGAATCGACTGGACCTCGAACCGCCGGCCCACCTCCGGGTTGTCGTCGGCGTTGACCTTGACCAGCTTGAGCTTGCCGGCGAGCTCGCCGGCGAGCTTCTCCAGAGCCGGGCTCACCATGCGGCACGGACCGCACCACGGTGCCCACACGTCGACCAGGACGGGCAGGCTCGACTCATCGGCGACGGCGCGGAACTCCTCGTCGGTGGTGTCCACGACCCAGCGGAGCGGAGTGCTGC
Source organism: Nocardioides sp. (assembly GCF_025965415.1). Classification (GTDB taxonomy): domain Bacteria; phylum Actinomycetota; class Actinomycetes; order Propionibacteriales; family Nocardioidaceae; genus Nocardioides. Next base: position 31,247 of record NZ_JAOPWY010000017.1, read on the forward strand.
ACCTCGCGCAGCGCGGAACGCCGTCGGCAACGGACGGCACACGGTTCTTGGCTCCGCAGTTCGCGCACTCGACCGTCGTCGCCTTCTGCATGTTGGTGGTCATGCCGCTGCCCGCCCCTCTGATCGGCCGTGGCCCGCCGTCGTGGTGATCTCCCCGTCGACGACGGCGACGGAGATCGTGCCCCCGTCGGCCGCGTCGCCCCGCAGCAGCGCCCGGCCGATCTTGGTCTCCACCTCGCGGGAGATGTACCTTCGCAGCGGGCGGGCGCCGTACGCCGGGTCGAAGCCCTGGTCTGCGATGAAGCGACGCGCCTCGGTCGTGACGTCGAGGGTGATGCGCATGTCGGCCAGGCGGTCGCGCAGCTCCTCCAGCTGGAGGTCGACGATGCGCTCGATCTCCTCGAGCGTCAGCGGCTTGAACATCACGATCTCGTCGACCCGGTTGAGGAACTCCGGGCGGAAGTGCGCCTGCAAGGTGCGCATCACCATCGAGCGCGCCTCGTCCTCGACCTCGCCATCTGCGGTGACTCCCTCGAGCAGGTGCTCCGAGCCGATGTTGGAGGTCATGATCAGCACGGTGTTGCGGAAGTCCACGGTGCGGCCGTGGGAGTCCGTCAGGCGGCCGTCGTCGAGCACCTGGAGCAGTGTGTTGAAGACGTCGACGTGGGCCTTCTCGATCTCGTCGAGCAGCACCACCGAGTAGGGCTTGCGACGCACGGCCTCGGTGAGCTGGCCACCCTCCTCGTAGCCGACGTAGCCCGGAGGTGCACCGACCAACCGGCTGACGGTGTGCCGCTCCTGGTATTCGCTCATGTCGATCCGGATCATGTTCTCCGCGGTGTCGAACAGGGCGGCCGCCAGCGTCTTGGCCAGCTCGGTCTTGCCGACGCCGGTGGGGCCGAGGAAGATGAACGATCCGATGGGCCGCTGGGGGTTCTTGATGCCCGAGCGGGCGCGGACGACGGCATCGGCCACCAGCTGGACCGCCTCGTCCTGGCCGATGACACGCTCGTGGAGCACCTCGTCGAGGCGGAGCAGCTTGTCGCGCTCCCCTTCCTGGAGTCGCGTGACCGGCACGCCGGTCCAGCGCGACACGACGTCGGCGATCTCGTCAGCCGTCACGACCTCGCGCAGCAGCCGCCTGCCGCCCTGCTTTCCCGCGAGCCGGGACTCAGCCGCCTCCAGTCGCCGCGAGATCTCCGGCAGCTTGCCGTGTCGCAGGGACGCTGCTCGGTTGAGGTCGTACTCGCGCTCGGCCCGCTCGCTCTCCAGGCGTACCTGTTCCAGCTCCTCGCGAAGGGACTGGACCTCACGCAGCGCCGACCTCTCGGCCTCCCACTGGGCACGCAGGGCGTCGGCCTCGGCACGCGCGTCCGCCAGCTCCTTGCGCAGCTCGTCGAGGCGGGTCCTGCTCGCCGCGTCCTGCTCCTGCGACAGTGCCGCCTCCTCGATCTCCATCCGGGTCACGCGTCGGGTGAGCTCGTCGAGCTCGGCCGGCATCGAGTCGATCTCGGTGCGCAGCATCGCGCAGGCCTCGTCGACGAGGTCGATGGCCTTGTCGGGCAGGAAGCGGTCGGAGATGTAGCGGTGGCTCAGCGTCACGGCGGCCACCAGGGCGCCGTCGTGGATCTTCACGCCGTGGAAGACCTCGAGCCGCTCGCGGAGCCCCCGCAGGATCGAGAGGGCGTCCTCCTCGTCGGGCTCGTCGACGATGACGGGCTGGAACCGGCGCTCGAGGGCTGCGTCCTTCTCGATGTGTGTGCGGTACTCGTCGAGGGTGGTCGCGCCGACCATGTGCAGCTCGCCGCGGGCGAGCAGGGGCTTGAGCATGTTGCCGGCATCCATCGCCCCCTCGGCGGCGCCGGCGCCGACGACGGTGTGCAGCTCGTCGACGAACAGCAGGATGTGACCCGCGGCGCCCTGGACCTCGTTGAGCACCGCCTTCAGCCGCTCCTCGAACTCGCCGCGGTACTTGGCCCCGGCGACGAGGGACCCCATGTCCAGGGCGAAGACGGTCTTGTCCCGCAGGCCCTCGGGCACGTCGCCGTCGGCGATCCGCTGGGCCAGACCTTCGACGATCGCCGTCTTGCCGACCCCGGGCTCCCCGATCAGCACCGGGTTGTTCTTGGTCTTGCGCGACAGGATCTGGATCGTCCGGCGGATCTCCCCGTCCCGCCCGATCACGGGCTCGAGCTTGCCTGCCGTCGCGGCCGCCACCAGGTCGCGGCCGTACTTCTCCAGCGCCTCGTAGGTCCCTTCGGGAGTCGCCGACGTCACCCTCTGGTGGCCGCGCACCTCGGTCAGAGCGGCCAGGAACGAGTCGCGGGTCAGCCCCTGGGCGCGGAGGAGCCGCCCGACCGCGGAGCCAGAACCCTCCTCCACCAGGGCGATCACGAGGTGCTCGACCGAGACGTACTCGTCCTTGAGCCTGCGGGCCTCACCGTCGGCGGTGTCGAGCAGCCGGGAGAGCCGTTGAGTGATGTGCACCTGTCCGGGCGTCGCGCCCGGCCCGCTGACCCGTGGGCGGCGGCCGAGCTCGGCCTCCAGGTCCGTGCGCAGCCGGTCCGGGTCGGCTCCCGCCCGGGCCAGCAGGGGCGCGACCAGGCCGTCCGCCTGGTCGAGCAGTGCCAGCAGCAGGTGCTCGCCGTCGACCTCGACATGCCCGAAGCGCAACGCCTTGGTCTGGGCGTCGTGCAGCGCCTCCTGCGACTTCTGGGTCAGCCTGTTCATGTCCATGGAGCTCCTCCTCGTCGTGGCATGCGCTGTTGCGTCCTCTCCATCTCCGCGATCCGGTCGAGCAGCTCGACGACCAGCCCGATGGCGGAGTAGCCGAGGTTCAGGCTCATCCGCAGCCGCTGGATCCGGGCCATCTCCCTCACCTGGGAGGGGGCGAACCACAGGCGTCCCTGCGCGTCGCGGGTGACGTCGAGCAGTCCGAGGGCCACCAGGCGGCGTACCAGCTCGGGATGGACGCCGGTCAGCTGCGCATAGCTGTCCAGGCTGAGCCGGTAGGGCCGGGCGAGGGCGAAGTGCGTGAGCGTGGTCATCGTCTGTCCCTCGCGTCGAAGCCGGAGACCTTCGCAAGCTCCTCGAAGAGCCGTTGCTCGTCGTCGGTGAGGGTCCCCGGGACACGGATCTGCAGCTCGGCGTAGAAGTCCCCGGGCTTGCCTCGCGTGTGGGGAAGTCCGCGGCCCTTGAGCCGCAGCCGGCGGTGGCTGGACGAGCCGGCGGGGACCATGACCGTGGCGGCGCCTCCGGGGGTGTCGACGGAGACGGAGGCGCCCAGGGCTGCCTCCCAGGGAGCGACCGGCAGGAGTGCGTGCAGGTCGCGACCCTCGACGCGGTAACGCGGGTGGTCGGCGATCCGGACCACCAGGTAGAGGTCTCCGGCTGCCGCGGAGCCGCTGCCGGGGCCGCCCTGGCCGCGCAGTCGGATCCGCTGACCGTCGACGACGCCCGCCGGGATGGTGACGTCGATCGTGCGGTTGCCGTCGGGACCGCTGACCGTCAAGCTGCGCTCGGTGCCGTGGTAGGCCTCCTCGACCGACACCTCCACCTCGGCCTCGTGGTCGGAGCCCGCGACGGGGCCCGGTCCCCAGCCGCTCCGACCACGTCCACCCCGCCCCCGGCCGCCGAAGATCCCGCCGAGCAGGTCCTCGATGTCGACCTCGTCGCCGAAGTCGGCTGCCCCGAAACCTCCCGACGGTCCCGCCCCCGACGACCAGCCGCCACGCGCGCCCGCCCCGGCGTCGGCGTACGTCCGTGCTCGGCGCCAGGCGGCGGGATCCGTGTCGGGAGGAACACGTCGGAAGTCCTCACCGAAGGCGTCGTAGCGGCGACGCAGGTCTGGGTCCGACAGCACGTCGTAGGCCTCGGCGATGTCCTTGAACCGCTCCTCGGCCTCGGCGTGCTTGTTGACGTCAGGGTGGTGCTGGCGCGCCAGCCTGCGGTAGGCCCGCTGGATGTCGGCCGGCTCGGCGTCCCGGGGGACTCCGAGGATCTCGTAGAAGTCCTGGGCCATCAGGTTGCCCTCGTGGCCACCACGACCGCGGCCGGGCGCAGGAGCTTGTCATCGGGGCCGTAGCCGGGACGCACGACCTGGGCGACGGTGCCGGGCACCAGCCCGCCACCGGACATGGTGCTGACCGCCTCGTGCACTGCCGGGTCGAAGGCCCGGCCGTCGTCGTCGCGACGTGGGTAGCCGAGGTCGGCGAGGACGCCCACGGCCTGCGCCAGCACGGCACGGACACCCTCGACCACGGAGTCGGGGTCGGACGACGCGTGCTCGAGCGCCCGCTCCAGGTTGTCGACCACCGGCAGCCAGCTGGCTGCCACGACCGCCCGCTCCTGCTCGCGGCCGCGGACCACGTCCCGCGCGCAACGCTTGCGAAAGTTGTCCAGCTCGGCCGCCGAGCGCCGCCATGCGTCCTCCAGCTCCGCGATGGTGCGCGCCGGGTCGACGCGCTGGGCTGCGCCCTCGCCGTGCTCCGGGGTCTCGCTCGCCGGATCCTCGTCGTCTCCTGTCCCGGTCGGCGTGGCCTCGGTCGCCGGTGCCTCCTGGTCGGACATAGCCGTCAGTGAGCGGTGAACTCGGCATCGATGACGTCGTCGTCATCGCTGCCGGACACGTCGTCGGAGGCGCCGGCAGACCCGGCCGGCGATGTGTCACCGGCCCGGGTGGCGGTGCTCAGCACCTGGGCCATCTGGTGGAGCTCGCCGGTCAGGGCGCGGAGGCGGTCGACGTCCTCGTCGCCCTCGACGGCCTGCCGGGCCTCCTCCACCAGCATCTCGGCGCGGGCGCGGTCGTGCTCGGGCACCGACGTGCCGGCCTCCTCGAGGGCCTTGCTCACCTGGTAGGCCACGGAGTCGAGCTCGTTGCGGGCGTCGACGCGTTCGCGCAGGGCGGCGTCCTCACCGCGGTGGGTCTCGGCGTCCTTGATCATCCGGTCCACCTCCTCCTTGCTGAGCGTGGAGGTCTCGCTGATGGTCACTTCCTGCTCGGCGCCGGTGTCCTTGTCGCGCGCCGAGACGTGCAGGATGCCGTTGGCGTCGATGTCGAAGGTGACCTCGACCTGGGGCACCCCGCGAGGCGCGGGACGGATGTTCTCCAGCCTGAACCGGGCCAGCACACGGTTGTCGGCCGCTCTCTCCCGCTCACCCTGGAGGACGACGACGTCGACGGCGGACTGGTTGTCCTCCGCGGTGCTGAAGATCTCGGTCCGCCGCGCCGGGATGGTGGTGTTGCGCTCGATGACCTTGGTCATCACCCCGCCCATCGTCTCGAGCCCCAGCGACAGGGGCGTGACATCGAGGAGCAGCACGTCCTTGACATCGCCCTTGATGATCGCTGCTTGGACGGCGGCGCCGATGGCGACGACCTCGTCCGGGTTGACGGTCATGTTGGGGTCCTTGCCACCGGTCAGGCGGCGGACCAATGCCTGCACGGCCGGGATCCGTGTCGAGCCTCCCACCAGGATGACCTCGTCGATGTCGTCTGCGGTCACCTTCGCATCCTCCATCGCCTGCTTGACCGGGCCGAGGCAGCGCTCGACGAGGTCGGCGGTGAGCTGCTCGAACGTCGACCTCATCAGGTTGACGTTGAGGTGCCTGGGCCCCGAGGCATCAGCGGTGACGAAGGGGAGGTTCACGGCCGTCTGGGTGACCGCCGAGAGCTCCACCTTGGCCTTCTCGGCAGCCTCGAACAGACGCTGCAGTGCCTGCGCGTCGTCACGAAGATCGATCCCGTTGGACTTCTTGAACTCGTCGGCCAGGTAGTCGACGATCCGCCGGTCGAAGTCGTCGCCGCCGAGATGCGTGTCCCCGGCCGTCGATCGGACCTCGACGACGCCCTCTCCGACGGTCAGGATGCTCACGTCGAACGTGCCCCCGCCGAGGTCGAAGACCAGCACGGTCTCGTTCTCCAGCTTGTCCATCCCGTAGGCCAGGGCAGCAGCGGTCGGCTCGTTGATGATCCGCAGGACCTCGAGCCCGGCGATCGTGCCGGCGTCCTTCGTGGCCTGTCGCTGCGCGTCGTTGAAGTGTGCCGGAACGGTGATGACGGCCTCGGTGACCCGCTCGCCGAGGAACTTCCCGGCGTCGTCGACAAGCTTGCGAAGTACCTGTGCCGAGATCTCCTCCGGCGCGTAGAGCTTGCCGTTGACCTGGAAGCGCGCCGCGCCATCGGGGCCGGCGACCACGTCGAACGAGACCGCGGTCAGCTCGCTGCTGACCTCGTCGTACTTGTGGCCGATGAACCGTTTCGCGGAATAGATCGTCCCCTTCGGGTTCAAGATCGCCTGCCGTCGGGCCATCTGGCCGACGAGTCGCTCACCGTTCTCCAGGAAGGCGACCACGGACGGCGTGGTCCGGTTGCCCTCCGCGTTGGGGATGACCTGCGGCTGACCGCCTTCCATCGCCGCGATCACCGAGTTGGTCGTACCGAGGTCGATACCCACTGCCCTGCCCATGACTACCCCATCTCGCCGGAAGCACTGTCCAGCTCGATGCTTCTCCGAGGGCACGTCACCTGCATCCCGTGAACAGGTACACCTGGCGGACCGATCACCCGGCACGCGCCATGCGGCGCGGAGCCGGGCACGTGTCCCTCCCATGTCTCAGGACCGCAGCTCGCCAGCATCCCGTGAACATGAGTTGTCGACGGTCCGGATCGGCTAGGGGTGAGCCTCGGCGCGGTGGTGCTGCAGGGCCAGCACGGTCAGCTCGACCCGCGAGTGGATGTCGAGCTTGAGGTAGATGTGCTTGAGGTGGGCGTCGACCGTGTGGTGGGAGACGACCAGCTCCTCGGCGATCCTGCGGTTGGTCATCCCCCGGAACACGCGGGAGGCGACCCGCAGCTCGGCGTCGGTGAGCGACGCCCATGCACGTTCCAGCCCGCCCTCGGCGTCGGCACCTGCCTTGACCAGGGGATACCGGGTGGCGGCGGCGGCCTCGGCAGCCAGCAGGTACTCCCCTGGGGCCACGTAGTGGGGGTTGTCGATCACCGTGCGGTCCAGCAGGACCTTCGGGTGGGTGCGGAGCACCTCGACGAGCATGTCGGCCCCGAACTTCTTCAGGTCGTAGAGACACATGAGGATGGCGGGGACCTCATCCACGAGGTGGTTGAGCGCCGACTCGTAGAGGAACAGGTCGTCGCAGCCCGGCGCGCCCGGCATCACCCACGACATCTCGCCGGCGGCCCGGACCAGGTCGAAGTCGTCGGCAATCGCCGCGTCCACGCTCGCGGAGAGGAAGCTCATCATGTCGTCGATGCTGAACTCGCCCGAGCGGAGGTAGGCGTCCGACGCCCGTTCCACGTCGAGCTGTGCCGATCGCCGCGAGTACGCCGGTCCGGGCTGCCCCAGGGCCCGGTCCCGGACCAGGGCCGGCTCGAGGTCGTCGATCAGGCACAAGCACTTGTCGCCGTTGCGCAACCCCTCGTCGAGGAAGGGGAACAGCAGCCGGTCGCGCTCGGCCGGCCCGGAGTAGAGGGCGCAGAAGTGTGTCCCTGGGCTGACAGCACCGACGCCGGGGATGCCCAAGCTCAGACCATTCATGGAGCCCACCGTCCACCGGTATCCAAGACCGGGATCGAGGTTCGCAACCTGCGTTCGACACTACCGCATCCGGGACCGGTTGCCCCTCCCCCGGACTGCCCGACTGGCAGAAGGTGGATAGACCGGCAGGCGCACGAGGTCGAGCGCGTGGCGAGGCACTCGGAACAAGGGGCCTAGCATGGCTCGTGACGACGGGAGGGCCGCCGGTGATCACCACGGTGAGCACGGTGAAGGACGACCTCCCGCGCCTCGAGCGATGGATCGATCGCAACACGGCCGCGGGCGTCGATCGGATGGTGGTCTTCCTCGACGACCGGGACGATGCCCGGACGGCCCAGCTGCTCGACGCCCGACCCGGCGTGATCGCCGTCGACGCCGGCTCGTGGTGGGGTGACGAGCAACCGGCGAGACTGAATGCCCGCCAGCGCACCAACGCCAACGCCGCGCTGCGTGTGGTGCGCGAGAACGACCCACGAGGATGGATGTTCCACATCGACGGGGACGAGGTCCTCCATCTCGACAAGGACCGCCTGCTGGCGCTTCCCGAGGACACCGACGCCGTGCGACTCGCGCCGCTGGAGGCCCTGTCCCAGTGGGAATGGCCGAACGACGAGGTGACGGTCTTCAAGCGCCTCCTCACCGCCGAGGAGCTGGACCTGCTCCACCTCCTGGGGATGCTCGAGCGTCCCGACAACGACGCCTACTTCCGCGGCCACACCTCTGGCAAGGCTGGGCTGCGCGTCTCGTCCGAGGCGTGGTTGGAGATCCACCGAGTGGTGGACGACAGCAGGGCACCCGTCCCCGCTCACCGCGCGTCCTGGCTGCAGGTCCTGCACTACGAGTCCCACACCCTCGAGGAGTTCGTCCGCAAGTGGACCAACCACACGACGTCCGGTCACCGCCTGGTGGCCCGGCCCGAGCGGCGCCGCCTGGCATCGGCGATGACGGCGGGGGGCTGGGGAGAGTGGGCGCCCGAGGTGGCGGACCAAGTGCGCCGCGACCTGTTCGCGGCCACCGCGCTCGACGACCGGGCGGGACTGGAGAGACTCGGCCTTCTGGTGTCCCCGGTCATGTCCCCCGTCATGGCGGTGGGACCGGCCGCGCCCGCGCCCGCCGATGCGCACCATGAGGGGATCAGGGAGGGACTTGCCGAGCTCGCGGGCGCGGACAAGTCGAGGTTCTCCCTCGACGCCCCGGACGCGCGGGAGCGAACGACCTCCGTCCAGCAGTAACCTCACAGCCGTGACAGTCTCGCGACGACGATCCGGCGAGCGGACCGTCGGGTCAGGAGCTCCCAGGATGTTCACCCGAGTGGCGATCGTGAATCGTGGTGAGGCCGCGATGCGACTGATCCACGCCGTCCGCGACCTGAACGCGCAGGGCGACGGGGAGCCGATCCGTGCGATCGCGCTCCACACCGACGAGGAGCGTACGGCGATGTTCGCGCGGGAGGCCGACGAGGCCTACTCGCTGGGTCCCGCCTCGGCGCGCCCCTACATCGACCTCGCCGTCCTGGAGCGCGTGCTGGTCGAGTGCGCAGCGGACGCGGTCTGGGTGGGCTGGGGATTCGTCGCGGAGGACCCCGCGTTCGCGGACCTGTGCGAGCGGATCGGCGTGACCTTCATCGGTCCGAGCGCCGAGGCGATGCGCAGGCTCGGCGACAAGATCGGTTCCAAGCTCCTCGCGGAAGAGGTCGGCGTACCGGTCGCGCCGTGGAGCGGAGGTGCGGTCGACACTCTCGAGGACGCGCTGGCCGCGGCCGAGCGGATCGGCTACCCGCTCATGCTCAAGGCGACCGCCGGCGGAGGTGGCCGGGGCATCCGCCGGGTCGACACGGGCGCCGAGCTCGAGGACGCCTACCAGCGCACGCGCGACGAGGCGGAGCGCGCCTTCGGCAGCGGCGTGGTCTTCCTCGAGCGCCTCGTGACCGGGGCACGGCACGTCGAGGTCCAGCTGATCGCCGACAGCCACGGCACCGCGTGGGCGGTCGGTGTGCGCGACTGCACGGTGCAACGGCGCAACCAGAAGGTGATCGAGGAGTCGGCCTCTCCCCTGCTCGACGCCAGCCAGACCGACGAGGTCAAGGCGTCCGCGGAGCGGCTCGCCCTCGCCGTCGGCTACGTCGGCGCCGGGACGGTCGAGTTCCTCTACCACCCCGGCGAGCGGTCGTTCGCCTTCCTCGAGGTCAACACCCGCCTGCAGGTGGAGCACCCGATCACCGAGGCGACGACGGACCTCGACCTGGTCAAGGCCCAGCTGCACGTGGCGGCAGGCGGCCACCTCGAGGGCTCGAAGCCCGTGGAGCGCGGGCACGCCGTCGAGGCGCGGCTCAACGCCGAGGACCCGGATCGCGACTTCGCCCCGTCCCCCGGTCGGATCGCACTGCTCGACCTGCCCTCGGGACCCGGCATCCGCGTGGACACCGGCGTCGGCGAGGGCGACACCATCCCGGCCGACTTCGACTCGATGATCGCCAAGATCATCGCCTACGGCCGCACCCGCGACGAGGCGCTCGCACGACTGCGCCGGGCGATGGCGGAGACCACCGTGGTGATCGAGGGCGGGGCCACCAACAAGGGCTTCATCCTCGACCTCCTGGACCAGTCCGAGGTCGTCGACGGCGAGGCCGGCTGGGCCGACACCAGCTGGATCGACCGGGTCCGCGCCGAGGGTCGGCTCGTCGTGCACGAGCACTCCGGCATCGCCGTGGTCGCTGCGGGCATCGAGGCGTACGAGGACGAGGCCCAGGTCGAGGTCACCCGGTTGCTCGAGAGCGCCCGCGGCGGCCGCCCGCAGGTGCAGCACAAGGTCGGCCGGGCGGTCGACTTCAAGCTGCGCGGGGTCGCGCACAAGGTCACCGTGATCCAGATCGGTCCGCAGCGGTTCCGCGTGGGCGTGGAGTCCGGCGGCGTCGAGCAGGTCGTGGTGGCGGACATCGAGCGGCTCGACGAGTTCCGCAGCCGGATGACCGTCGGCGACCAGCGCTACCGCCTGGTCACCGCGATGCACGGTCCCGTCTACACGGTCGAGGTCGACGGCGTGACCCACCGGGTCAGCCGCGACGAGGGCGGCGTGCTCCGCTCACCGGCCCCCGCGCTGGTCGTCGCGTCCCCCGTCGTGGTCGGCGACGTGGTCGCGGCCGGCGCTCCCGTCCTGGTCCTCGAGTCGATGAAGATGGAGACGGTGCTGCGAGCGCCGTTCGCGGCACGCGTGCGCGAGCTTCTCGTGCTGACCGGGAGCCAGGTCGAGACCGGTGCCCGGCTGGTGCGTCTCGAGCCCGTCGAGGAGGACGCCCCGGAGGAGGTGGCTCCCGACGAGGCCGGACCGGCGCTCGGCCTGCCGCCCGCGGTGCCGCCCGCGTCCGCGCGTGAGCGCGCTGCGCGGAGCCGCGCCGACGTCGCCGCGATGGTGATGGGGTACGACGTCGATGCGAGCGAGGAGGGCGACGTGGTCGCCGGCTACCTCGCGGCCCGCGACGAGCTGGTGGCGGCCGGCGTCGACGTGGTGGTCGACGAGATCGACCTCCTCGGCCTGTTCGCCGACCTCGCCGAGCTCAGCCGCAACCGCCCCGTCGGGGAGGACCTCCACACCGAGCTGCGCGTGCACAGCTCGCGGGAGCACTTCCACACCTTCCTGCAGAGCCTCGACGTGGACCGTGGCGGACTCCCCGAGCAGTTCCGTGACCGCCTGACCAAGGTGCTCGGCCACTACGGCGTGACCGACCTGGACCGCACCCCGCAGCTGGAGGAGGCGGTGTTCCGCATCTTCCTGGCGCAGCAGCGCCCCGTCCCCGAGGTCCGCCTCGCCACCGAGCTGCTCCAGCGCTGGATCGTCGAGGCCCCGCCGGCCGAGGACCTCGCCGTCGCGGCACGCGACCTGCTCGAGCGGCTCGTCAGGTCCACCCAGCTCCGCTTCCCGGTGGTCGGCGACCTGGCCCGCAGCACGCGCTTCCGCTGGTTCGACCAGCCGCTGGTCGACGAGGAGCGTTCGAGCGTGCTCGCGGGCGTCCGCGACGAGGTCGCGGCCCTGGCGGCGGACCCCGGCGCTCCCGACCGCACCGTCCGGCTGGAGGCGCTGGCCGCGATCCCGGAGCAGGTCGTGCGCTTCCTCGCGGAGCGGCTCGAGGACGGCGTGCCCGAGCAGGAGCCCCTGCTCGAGGTGCTGGTGCGCCGGCACTACCGCGAGCACGAGCTGCACGACCTGCGGTCCATCGTGCTCGGGGGGCGGACGTTCGCGGTGGCCGACTACGTCCTCGACGACCGCCCCACCCGGGTGGTCTCCACGGAGGGCATCCTCGCCGAGCTCAGCGACCCGGGCAGCGGCCTCGTCGCGGCCCTCGGCGACCAGGTCTCCGCCCGGCCGGCCGGTCACGAGGTGGTGATCGACCTCTACCTGCACTGGCCCCAGGCCCCGGAGGCGCCGGAGCAGGCCAGCGCGGAGCTCGCCCGCATCGTTGCGACCCTGCCGTTCGCCCACGACGTACGCCGGATCGCGGTGGCGGTCTGCCCCGGCGGCGGCACGCCGGTCACCTACTACACCTTCCGGCCGGTCGCGGGCGGCGGGATCGTCGAGGACGACCTCGTCCGCGGCGTGCACCCGATGGTCGGCCGCCGCCTCGATCTCTGGCGGTTGCGTGACTTCCACGTCACCCGGATCGAGGCGCCCGAGGACGTCCTGCTCTACGAGTGCGTCGCCCGTGAGAACCCCGCCGACCGCCGGCTGGTGGCCCTGGCGCAGGTCCGCCAGCTCGCCGTCGTACGCGACGAGAGCGGCAGGGTCACCGGCCTGCCCCACGCGGAGCGGGCCGTGGAGAACTGCCTGGAGGCGATCCGTCGCGTGCGGACGTCGCGCGGCGCGGCAGGGAGCAAGCTCGACACCAACCACGTGTGGGTGCAGGTGTGGCCGGTGGTCGAGGCCGACATCGAGCAGCTCACCACACTGCAGAGCAAGATCACCCCGCTCACCGACGGCGCCGGCATCGAGGAGGTGCTCGCGCAGGGCCGGGTGATCGGCCCCGACGGCACCCCCTTCCCCATCGCGCTGCGGTTCCACGCCCGACCCGGCGCCGGGGTCACGGCGTCCGTCGAGGGCCCCCCGACCGAGCGGCTCAAGCCCCTCGACGACTATGCGTCCAACGTCGCCCGGGCCCGTCGCCGTGGCCTGGTCTACCCCTACGAGCTCGAGGGGGTGCTCGCCGGCCCGGACGGGAGCCTCGTCGAGCACGACCTCGACGAGACCGGCGCCCTGGTGCCGGTCGACCGCGGACCCGGCCAGAACGTGGCCGGGATCCTGGTCGCCGTCGTGACCACCCCGACCCCGCTCCACCCCGAGGGCGTCACCCGGGTCGTGCTCTGCGGCGACCCGACCAAGGCGCTCGGCGCGGTGTCGGAGCCGGAGTGCTCGCGCATCATCGCCGCCATCGACCTCGCCGAGCGGATGCAGGTGCCGGTGGAGTGGTACGCGCTCTCCGCGGGCGCCCGGATCTCGATGGACTCCGGCACGGAGAACATGGACTGGGTCGCGGCCGCTCTCAAGCGGATCGTCGAGTTCACCCAGGCCGGCGGTGAGATCAACGTGGTGGTCGCAGGCATCAACGTCGGCGCGCAGCCCTACTGGAACGCCGAGGCGACGATGCTCATGCACACCAAGGGCATCCTGGTGATGACACCGGACAGCGCGATGGTGCTGACCGGCAAGCAGTCGCTCGACTTCTCCGGCGGCGTGTCCGCGGAGGACAACTTCGGCATCGGTGGCTACGACCGCGTGATGGGCCCGAACGGGCAGGCGCAGTACTGGGCCCCCGACCTCGCCGGCGCCTTCAACGTGCTGATGGCACACTACGACCACACCTACGTCGTGCCCGGTGAGACCCATCCGCGGCGGGCGAGCACCACCGACCCCGCGGACCGCGACGTCTCGTCGTACCCGCACGTCTCGGCCGACAGCGACTTCACCACCGTCGGCGAGATCTTCTCCGCGGCCACCAACCCGGAGCGCAAGAAGGCCTTCGACATCCGCACCGTGATGCGCGCGCTCGCCGACCAGGACCACCCGGTGCTCGAGCGCTGGGCGGGCATGGCCGACGCGGACACCGCCGTGGTCCAGGACGCCCACCTCGGCGGCTATCCCGTCTGCCTGCTCGGGATCGAGTCGCGACCGGTCCCCCGCCGCGGCTTCCCGCCCACCGACGGACCGGACATCTACACCGCCGGCACGCTGTTCCCGAAGTCGTCGAAGAAAGCGGCCCGCGCGATCAACGCGGCGAGCGGCAACCGTCCCCTCGTCGTCCTCGCGAACCTCTCCGGCTTCGACGGCTCGCCGGACTCGATGCGCAACCTCCAGCTGGAGTACGGCGCCGAGATCGGCCGTGCGATCGTCAACTTCGACGGACCGATCGTCTTCTGCGTCATCTCGCGCTACCACGGCGGCGCGTTCGTGGTGTTCTCCAAGGCTCTCAACCCCCGCATGACCGTGCTGGCCCTCGAGGGGTCGTTCGCGTCGGTGATCGGCGGTGCCCCGGCTGCGGCGGTCGTGTTCGCCGGCGAGGTCGAGAAGCGCACGTCGGCCGACCCCCGCGTCCGCGACGTCGAGGCCAGGATCGCCGACGCCACGGGACCGGACCGGAGCCGGATGGTCGTCGAGCTGGCCGACCTGAAGGCCGCGGTGCGCCCCGAGAAGATCGGTGAGGTCGCCGCCGAGTTCGACGGCGTCCACGACGTCCACCGGGCCGTCCGGGTGGGTTCGGTGGACGAGGTCGTCGCGGTCCAGCGGCTGCGGCCGAGGGTGATCGAGGCGATCGAGGAGGGACTCGGCAGCTGACGGCGTCAGCCGAGGTCCACGTCCAGTCGCTCCGCCAGCTCGGCAGGCGTGATGCCGAAGGTCTCGACCACGCGTACGCCCTGCGGACCCACGTCGAACGTCGCCACGTCGGTGTAGACGCGGCTCACGCACCCGACGCCGGTGAGCGGGTAGGTGCACGAGGGCACGAGCTTGGGCGTGCCGTCCTTGGCGAACAGCGTCATCATCACGAAGACCTGCTTGGCGCCGATGGCGAGGTCCATCGCGCCACCGACGGCGGGGATCGCGTCGGGTGCGCCGGTGTGCCAGTTGGCCAGGTCGCCGTGCTCGGAGACCTGGAACGCGCCCAGGACGCAGACGTCGAGGTGGCCGCCGCGCATCATGGCGAAGGAGTCGGCGTGGTGGAAGTACGACGCCCCGGGAAGCTCGGTGACCGGGACCTTGCCGGCGTTGGTCAGGTCGGCGTCGACCTCGTCGCCGACCGCCGCCGGGCCCATGCCGAGCATGCCGTTCTCGGTGTGCAGGACGACGCCGGAGTCGTCGCCCAGGTGGTCGGCGACGAGGGTGGGCTGTCCGATGCCGAGGTTGACGAACGAACCGGGCGCGATGTCGCGGGCGATGGCGGCCGCGATCTCGTCCTTGCTGCGGGGAGTGCTGCGGGGAGTGCTGCGGGAGGCGCTGCTCATGCGACCACGATCCTGTCCACGTAGATGCCGGGGGTGACGACCACCTCGGGGTCGATCTCGCCCACGTCCACGACCTCGCGCACCTGGGCCACGACCGTGGTCGCGGCAGTGGCCATGACAGGCCCGAAGTTGCGTGCGGTCTTGCGGTAGACGAGGTTGCCGGCGCGGTCGGCGCGGTGGGCGCCGATGAGGGCGACGTCACCCTTGATCGGCATCTCGAGCACGTAGGTCCTGCCGTCGATCTCGCGCGTCTCCTTGCCCTCGGCCAGGGGCGTGCCGACGCCGGTCGGGCAGAAGAACGCGCCGATCCCCGCGCCGGCCGCGCGCATCCGCTCGGCCAGGTTGCCCTGCGGCACGACCTCGAGCTCGATCTCCCCGGCACGGTAGAGCCCGTCGAAGACCCACGAGTCGGACTGCCGGGGGAAGGAGCAGACCACCTTGCGGACCCTCCCGGCGGCGAGGAGCGCCGCGAGACCGGTGTCGCCATTACCCGCGTTGTTGGACACGACGGTCAGGTCCGTGGCGCCCTGCTCGATCAGCGCATCGATGAGGGCCACCGGCATCCCGGCCATGCCGAAGCCGCCGATGAGCACGGTGCTGCCGTCGGCGATCCCGGCCACGGCGTCGGCCGTGTCCTCGCAGACCTGGGTCATGAATCGTTCTCCAGCACCACCGCGAGCCCCTGGCCGACGCCGATGCAGATCGCGGCGACGCCCCAGCGCTCGCCGCTCTGCTGGAGTCGGTGGGCCAGCGTGCCGAGGACCCGGGTGCCGCTGGCGCCCAGGGGGTGCCCGATGGCGATCGCGCCGCCCTTCGTGTTCACGATCTCCGGGTCGATCCTCCATGCGTCGACGCAGGCGAGCGACTGGACGGCGAAGGCCTCGTTGAGCTCCACCGCGCCCACGTCGCTCCACGTGATCCCGGCGCGCGCCAGCGCCTTGTTCGCCGCCTCGACCGGGGCGAAGCCGAAGTCCTGCGGGTCGAGCGCGTGGATGCCGCGGCCGGCCACCCTCGCCAGGGGAGCGACGCCGAACCCGGCGTCCTCGGCGCCCAGCAGCACCGCCGAGGCACCGTCGTTCAGCGGCGAGGCGTTGGCCGCGGTGATGGTGCCGTCCTTGCGGAACGACGGCTTCAGGCCGCTGAGCCTCTCGGCGCTCGAGCCGGGGCGGATGCCCTCGTCGCGAGCGAGGTCGGCGCCCGGCACGGCGACGACCAGGTCGTCGTAGAACCCGGATTCCCAGGCGGCGTCGGCGAGGAGGTGCGAGCGGGCCGCGAACTCGTCCTGGCGCTCGCGCGAGATCGCGAAGCGGTCGGCGAGCATCTCGTTGGCCTCGCCCAGCGACACGGTCCACTCCGCCGGCATCCGCTCGTTGACCAGCCGCCAGCCGAGCGTCGTCTACACCGCGGTCACGTTGCCGGCGGGAAAGGCGCGCGACGGCTTGGGCAGCACCCACGGGGCGCGGGTCATCGACTCGACGCCGCCGGCGACGACGACGTCGGCGTCGCCGGACTCGATGAGGCGCGAAGCCGTCATCGCCGCATCGAGGGAGGAGCCGCACAGCCGGTTGACCGTCGTGGCCGACACGGAGGTCGGGAGGCCCGCGAGCAGGACGGCCATCCTGCCGACGTTCCGGTTGTCCTCCCCCGCACCGTTGGCGTTGCCCCACACCACGTCGCCGATCCTGGCGGGATCGAGGTCGGGTGCCTGCGCGAGCACCCCTGTCAGGGCGGTTGCCGCGAGGTCGTCGGGGCGGACCTCGGCGAGGGCGCCGCCGAAGCGGCCGAAGGGAGTGCGGGCAGCGGCGTAGAGGAAGGCAGACGTGGTCACGGCTCGACCGTACGAGGACCGACTCATCTCGTCCAACACGTGGTTCCGACTGATTGATCTGGGTGTGCGATAAATTGCCGTCATGGAGCTGCGGACCCTGCGCTACTTCCTCGCCGTCGCCGACGAGCTCCACTTCGGCCGAGCGGCCGCCCGGCTGCACGTGGCGCAGTCCGCCCTCTCGGCGCAGGTCAAGCAGCTGGAGAACGAGGTCGGACTCGTGCTGCTCGACCGCTCCACCCGCCACGTGGAGCTCTCCGAGGCCGGGCGCCGCTTCCGCGAGCACGCGCTCCGCATCACGGGCGCAGCCAGCAACGCCGAGGCCGACATGCGCGCGCTGGCGCAGGGCCTCACCGGGCGGGTCTCGGTCGGCTTCGTCGGCACGGCGACGTACGACGTCCTCCCCCAGGTCGCGCGACGCGTCCACGACGAGCTGCCCGACGTCGAGCTGGTCCTGCGGGGCGAGCTCCTCAGCCCCGAGCTGTACGCCGGGATCGAGTCGGGCACCTTCGACCTCGCCCTGTTACGCCCTGGAGCCGCCCGGGACGGCGTACGACTCCGCCCACTGCGGACCGAGCGCCTGGTCGCCGCTCTCCCCTCGCGACACCGGCTCGCGACCGGCGAGACCGTCGCCCTGGCGGACCTGGCGAGCGAGGCATTCGTCATCCACCCGTCGGGTGACCACTCGTCGATGCACGACCAGGTCCTGGCCGCGTGCGGCCGTGCGGGCTTCCGCCCCGCGCGCCTGGTCGAGGTCGGCGAGACCGCCACGCTCGTGGTCTTCGTCGCGGCCGGCCTCGGAGTGGCCCTGGTGCCGGAGCCGGTCCGGAGCCTTGCCGTCGCAGGGGCGACCTACGTCCAGCTCGCCGATCCGGAGACGGTCGACCTGGCCCTCGCCTCACGCACCGGGGAACCCTCCGCCGCTGCGGCGCGGGTCGCCCGGATCATCGGGGAGACCGTGCGCGACTGATGCCCCGGACGGTGCGGCGATCGGACCGCCCGGCCGTTCCACCCGATGGGCTGTTGTCCTTGCTCGACACACGGACGACGATCGACCAGGAGACAGAGGCCGCCGACCACGTGGGGCGCGAGCCCACGAGCAACACGGAGCGGAGGTCGGGCGTGCTGGGTGGCGTCCGCAGACCCGTCGCCGCACGTGAGCGCAGTCGAGTCGTGCGCTGGTGGCGCCTGTGGCGCACGCGCCGCCCGCGCACCTTCAACGACAAGGTCCGCTACAAGATGTTGCGTGACCACCGGCCGCTGATGGTGACGTTCGCCGACAAGCTGGCCGTGCGTGAGCACGTCGCGGCGCTGGCAGGGCCGGACGCCCTTCCGCGCCTCCTGCACGTCCTCGACCAGCCCAGGGACCTGGTGGACGCCGCATTGCCGCCGGACTACGTGCTGAAGCCCACCCACGGCAGTGGGGTCGCCGTCATCGTCTCGGCGCAGGCAGAAGTGGTCTCCCGACTGCCGGACGTGCGGCATGCCTGGGGCTACCACCACGTGCGGCCGGAGATGGCCCCGGTCGAGCACCTCGTGGCCCTGGGCGAGTCCTGGCTGTCCCAGCTCTACGGCCAGGGCCCGAACCGCGAGTGGGCCTACGGGCACGTGCCCCGGCGACTCCTCGTCGAAGAGCTGCTGACCGACGCCGGCGGCCGCATCCCGGACGACTACAAGTTCTTCGTCTTCCACGGCACGTGCCGCTACGTCCAGGTCGACCGGGGACGCTTCGACCGCAGGACGCAGGACTTCTACACACGTACCTGGGAGCACCTGGCGCTCAGCGGGGGCAATCCGTGGGCAGTCCCGGAGATCCCCGAGCCGGTGCGACTCCAGGGGATGCTCGACCTGGCCGAGCAGCTCGCGGAGGGCACCGACTTCGTCCGGGTGGACCTCTACGACCTGCCCCGGGGCATCGTCTTCGGAGAGCTGTCGAGCTTCCCCGCCGGCGGCGACAGTCCCTTCGAGCCGGAGTCGTTCAACCTGGAGTTCGGTGGCCACTGGACTCCTCCACGGCGCTATCGCTGACCGTCGGGCGCCGCGCTCCCCGACCCCACCACCCGCTCGGGTGGAGAGGCGATTCAAGAGGCCCGATCGGGGTACCTCGACGCATGACGACTGCGCAGCGCCCCAAGGCCACGGCCAGGTCCGAGCCCCTCACCGTGGCGTCGGTGCCCTCTGGACACGTCTACGTACGCCATCTCGATCCGCTGAGCGGCACCCACGTGGTCCGCCTTCCCGACCCGGATCCGGGCCATCCCGATCGTCCGGCGGGAGCCACGTGGTGGCCCCCGGTGATGCTTGACCCCGAGTGGGCGCGGCACGCCGACCTCGACGTGTTCCACCTGCACTTCGGCTTCGACGCCTGCACGCCCGAGGGCCTCGACAAGCTGACCCGGGTGCTGCGGGGACGCGACAAGCCGTTCGTGTTCACCGTCCACGACCTGCGCAACCCCCACCACGAGGACCGGCGGCTCCACGACGACCAGCTCGACGTGCTCGTCCCGGCAGCCGACGCGGTGCTCACCCTGACGCCCGGCGCTGCGAGCGAGATCCGCCGACGATGGAACCGTGAGGCAGTGGTCGTCCCGCACCCGCACGTCGTGGACCTGCCGATCCTGACCAGGGCGCTGGAGGTGCGGCCGCGGTGGCGCAATCGTCCCTTCCGGGTCGGCCTGCACCTCAAGAGCCTGCGCGCCAACATGGACCCGATGCGGATCCTCCCGACGCTCGTGGAGACCGTGGGCGGGCTGGACGACGCTGTCCTCCAGGTGAACTGCCACCGGGACATCCTCGAGGCAGACGGAGCGCGCCACGACGTCGAGCTGTCCGCCTGGCTGCGCCGTGAGGCGGCCGCACGCCGCCTCGAGCTCCACGTGCACGACTACTACTCCGACGACGACCTGTGGGCCTACCTCGCGTCGCTCGACCTCTCCGTGCTGCCCTACACGTTCGGCACACACTCGGGATGGCTCGAGGCCTGCCGGGATCTCCAGACCACCGTGCTCGCGCCCAGCTGCGGCTACTACGCCGAGCAGGGACCGATCCTCACCTACACCAACGACGGGGACGCGTTCGACGCCGACTCGCTCCGCGCCGCCGTCGTGCGCGCCCACGCCGAGCGTCCTCGGTGGGGGGCGAGCCTCGACGAGCGCACCGCGCAGCGGCGCGAGGTGGCGCGGGTCCACGAACGGCTCTACCGGGATCTGAGCAGATGACGGCCCTGCTCACTGCTCGCCCGACGAGGGAGTCCCTGCGGATCTGCCTGCTCGCCAAC
This sequence comes from Nocardioides sp., assembly GCF_025965415.1. Taxonomy (GTDB): domain Bacteria; phylum Actinomycetota; class Actinomycetes; order Propionibacteriales; family Nocardioidaceae; genus Nocardioides. The sequence continues at coordinate 51,386 of NZ_JAOPWY010000017.1, forward strand.
AGCCGCTTCCCGATCGCCGAGCCGTTCACCGGGGGGCTGGAGTCGATGACGTGGCACCTCGCGCGCGAGCTCATGCGCCGCGGCCACGAGGTCGCCGTCTTCGCCGCCCGCGGGTCGGACCCGGCACTCGGGGTGGTCGAGCTCGAGGTGGACGCCCTCCACGAGCACCCCGGTCGACACGACGTCGACGCGCCGCCGTACGTCGAGGTGGCCGAGCACCACGCCTACCTCTCGGTCATGCTCGAGCTGTCGGGACGTGCCGGGCGGGGCTACGACGTCGTGCACAACAACAGCCTCCACTACCTGCCGGTCGCGATGGCCAGGTCGTTGCCCATGCCGCTGCTGACCACCTTGCACACTCCACCGCTGTGGTGGCTGGAGTCGGCCGTGCGGCTCGACGGTGGCGCCAGCTCCTTCGCCGCCGTGTCCCGCTTCACCGCGCAGTCGTGGTCGTCGATCGCCGAGAGCGTGTGCGTGCCCAACGGCATCGACGTAGCCGGGTGGCCCGCCGGCCCCGGCGGCCATGCCGCGGTGTGGTCCGGTCGCCTGGTCGCGGAGAAGGCCCCGCACCACGCCGTCCACGCCGCGCGGCGCGCCGGTGTCCCGATCGTGCTCGCGGGTCCTGTCCTGGACGTCGACTACTTCCGCGCCGAGATCGAGCCGCTGCTGGGCAGCGACGCGACCTACGCCGGGCACCTGCAGCAGGCCGACCTCGCCACGCTGGTCGGTGCGTCGGCCGTCGCGGTGGTGACCCCCGCGTGGGACGAGCCGTACGGACTGGTGGCCGCCGAGGCGCTGTCCTGCGGCACGCCGGTGGCGGCGTACGCCCGGGGCGGGCTCCCCGAGGTGCTGACCCACGACACGGGCCGGCTGGCCGCCTCCGGTGACGTCGACGCACTCGCGAGGGCCATCGGAGAGGCCGTCGGCCTGGACCGGTCACGGTGCCGCGAGCGCGCCGTGGCCGACCTGTCCCTCGAGCGCATGGTCGACTCCTACGAGGGCCTCTACCGCCAGATGGTGCACAGCAGGTTGGCTGCGTGATCGGCTACTACGTCCACCACCAGGGCAGCGGCCACCTGCACCGGGCGATGACGGTCGCTCCCCATCTGCCGGGCCCGGTCACCGGCCTGTCGTCCCTGCCCCGGCCGCCCGCGTGGCCCGGCCCCTGGCTCCAGCTCGCGCGCGACGACGCCGCGCCCTCCTACGGCGAGGCCGACGTCACGGCCGGGGGCCGTCTGCACTGGGTGCCCCTGGGCGACGAGGGCCTGCGGGGACGGATGTCGGCCCTGGCCGGATGGATCGACCGCGAGTCGCCGAGCGCGCTCGTCGTCGACCAGTCGGTCGAGGTCTGCCTCCTCGCCCGCCTGCACGGCGTACCCGTCGTGGCCATGACCGCGCCGGGACGTCGTACCGATCCTCCTCACCTGCTCGGCTTCGGCGCCGCGTCGGCAGTCGTCGGGGCATGGCCGGACGGGTGGACCGACCGCCTGCTGCCGGGACTCGACCCCACTTCCTACGACGTCGATGCCGTCGGGGCCGTCGCGAGGTTCGCCAGCCCGTCCTCGCCGGTGCCGTCCCACCGTCGTCGTGCGCACGCGGTCCTCCTGGCGGGGACCGGCGGTGACGGGTTCACGGCCGACGCCGTCGCCCGCGCCCAGGACCAGAGCCCCGACTGGGACTGGACGATCCTGAGCCGGAGCCTGGGGTCCTGGCACGCCGATCCCGCGGCCGTGCTCGCGAGTGCCGACGTCGTGGTGCTCCACCCCGGCCAGAACTCCCTCGCCGAGGTGGCCGCCCTGCGTGTGCCCGCCATCGTGGTCCCGGCACCGCGGCCCTTCGACGAACAGCACGTCACCGCGGCCGCCCTGGTCGCGGGGTGGCCGGCCGTCATGGTCGAGTCGGTGCCCGACATCGGCTGGCTCGACCTGCTCCACGAGGCGATGCTCCTCGACGGTCAGCGCTGGGCGGACTGGTGCGACGGCGCGGCACCGGAGCGCATCGCCGAGGTCGTGACCCGCGTCGCCGGCGACGAGCAGGCCCCGTGACGACCGCGGTCGTGACGATCGCGCACGGTCGCCACGACCACCTGGCACGGCAGCGCGCCTCGCTCGCCCGGGCGGGCTCCAGCCTGGCCGACCACGTCGTCGTGGCCATGGACGACCCGCACCTGGCCGCCAGCGACTGGTGCGCGGCCTCGGTGTCGACCACCCCCCTCGGGCTCCCGCTCGCCGCCGCCCGCAACTGCGGCGCGCAGGTGGCCATCGACCGCGGCGCCACGACGCTGGTCTTCCTCGACGTCGACTGCCTGGCCGCCCCCGCCCTCGTCGGGGCGTACGCCGCAGCGGTCGCCGATGCGCCGACGACCGTCTGGTCCGGCCCCGTCACCTACCTCGACCCGCCTCCGTCCGGCGGCTACGACCTCGACGCGCTGAGCGCTCTCGACTCCCCGCACGCGGCGCGACCCGCCCCCGCGATCGGGGAGCGCCTCACCGGCGCCGACCCCGATCTCTTCTGGTCGCTCTCCTTCGCCTGCTCCGTCGAGGCCTGGCACCGCACCGGCGGGTTCCACGAGGCGTACGTCGGCTACGGCGGGGAGGACACCGACTTCGGCCGGGTCGTGCTCGACGTGGGACTGGACCTGGGCTGGGTGGGCGCAGCGCGCGCCTACCACCAGTGGCACCCGGTGTCGCGCCCTCCGGTCGAGCACGTCGTCGACATCGTCCGCAACGCGGAGATCTTCCGCGAGCGCTGGGGCACCACCCCGATGCTCGGCTGGCTCGAGGTGTTCGAGGAGCGCGGTCTGGTGCGCCGCGCCCGCCACGGTCGGTGGCTCACTTCCGTGGAGTGAGGGGCCGGCTGGGGCGGACCAGTGGCGCTGGAGGCTGAGGCAGCCGCGGCCCACAGATAGTGCGCCACGGCTGCCACAGCCCTGACCTCACCCGGTCACGGCGAACCGCTCCCAGGATCGGTGGGTGCCCAGCAGTGCCATGAGGTCGGCCTGCACGTCGCCGGGGCCGTCTCCGGTCACCACGCCAGCACCTGCGAGCCCCAGGTCGTCGACGACCGATCGCCCCTCGCCCATGGCCACGACGGGCTTGCAGTGGCGGAAGCACTCCTCGGCCATCAGGACGATCCGCGGGTCGGCGGTCGTCACCGGTGATCCGCCGGCCTTGCTGTCCCGGCTCGGCACCGCGTCCGGCGCAGGAGCGGTCGCGCCCGCGACGACGAGTGCGTCGAACTCGACGGACCGGGCCGTGGCGAAGGTCCGCTGCGCGACCAGTCCCTCCCCCAGCTCACCTCCCCGCGGAGCCACCAGCAGCGGGAGGACACCGGATGCGAGCAGGGACTCCCGCAGCTCGGCGACCGCCGCCAGGTCGCCGTCGGGGTCGACGACGACCCCGACGATGCGACCGTCGGCCGGCCACGTGCCGCCGACCTGTGACAGCGCCGGGCTGGGCTCCGGGTCGTCGTAGGCGACCGTCTGCTCCGGTGCGGGCAGGCCGAGTCCTTGCGCGACGGCGGCGCAGAGCTCCTCGTCGATGTTGGCCAGGGCGAGCAGTTGGCGCTCCTTGATCGCCTGCTCGTAGCACTTGCCCAGCTCGAAGCTGTAGGCCTGGACGATGTGCTCCTGCTCGACCGGAGACATGCTCTTCCAGAACAGGCGTGCCTGGCTGAAGTGATCGTCGTACGACGCGGGGTTCTCGCGGACCTTCGTGGCCTCCGGCACCGTGACCGGAACGTCGATGAAGGCCCCGTCCTCTGCTCCGGCGAAGAACGGGCATCCGCCATCGAGGGAGCTCGGGCTGTAGGGCGCGACCCCGCCGTGGACGGCCTGCTGGTGGAAGCCGTCGCGGTGGTTGTCGTTGACCGGCGCGTGCGGTCGGTTGATCGGGATCTGGTTGAAGTTCGGCCCGGCCAGGCGCGTGAGCTGGGTGTCGAGGTAGGAGAAGTTGCGCGCCATCAGCAGCGGGTCGTCGGTGCCGTCGATGCCCGGCACCAGGTGCCCGGTGTGGAAGGCCACCTGCTCGGTCTCGGCGAAGAAGTTCGTCGGGTTGCCGTTGAGGGTGAGTGTGCCGATCACCTGCACGGCAGCGAGCTCCTCCGGCACCAGTTTGGTGGAGTCGAGCAGGTCGATCCCCTCGAACATCTGGTCCGGGGTGTCCGGGAAGGTCTGGATGCCCAGGTCCCAGGCCGGGAACGCACCGGACTCGATGGCGTCGTAGAGGTCGCGGCGGTGGAAGTCCGGGTCCACGCCGCCGGCCAGCTGCGCCTCCTCCCAGGTGAGGGAGTGCACGCCGAGTCGGGGCTTCCAGTGGAACTTGCAGAGCGTGGTGGCGCCCTCTGCGTCGACCAGCCGGAAGGTGTGGACCCCGAAGCCCTCCATCGTGCGGTAGCTGCGAGGGATGCCCCGGTCGGACATGTTCCACAGGGTGTGGTGCTGAGCCTCGGTGTGCAGGGAGACGAAGTCCCAGAACGTGTCGTGTGCGCTCTGTGCCTGCGGGATCTCGCGGTCCGGATGCGGCTTCCCTGCGTGGATGACGTCGGGGAACTTGATGCCGTCCTGGATGAAGAAGACAGGGATGTTGTTGCCGACGAGATCCCAGTTGCCCTCACGGGTGTAGAACTTCGTGGCGAAGCCGCGGGTGTCGCGCACCGTGTCGGCCGACCCGCGCGAGCCCAGGACGGTGGAGAACCGGACGAACACCGGCGTCTCCTCCCCCTGCGCGAAGACCGCAGCCCGACTCACGCTCGACGCCGCACCGTTCGCAACGAAGGTGCCGTGCGCGCCGGCCCCGCGTGCGTGGACGACGCGCTCCGGGATGCGCTCGTGGTCGAAGTGCATGATCTTCTCGCGCAGGTGGTGGTCCGACAGCAGTGTCGGGCCACGTGGTCCGGCCTTGAGGGAGTGGTCGCTGTCGCCGATGCGGACACCCGTCGCGGTGGTGAGGTAGGCACCCTGCTGGGCACTCGCCGTCGGCGGGTCCGAGCTCGGCGCACCGGTCGGCGACAGCGGAGCGGGCTGCTGCTGGTCAGGCTTCGGCGGTGGCATCTCGCGGGGATCGGTCGGTTCCTCGAGGCTGGGCGGCTCGCTCCCGGGTGCCCCCGGGACGGGCTTCTCGGCGAGGGACACGGCGTCGGCGACCGCGTCGACGACCTCGCCAGCGGCCTTCTTGGCCGCGGCGACGGGCTTCTTGGGGCTCATGGTGATCCTTGGGTGCAGGGGCTGGGAAGGGGCCTGTACCCGACGCCCCTCCTCCGCCATGCGCCGATCCCACCACCGTTTTCGCGCATGTTTCCCTCCCCGGTGGGCACCGGCCGCCGCCGCCTCTCTGTTGGTGTTGCGCGAAGGCGATTCTTCTCGTGCGCGCACGCGAGCGGCCCGCCCCCGGTTCGGGGACGGGCCGCTCACCGTTCGGTCTCAACCCTGGGCCGAGGACCTGACCTCGTCGGCTCCGGACTGGCCTTCGGACCTGAGGCGCTCGGCACTCTCGGTCGCGGTGTCCTTGACCTCGGTCGCGGCGTCGGTGGCGGCGTCCTTCACGTGGTCCGCCACCTCCTGGGCAAGCGCCTTCGCCTGGTCCACGGCCGGCTGGCCGTGCTCCCTGGCGGCGTCCACCACGTGTCCGGCAGCCACGGCTTCCTTCTCCGATGCGGGGATCAGCGCCGAGATGATGACGCCGGCGCCGAAGGCGATGAGGCCCGCCGCCAACGGTGCCCCCTGCACCTTGTCGTGCGCCGCGCTGACGGTGTCCTGCGCCGTGCCCTTGACCGAGTCGACGGCGCCCGGGGCGGAGCCGGTGGAACCGATCGTGCTCGAGGTCGACGACCCCAGCCCGTGCGCAGTGCCCATCACCTGGTCACGCACACCACGCACGCGACCCCTCACGGCCTCCTTGCGTCGCTCGACGATGGCCGAGGGGCTCACCCGGTCCTGCAGGGCGTCCACATTGGCCGTCATCGACTGACGGGTCTGCTCGATGTCGCTGTTCAGGTCTTCTGTGCTCTGGCCCATGCCGCGTCCTCCTTGAGTGTCTGCTGCGTCTTCGGCAGCTGGGGGTTCGAGTTCTTCAGCTCCGAGCGACCGCGCGACGCCAGCACGGCGCCGATGACGGCCCAGAGCACGGTGGTGATGAGGAACGCCAGCTCGATCGGCATCCAGTTGTCGAGCAGGAAGCTGAGGGCGAACGACGCCAGGATCAGCGTGATCAGCCCGGCGACGGCAGCACCGCCGAGCATGCCAGCGCCCTTGCCGGCCCTGACCGCCTCCTGTTTCAGCTCCGTGCGTGCGAGCTCGAGCTCCTGCTTGACCAGCGTCGTGAGGTCGTGGCTGAGGTCGCCGACGATCTCACCCAGGCTGCGGTCGTCACTCGCGCCGGCGGGGGGCGGGCCGTCCGACCGCGTCGCTGGCTGGGCCGGCGGCGTACCGAGGACCGGGTCCACCTCCGCAGGCCCCGTCACGGCGCGTCCTGGGTCCGCTGACCGGTGGGGTCGGATGCTCCCGCTCCGGTCGTGCTGGTGTCCGCACCCGTGACGGGATCCGGTGAGTCGGCCAGGCTCCCGGCGCCTGCCGGGCCGGTCCCGTACCCGGTGCCCGTGTGGGCGTCGAGGCTGGGTGTCGGTGCGGTGAAGCCGGCCGTCGGGTCGACACCGCCGAGGTCCGCGCCGATCATCGTGCCGGTCCCGGCAGTGGTTCCTGCGCCGGCTCCCTCGCCGGCCCCAGCGCTGGGAGAAGCACCGGCGGTGCCCGACCCGGTGGTGCCTGCCAGCGACGCCATGGCGGCGCCGTCGGCCGTGGCCCGGAACAGGCGACCCGCCACCACCCCCGCGGCGAGGGCACCGAGCAGGAAGGTGCCGGGCCGTCGACGCGCGAAGTCGCGGGCCTCGTCGAGCAGCTGGCCGGGGTCGCGACCGTCGAGGTGGTCGCCGAGCGCGCGCACGCGGTCGGACACCTCTCGTGCCACGTCGCTGGCCATGCCGTGACCGGGTCCCTGCTCGACCATCTGCTCGAGGTCGTCGCCGAAGGTGCGGAGGGTCTGCGACAGGTGGTCGCGCTGGGTCGTGGCCTGGTCGCTCAGCTGGGAGGCGACCTGCTGCCTTGCCTCCCCCATCACGTTGCGCGCCTGCTCCGCAGCCGTGCCGGCGACGTTGAGCGCCTCGTCCCTGGCCGTGCCGGCCAGGTGCTGGCCCTCCTCGGCCGCCGTGGCCGCAGCTGCCTTGGCCTTGTCCTTCGCGCTGGGGTCGACACCCGGGGTGCCGGGCGGCGCGGAGCTGTCTGGGTCGTTGTCGTACGTCGTCATGCGTCCTCCTCGTTTCGGTGGTGCGTGCTGCCTGCGTCTGGGTCGGGATCCGGGTCGCTGGCCGGCTCGGAGTCCGGGTGCAGCTGCTCGGTGTCCGGCTCCTCTCCGTCCCAGGTGGGCGGATCGGCGTCCTGGTCGTGGGTGTGCGTGTCTTCCTCCATGAGCCTCCGTACCCCGCGATCTCGAACGGCATGACGCTCCCCCACCCCGATGGGGGCGTACGCGCCGAAGACCCTCCGAACACGCATGACCGGCGCTGGTGCGGGGCACAGGGACCGAATGGCGACCCCCGGCACGCTGCGGAGCTTCGACGTGCAGCCGACTCGAGATCGCCGTCCACACCTGCCTCGAAGCCGGGTGCACCCCACGACACCAGCCGGAGACCTCATGCCCCGACGCGACCACACCATCCGACTGACCCTCGTCCGCCACGGCCAGTCCGAGGGCAACGTCGCTGCCGATGCGGCTCAGCGCGACGACCTGGAGCGCATCGACGTCCCTGCACGCGACCCCGACGTGGCCCTGTCCGCAACCGGACGGGACCAGGCTGCGGCCGTGGGCCGCTGGCTGGGCGCACTGGATGAGGATGACCGACCCCAGGTCGTGTGGACCAGTCCCTATCGTCGAGCGCGCGAGACCGCCGAGGTCGCCCTCGAGGTCGCCGGGATCGAGATCGACCGACGCGTGGACGAGCGACTGCGCGACCGCGACATGGGGATCACCGACATGCTCACGTCAGCGGGCATTCGCGCAGCGTTCCCCGAGGAGGCCGAGCGACGTGACTGGCTCGGGAAGTTCTACTACCGGCCTCCCGGTGGAGAGTCGTGGGCCGACGTGGCCATGCGGGTCCGCGCGGTGCTGACCGATCTCGCCAACACCGAGAAGCACCAGCGAGTTCTGGTGACCGGGCACGACGTCGTGCTGCTGCTCTTCTGCTACGTGGCTGAGGGGCTGGACGAGGAGCAGGTCCTGGCCCGCGCGCGGGACAACGCGCTCCGCAACGCCGCCATCTGCCGCCTCCAGACCAACCCGGACTCCGCCACCGGGTGGGACGTGACCGACTACAACGTCGACGAGCACCTTCGCGAGGAGGACGTGGAGATCACCGACGAGACGGGCGCCGACGCGCCGGTGGGGGACGAAGATGCCTGAGTCCGACGACGCCGTGACCACCGGTGGCGACCTGGGCTCGCCGCGCCCGGTCACTCCGGACCTCCTACGATCGTGGGCACTGCCCGAACCCGCCGGCACCAAGTACGCGCGCGGACAGGTGCTCGTCGTCGGAGGCTCCTGCACGACGCCGGGAGCGGTCATGCTCGCCGGTGTGTCGGCGCTCCGCATGGGTGCCGGACGGCTGAGCGTGGCAACGGCGGCGGGTGTCGCGACACAGCTGGCCGTGGCCCTCCCGGAGTGCGGCACCGTGCCCCTCCCCCAGGACGCTCAGGGCAGCATCACGGGTCAGCGGCTCGACGAGCTGCTCGGTGACGAGGTCGCTCGTGCGAATGCCGTCCTGGTGGGCCCGGGCCTCATGGGTGGCTCCGGGACGGTGCGACTGGTGAGCGGGATCGCCGGCATGCTGTCGGAGGACCTCCCCGTCGTGCTGGACGCGGCAGCCGTCACGACGTTGCCCGACGTCGACCGCGCGTCAGTGGAGGCGCTGCGCGGACGTCTTGTCCTCACCCCCAACGCTCACGAGCTCGCGCGCCTGCTCGACGTGGACGAGGTGGGCGAGGACGCCCTTGCCGCAGCCACGCTCAGGATCGCCGGAGAGCTGGACGCGGTCGTGGCGTGTGGCCCGTGGGTCGGCGCCGACGGTGGATTGTGGAGGATCGCGACGGGCGACACCGGCCTGGGCACGTCCGGCAGTGGGGACGTGCTCTCGGGAGCGATCCTCGGGCTGGTCGGCCGCGGGGCCAGCCCCCTGCAGGCGACGGTCTGGGCCAAGCACGTCCATGCGGCGGCCGGCGACGTTCTTGCGGCCCGATGGGGTCGCGTCGGCTACCTCGCCTCCGAGATCGAGCCCGAGCTCCCTCTCGTGATGCGATCGCTCGGCGGGGACTGACGCAGCACGAAAGCCCATCCCCAGGCTGGGACGGCGCCAGGCGCTGCGCACGGGCGATGTCTCTGAAGTCCGCTCACGGAGCATCCACGCGGATGTTCATCGCGTCGGTCTCGTCGTCCCACGAGAGCTCGAGGCGCCAGCAGCCGGGCGTGGGCAGGTCCAGGTACGACGGACCGGGCGACGGAAGCTCGACCACCGTGGGAGTGGCACCCGGGGCCGGCCGCGCCGTGATGGTGAGGGGTCCGAACCCGGCCCTGGCGACCCACAGCACCTTGTTCGCGTGGTCTGCCGACTCGGGTGCGGTGAGCGGCTCGCCGAACACGATCGCCACGATGCGGCCCTCGTCGCCGAGCACGTGGGGCATCGTGGGTCGGGGATCGGAGAATCCTGATCTCGCCCAGGGCGGCAGGACACCGACGGGAGTGCTGGCCGGGCAGGAGTACGACCCTGGCGCACGTCCGCTGGAGGCAGGCCCTGCCGGAGGGTCCGGGTGACGTACGACGACGGCCCCCCAGGCCACGCCGAAGACGGCTCCCACCGCCGCGACCGTGACCAGGACCGTGCTCCGTCGACGACGGCGGCCCACCCGTCCGCGGACGGTGCCGAGGAGGTCCGGGTCGTGCGGGGCGCGGTCGGCCAACGTGCTCAGGCCCTCGCTCAAACGGGCTTGCAACGCGACATCGTCGTGCTGGTCGCTCATCAGGTTTCTCCTGCCTCTTGCTCGGACCTCAGGTACGTCCTCAGCCCGTCCAGTCCCCTGCTGCAGTGGGAGCGGACCGTCGACGTCGAGCAACCCAGGACCTTCGCGATCGCCATGTCGTCGTACCCCTCGAAGTGGCGCAGCACGAGCACCGCCCGCTGCTGGGGCGTCAGCCTGGCCAGTGCCCGCGAGAGCTCGTCCCGGACGACGACGCGATGCGCCGGGTCGTGTGCCGGGTCGGAGCCGCGGTCAGGCACGTCGGCGACCGGGCGCTCGGAGCTGCTGCGCCGTCGCGTCCCGTCCAGGAAGGTCGTGGTCACGATGCGACGCACGTAGAGATCGGGCTGGTCGGCACGCTCGACCCACCTCCAATGCGTGTACGCCTTCACCAACGCGGTCTGCACGAGGTCCTCCGAGGCTTGGGCGTCGCCCGTCAGGACGTACGCGTAGCGCTCGAGCGCACGGCCCCGAGCCGCCACGTAGTCCTCGAACTTCACGGTCCCTCGATCCGCAGTAGAACCCTCTGTCCCTCAAGACGAGTCTCGACCCCGGATTGTTGAGAGGCGAGGGCCTCGGGCTGTCGGCACCGGCGACGACCCCTACTTGACCTCCGAGCGCAGGAGGGTCCACATGCCCGCGGCGAGCGGGAGGACCAGCCACAGACCGCTGGAGGCAGCGAGCTGGAACCACTGCTCCGGGTCGAACGACCCCCGCAGCAGGGCTGCGAGCTGGAGGTCCAGGTCGACCCAGGGCTGCACGTCGTGGAACCAGTCCTGCGTCATGGCGAGCAGTCCCAGCAGCGGCGGGACCACGAACGAGAAGACGAAGAACGCGACGACGGCCCCCGCCGAGTTGCGGACGAGCGTCCCGCACACGAGGCCCATGGCCAAGGACAGCGCCAGGGACAGCAACAGGTAGGGCACCGCGACCAGCGACTGGTCCCAGACCGCGTCGTGGCCGGAGATCCACGACGCCACCACGTTGCCGCCGGCGCCGACGAGGAGGGCCAGGGCTGTCGCGGGGAGCGCCACCGAGACGAGGGCCACGGCCTTGCCCAGCATGATGCGACCTCGGTGCGGGACGACGGTGAACGTCGTCAGCCCGCTGCGCTGCGTCCACTCGGAGGTGACGGCGAGCGCGGCGATGATCGGCAGGATCACGGACATCGGAAAGGCGATGGCCGTGGTGAAGGTGCTGGAGGTGAAGTCGTCGTCCGGCGAGAAGGCGATGACGGCACCGGTCGTGAGGAGCGCGAGGAAGCCGACGCTGATCAGCAGCCAGAGGCCGGCGCGGGTGTCGAAGGACTTGCGCAGCTCGACGGCGACGATCCGCCGCAGCGGGATGCGGGCAGGACCCGGGCCCGGAGACATGGCTCCCGGGTCGGTGACCGCCGCCGTGGTGCTCAGGGTCTGGGTGCTCATGCTGATGCTCCTTCTCGTTGGGTGTCTGCGGTGAGCTCGAGGAACATCTCCTCGAGACCGGCGGTCTCGGCAGGGCGCAGCTCGATGAGCGGGACGCGGGCGTCCGACGCCAGCTGCCCGACGAGCTCGGGTTCGGCATCCACCCGCACCACGCCCGGCGACGTGACGCTCGACGTGAGGCCGGCCGCCCCCAGGACGACCTGGAGATCGGCAGGACGGCGGGTCCGGAGGTGGGTGCCCGCGCTGGCGAGCAGCTCGGCCTTCGTGCCATGGGCCACGATGCGTCCGTTGCCGATGACGACGATGTCGTCGGCGACCACCTCGATGTCGTGCAGGAGGTGGGACGAGAGGAGGACCGTGGCGCCCCGGTCGGCGTACCCGCGGAGGAGGTCGCGCATCCACCGGATGCCGGCGGGGTCGAGGCCGTTGGCCGGCTCGTCGAGGATGAGGACTCCCGGGTCGCCCAGGAGGGCATGGGCGATGCCGAGCCGCTGGCGCATCCCGAGCGAGTAGTCACGGACCCGACGCCCGGCCTCGGCGGGGGTCAGGCTGACCAGGTCGAGCATCTCGTCGACCCGGCTGCGCGGGAGCCCCATCATCTGCTGGCTCAGCCGCAGGATCTCCCGGCCCGTCCGGCCGGCGTGCTGCGCCGAGGCATCGAGGAGCACCCCGACCTCCAGACCCGGGTTGGGCAGGTCGGCGAAGCGGCGGCCGGCGACGTGCGCGTCGCCCCGGGTCGGGGGCGTGAGGCCGGTGACGATGCGCAGGGTGGTGGACTTGCCCGCGCCGTTGGGGCCGAGGAAGCCGGTGACCCGACCGGCCGAGGCGGTGAAGCTGACGTCGTCGACAGCGGTGAAGCCACCGTAGGTCTTGGTGACGGATTCGACGGTGATCATC
>NZ_JAOPWY010000174.1 GCF_025965415.1 Nocardioides sp.
CGTTGAACATGCGCCGGCTGACCTCGCCGTGCAGTTTGGACACGCCGTTGGCGTGCTGGCCGAGGCGCAGACCCATGATCGCCATGTTGAAGACATCCGGAGACCCGCCGGGGTAGCTCTCCGCACCGAGGCCGAGCAGGTCGTCGACGGCCACGCCGGGCAACAGGTCGGTCTCGAAGTAGTGCCGCACGAGCGACGTCTCAAACCGGTCGATCCCAGCCGCGACAGGGGTGTGGGTGGTGAAGACAGTGCCGGCCCTGGCCACCTGCAGTGCCTCGGCGAAGCTGAGCCCCTCGCCGATCAGGCTGGAGATGCGCTCGAGGCCCAGGAAGCCGGCGTGGCCCTCGTTGGTGTGGAACACCTCCGGCTCGGGTCGGCCGTTCAGGGTGCTCCACAGCCGCACGGCCCGAGCCCCGCCGATGCCCAGCAACAGCTCCTGCAAAAGGCGGTGTTCCCCACCGCCGCCGTAGAGCCGGTCGGTCACCTGGCGGAGTTCGTCGGAGTTCTCCGGGATGTCCGTGTCCAGCATCAGTAGTCGGATGCGGCCGACCTTGGCCTCCCACACCCTGGCGTGCATGGTCCGGTCGTCCGGCAGGGCCAGCGACACCTGCACCGGCGAGCCGTCGGCCCGGCGCAGCACCGACAACGGCAGGCCGTCGGGGTCAAGAAGCGGATAGCTCTCCAGCTGCCAGCCGTCGCTGGAGATGGCCTGGCTGAAGTAGCCGGCCTTGTAGAACAGGCCAACGCCGACCAGGGGAACACCGAGGTCGGAGGCGCTCTTGAGATGATCGCCGGCGAGGATGCCGAGGCCGCCGGAGTACTGCGGCAGCACCGCTGCGATGCCGTACTCGGGTGAGAAGTAGGCGATCGAGCGGGGCGCGTCGTCACCCGCCTTGCGGGCGTACCAGCGGTCCTCGGAGAGGTAGCGCTGCAGGTCGGCGTGCGCGGCATCGAGCCGGGCGCGGAAGTCGGCGTCGTCGACCAGCTGGTCGAGCCGCTCGCGCCCGACGGCGCCGAGGAAGCGCACCGGGTCCCCCTGCACGTCCCGCCACACCTGCGGGTCGATGGACGAGAACACGTCCTGGGCCGGGGGGTGCCACGACCAACGAAGGTTGCCCGCCAGGACGGACAGGGCTCCCAGGGGCTCGGGCAGGACAGGGCGGACGGTGAATCGTCTGAACGCGCGCACGATCCAGCACGCTAGGGCATTTCTTGGATCGATCCAACCCCGACGTCCTCAACTGATGAGTAACCTGCCCGCCACCGCGGCGTTGAGGGGGTCATGACCCCGCCCCGCCACCCTCTCGGCCGCACGATCCTCGCGGCCGCATCGCTCCTCGCGATCTCCACGCTCTCCGCGATCGCCGGACCGGCCACCGCCGAGTCCTCCCCGGGACAGCAGTCGGTCACCCCCGGCCCGACGCCGGGCGACGTCCGCACGCTCGGCGACCCGGTCGCCGGCCCGAAGGACGTCGACCGTCGCGGCACCGCCCTCCCGACCCCGGCCCAGCGCCGGGCGGTCGCCGCGCTCGGCGACGTGACCGCCCGGTGGGGCTCGTTCGGCACGCCCGCCTCCATCCTGCCGGCGAGCGGGAGCCTCGGCCCCGCCCCCGGCGCTCCCGTCGACGCGGCCCGCGCATGGATGCGCGACCACGCCGACGTCTTCGGGATGTCGGCGTCCGACGTGGACGCACTGGTCCTGGTGAGCTCCCAGAAGCTCGCGCAGTCCGATGCCCGGGCCGTGCTGCTGCGCCAGGACTTCGGTGGCGTGGCCCCCGCCCTCGGTGGGCTCGTCACCATCGGCGTGGCCGACGGCCGGGTTGCCTACGTCTCGTCCTCCCTCGCGCGCACGACGGGTGCGATGCCTGCGCCCACCCTGACGCCCTTGCAGGGGTGGCTGAAGGCGGCCACCGACCTCTCCGTCGGTGTCGCCCCGGCCCAGGTCTCCTCGATCGCCCGGTCGGTCAGCGACGGCTGGACCCGCCTGCAGGTCCCGGGCTTCGCCCAGGAGCAGCAGGTGCGCCTGCGGGCGCTGCCGATGGCCGACGGCTCGGTCCGCCCCGTGCTCGAGGCCAACGTGGTCAACGTCGCCGGCGGCGCCTCGCTGGCTTTCACCACGCTGGTCCACGGCGTCACCGGCGAGGTGCTCGCGCGCCACAACAAGACGGACAACTTCGCCTACAACGACGTCTTCACCGGTGCCGTGACGGCCGAGGCCTGCGGGCCCAAGCACCCCTTCGAGCTCGAGGACGACCTCACCCGCACGATCACCGCGGTCGCCACCGGCATCCCGACCGACGACTTCGTCGTCAAGATCTTCCGCGGCGACACCCTGCTCGTCACGGGTGACACAGCGACCAACCCCGAGGTGGCGACGTACTCCTCGCAGTCGATCCCCAGCGGCACCTACTCCGCGCAGGTCTGCCCCTTCGACGCGGCGTCGGTGGTCGTCGGCCAGTACGCCCTCGCGGTGAGCAGCAGCGACACCGCCGCCCCGGGCACGGGCGACCTGACCACCGACCCGAGGTGGCGTTACTTCCCCGCCAACCCGACCCTCGACTCGACCGAGGAGACCCCGACCAACTCGGTCGTGGGCTGCTGGACGCTCGGCGACCCCTCGTGCACCACCCCGCCCGGCGCGCTCGACAACGTCGCGGCATTCGGACCGTGGGACACGGTCGGCGCGCTGCCGACCCTCACCACCGTCGGCAACAACGCCAACACCCACGAGGCGTGGGCCAGCCCCCTGACCCCCGGCGGCCTCGCGCAGGCTCCGGTCTCGCCGACGCGCGAGTACACGAAGGAGTTCGAGGACCGCTGGAACAACAGCCGGTGCGACGTCGCGCAGCTCGTCCCGGGCGGCAACGACATCGAGGCGTCGGTCGGCAACCTGTTCGTCGCGCACAACCGGATGCACGACTACTCCTACTACCTGGGCTTCACCGAGGAGAACTACAACCTCCAGCTCGACAACGGCAGCCGTGGCGGCGTGGCCGGCGACCAGGAGGTCGGCAACGCGCAGGCGGGCGCCGTCTCGGGCGGCAGCCCGACCTTCCAGGGCCGTGACAACGCCAACCAGATCGCCTTGCAGGACGGCGTCCCGGGCATCACCAACCAGTACCTCTTCGAGCCGATCGCCGGCGCGTTCTACGCCCCCTGCACCGACGGCGGCCTCGACATGGGCATCGTCGCACACGAGTACACCCACGCCATCAGCAACCGCATGATCGGCGGTCCCGACGAGGGCATCACCTCCGAGCAGGGCGGCGCGATGGGCGAGGCGTGGGGCGACCTGGTCGCCGGCGAGTACCAGTTCGCCCACGGCTACAGCAACGGCGGCAACGTCTGGGCCGTCGGTGCCTACGCCACCGGCAACACCGAGACCGCGATCCGCGACTACTCGATCGACGAGAACCCGCTCAACTACTCCGACTACGGCTTCGACACCACCGGCGCCGAGGTCCACGCCGACGGCGAGATCTGGAACGGGACGATGTGGGAGGTCCGTCAGGCCCTCGTCGAGAAGTACGACGCCCAGTTCCCCTACGACGACCAGGCGCTCCAGCTCCAGTGCGCCGACGCGACCGCCACCAGCACGCCTCGCCCGGCCGACGCCTGCCCCGGCAACCGCCGGTGGGTGCAGCTCATGTTCGACGCGTTCCTGCTCCAGCAGGGCTCCACGTCGATGCTGGACGCCCGTGACGCCATGATCGCCGCCGACCAGATGCGCTTCGGCGGGGCGAACAGGGACGTCCTGTGGGCGGCCTTCGCCCGGCGCGGCATGGGTGTCGACGCCTCGGTCGTCGACGCCGACGACAGCGAGCCGACGCCGAGCTTCGCCACCCCGACGGGCCCGAGCTCGCCGATCACCTTCGCCACGACCGGCAAGGCGTCGATCTTCGTCGGCGACTACGAGGCTCGGGTGACCCCGGTCGCCGACACCGACCCCGCGAGCCCCCTGGGCGACACCGCCGCCTTCACCCCGGGCACCTACCGGATGGTGGCGGTCTCGCCCGATCGCGGCCTGACCCGCTGGACGATGACGGTCCTCGCCGACGGCGCGGCGCGCACGGAGACCATCGGCGACGTCGTCAACCTCGCCAGTGCAGCCGCGGGCGGCTCCGTCATCGGTGCCACCGAGGGATCCCTCAACGCCGAGGCCCTCATCGACGGCACCGAGGCCACCAACTGGGGCGGCGTCACCGCCGAGCAGGTCGACGAGTCGCACCCGTCCGTGTCGGTCGACCTCGCCGGCGACGTCTCCACGGTGAGGCGGGTCCAGGTGAGCGCCTACCTCACCCCGGCGCCCGCATCGTCGTCCGAGCTCCCCTTCGCCCAGGAGGACCCGGACTCGGGCTCGCGCTTCACCGCCCTGCGCCAGTTCGCCCTCGAGGCGTGCACCGCGGACTGTGCGTCGGGCAGCGCCACGTGGAGCCGCTTCTACGTCTCCCCCGCCGACGCGTTCCCGAGCGGGCTGCCGCGGCCCGTCGCGCCGACGCTCACCATGCGGGCGTTCGACGTGCCCGACACCCCGGCGGCCGCCGTACGGCTGGTGACGCTGGAGAACCAGTGCACCGGTCAGGAGGCGTACGCCGGCCAGCAGACCGCCAGCGCGACCGTGCTGACCGACTGCAAGGAGGGCTCGGACCGGGGCACCATCGTGCACGCCAGCGAGCTCCAGGTCTTCGGCGCCGACGCCACCCTGCCCGAGCAGCCCGCCCCGCCCGGCACCGACGGCGGCACGGGCGGCGGAGGCGGGGGCACGGGGACCACCACCGTGCCGACCCCCACGCCCACCACGACGACGACCCCCACGCCGACGACCACGCGGGTGCGTCCCACGGTCTCGCTGAGGGTGCTGCGCAAGTTCCAGACCGTGCGCAACGCGGCGCCGAAGCTGGTCGTCACCGTCTCCTCGGAGGACGTGGCACCCGCGGCCGGGCGCCTGGTGGTCGTGGTCGACGGCGTGAAGTGGCGCACGTTCAGCACGACGACGGGTCGGCGCTCGATCCTCCTCACGAGGACGCTCAACCGGGGCCGTCACACCATCCGGGTGCGCTTCCGGCCGGCCGACCGCGCCGCGTTGCGTCCCGCCCGCTCGCACGTCAAGCGCGTCGTCGTCACCGGCCGCTGAGTCAAAGGGGTGAGACCGCATCCGTCGCGGGTTGCGTCCGCGACCCAACCTTCGCAAGTGTGGGGCCATGGTTGGACGCATACCCGTGATGGATGTTTCACCGGTCGTCGACCTCGGTCGACAGTCGGCCAAGGCGACCGTGGGCGAACCGATGCCGGTCCGGGCGACCGTCTTCCGTGAGGGTCACGACCAGCTCGGGGCCGAGGTGGTGGCGATCGACCCGGCCGGGGAGCGACGTGCCCCGGTCCGGATGCACCTCGAGGGCGACCAGCCCGACCGCTACCTCGCCCACGTCACCCCCGACACCGAGGGCGAGTGGACCTTCGAGATCCAGTCGTGGTCCGACCCGATCGCGACCTGGCAGCACGACGGCGGCATCAAGATCCCGGCCGGCGTCGACGTGGAGCTCATGTTCACCGAGGCCACGCTGCTGCTCGAGCGCGTCGCCGCCCGCACAGGTCCTGAGGCGCTCGACGGGGCCTCGGCCGCCCTGGTCGCCGGCGCGCTGGCCGCCGCGAGCGACACCACCCGCCCGGTAGGCGCGCGCCTCGCGGCGCTGCAGGACCCCGAGCTGGACGCCGTGCTGCAGGCGCACCCGCTGCGCGAGATGACCTCGGTGAGCGGGCCCTACCGCTTCCGCGCGGACCGCACCCGCGCGCTGTTCGGGAGCTGGTACGAGTTCTTCCCGCGCTCCGAGGGCGCCACCCGCGACGAGAAGACCGGCAAGGTCACCACCGGCACGTTCCTCACCGCCATGGAGCGGCTGGACCGGGTCGCCGAGATGGGCTTCGACGTCGTCTACCTCCCGCCGATCCACCCGATCGGCGAGGTCAACCGCAAGGGACCCAACAACACGCTCACGCCCGGCCCCGAGGACACCGGCTCCCCGTGGGCGATCGGGAGCAAGGACGGCGGGCACGACGCCATCCACCCCGATCTCGGCACGTTCGCCGACTTCGACGCGTTCGTGGCGCGCGCCGGCGAGCTGGGCCTCGAGGTCGCCCTCGACCTGGCGCTGCAGGCCGCGCCGGACCACCCGTGGGTCACGACCCACCCGCAGTTCTTCACTACGCGCGCGGACGGCACGATCGCCTACGCCGAGAACCCGCCGAAGAAGTACCAGGACATCTATCCGATCAACTTCGACAACGACCCCGCCGGCATCTGCCGCGAGGTGCTGCGCATCGTCAAGCTCTGGATGTCGCACGGCGTGCGGATCTTCCGGGTCGACAACCCCCACACCAAGCCGCTCGCCTTCTGGGAGTGGCTGCTGGCGGAGGTACGGCGCACGGACCCGGACGTGCTCTTCCTCTCCGAGGCCTTCACCAAGCCCGCGATGATGCACGGCCTCGGCGCCGTCGGCTACCACCAGAGCTACACCTACTTCACCTGGCGCACCGGCAAGCGCGAGATCGAGGACTACCTCGTCGAGGTCTCGCGCGAGTCCGACCACCTGATGCGGCCGAACTTCTTCGTCAACACCCCCGACATCCTCCACGCCTACCTGCAGTACGGCGGCCCGGCCGCGTTCAAGGTGCGAGCCGCCCTCGCCGCCACCGGATCGCCCAGCTGGGGCGTCTACGCCGGCTACGAGCTGTTCGAGCACGTGGCGGTGAAGCCGGGCTCGGAGGAGTACCTCGACTCGGAGAAGTACCAGATCCGGATCCGCGACTGGAAGAAGGTCGACGCCGAGGGCACCACCCTCGCGCCCTACCTGACCCGGCTCAACGAGATCCGCCGCGCCCACCCGGCGCTCCAGCTGCTGCGCAACGTCTCGATCCACCACAGCGACGACGACCAGGTGCTGGTCTTCAGCAAGCGCCACACGCTTCCCGACGGCACCGACGACGTCGTGCTGGTGGTCATCAACCTCGACCCCCACGGCACCCGCGAGACGATGATCCACCTCGACATGCCCGCCCTCGGCCTCGCCTGGCACGACTCGTTCGTCGCCCACGACGAGATCACCGGCGCCGACTGGAGCTGGAGCCAGCACGACTACGTCCGACTCGATCCCGGCCACGAACCCGCCCACATCATCAGCGTCAGGAGGACCCGTTGACCGAACACCCCACGTCAGCTCAGATGCCGACGGACGCCGGAGCAGCCACCGCGGTGCTCAACGCCGAACCCGACTGGTTCCGCACGGCGGTCTTCTACGAGGTGCTGGTCCGGTCCTTCCGCGACTCCAACGGTGACGGCACGGGCGACTTCAAGGGGCTCATCGAGAAGCTCGACTACCTCGAGTGGCTCGGGGTCGACTGCCTGTGGGTGCCGCCGTTCTTCACCTCGCCGTTGCGCGACGGCGGCTACGACGTCGCCGACTACAACAACATCCTCCCCGAGTGCGGCACGGTCGAGGACTTCCACGAGTTCCTCGACGCCTGCCACCAGCGCGGCATCCGGGTGATCATCGACTTCGTCATGAACCACACGAGTGACGCCCACCCGTGGTTCCAAGCCAGCCGTCGCGACCCCGACGGCCCCTACGGCGACTTCTACGTCTGGTCCGACACCGACGAGCTCTACCAGGACGCCCGGGTCATCTTCGTCGACACCGAGCCGTCCAACTGGACCTACGACCAGGAGCGCGGCCAGTACTTCTGGCACCGCTTCTTCCACCACCAGCCGGACCTCAACTTCGACAACCCCAAGGTCCACGACGCGATGCTGGACGCGATGGCGTTCTGGCTCGACATGGGCCTCGACGGGTTCCGCCTCGACGCGGTCCCCTACCTCTACGAGCGCCCCGGCACCAACGGCGAGAACCTGCCCGAGACGCACGAGTTCCTCAAGAAGTGCCGCCGCTTCGTCGACGAGAACTACCCCGGTCGCGTGCTGCTCTGCGAGGCCAACCAGTGGCCCGCCGACGTGGTGGAGTACTTCGGGCCGGAGCAGACCGAGGACGGTCGCTGGGTCGGCACCGAGTGCCACATGGCCTTCCACTTCCCGGTCATGCCGCGCATCTTCATGGCGGTGCGCCGCGAGTCGCGCTTCCCCATCTCGGAGATCCTCGAACAGACGCCCGCGATCCCCGAGGGCTGCCAGTGGGGCATCTTCCTGCGCAACCACGACGAGCTCACCCTCGAGATGGTCACCGACGAGGACCGCGACTACATGTGGTCCGAGTACGCCCATGACCCGCGGATGAAGGCCAACATCGGCATCCGGCGTCGACTGGCCCCGCTCCTCGACAACGACGTCAACCGCATGGAGCTCTTCACCGCGCTGCTGCTCTCGCTGCCCGGGTCGCCGGTCCTCTACTACGGCGACGAGATCGGGATGGGCGACAACATCTGGCTGGGCGACCGCGACGGGGTGCGTACGCCGATGCAGTGGACGCCCGACCGCAACGCGGGCTTCTCCTCCGCCACGCCCGGCAAGCTGCACCTGCCGGCCGTGCAGGACCCGATCTACGGCTACCAGTCGGTCAACGTCGAGGCGCAGCTGGAGAACACCTCCTCGCTCCTGCACTGGACCCGCCGGCTCGTGCACACCCGCCGCCGGCACCCGGCGTTCGGCCTGGGTGACTTCGTCGACCTCGGCGGCTCCAACCCGAGCGTGCTGTCCTACGTGCGTGAGCACGCCCCCTCAGGACCCGACGGTGACGACCGCGACGTGATCCTCTGCGTCAACAACCTCTCCCGCTTCCCCCAGCCGGTCGAGCTGGACCTGCGGCAGTGGGAGGGCATGGTCCCCGTCGAGCTCCTCGGCGGCGTGCCGTTCCCCGCGATCGGCGAGCTGCCCTACTTGCTCACGCTCGGCGGCTACGGCTTCATGTGGCTCAGGCTGACCGACCCGACACCTCCGGGGGTGGAGACATGAACGAGCACGTGACCAGCGAGATCGTGGGCTGGATCGGCCAGGCCCGCTGGTTCGCCGGCAAGGGCCGCGACTGGGAGCTGGGCAGCCTCCGTCGCGTGGGCGAGCTTCCCGGTGCGCCCGAGGGCCTCCGGGTCGCGATCGACATCGCCGAGGTGGCGTACGCGTCCGCCGACGGCGACGAGACCGACCTCTACCAGCTGCCTCTGGCGTTCTACGCCCAGCCGCAGGACCGGCTGTCCCACGCCCTCGTCGGCGAGTGGCACGACGACGACTTCGGCCAGGCCTTCGTCTACGACGCGCTCCACGACCGCGAGTCGATGGCGCTGTGGCTGGCGGCCTTCGCGGCCGCTGGGCGCGACTCGGCGCCACAGTCGGACGTCCGCGGCCGGCTCGGCTTCCACCGCCTGCCCGGCCACGAGTTGGACCTCGAGGCGCACTCGACGCTGTTCTCCGGCGAGCAGTCGAACTCCTCGGTCGCCTACGGCGAGGACTCGCTGATGAAGGTCTTCCGCAAGGTGACCCCCGGGGTGAACCCCGACATCGCGATCCACCAGGTGCTCACCGAGGCGGGCTCGACGCACGTCGCCTCGCTCTACGGCTGGCTGGACCTCGTCGACGAGGAGACCAACACCACGATCCAGCTGGCCATGCTCCAGCAGTTCCTCCGCACGGCCAGCGACGGCTGGGACCTGGCGCTGGCGAGCGTGCGCAACCTGTTCGCCGAGGCCGACCTGCACGCCGACGAGGTCGGCGGCGACTTCGCCGGCGAGGCGGCCCGGCTCGGCGTCGCGCTCGCCGAGGTGCACTCCGACCTGGCCGAGCACTTCCCGCTCGAGCAGCGCGACGGCGCCGCGCTCGACGAGCTGGCCGGGGCGATGGAGGGCCGGCTGAGTGCCGCCCTCGACGTCGTGCCCGACCTGGCCGCGCACGAGGCGCGCCTGCGGGAGACGTTCTCCGCGGTCCGCGGGCTCGGGCAGGTCGACGTGCAGCAGATCCACGGCGACCTCCACCTGGGCCAGACCCTGCGCACCGTCAAGGGGTGGAAGATCGTCGACTTCGAGGGCGAGCCGGCCAAGCCGCTCGCCGAGCGCCTCAAGCCCGACTCGGTGTGGCGCGACGTGGCGGGCATGATCCGCTCCTTCGACTACGCACCACGCGTCGTGGCCATGACCGGCGCCGGGGTCGACACCGGCCCGGAGGCCGAGCAGCGCAGGTACCGGGCCTCGGAGTGGTCGGCGCGCAACCGCGCCGCCTTCCTCGAGGCCTACGCCACCCAGGGCGGGGAGGGCCTGGACAGTGCGGCCCGTACCCTGCTCGACGCCTACCTCGCGGACAAGGTCGTCTACGAGGCGGTCTACGAAGCACGCAACCGTCCAGGGTGGCTGTCCATCCCGCTCGCAGCCTTGGGAGAGACGAGATGACCGACATGACGAACACGCAGCACGCCCCCGGTGAGCTCGACCTGCACCTGATCGGCGAGGGGCGCCACGAGGAGCTCTGGAAGGTCCTCGGCGCCCAGGTCTCGACGAGCCCGACCGGCGAGGTGACCGGGACGTCGTTCCGCGTCTGGGCACCGAACGCCCTGGAGGTCCAGGTCGCCGGAGAGTGGGCCGGCTGGGACGGATCCGCCCACCCGATGACACGTCTCGACGGCTCGGGCGTCTGGCACGTCCACGTCGAGGGCGCGGGAGTCGGCTCGCAGTACAAGTACCGGCTCCGCGGCGCCGACGGCCAGTGGGCCGACCGCGCCGACCCGCTCGCCCAGTACGCCGAGAAGCCGCCGAGCTCCGCGTCGCGGGTCTGGCGCTCCGAGCACGTCTGGGGCGACGACGCGTGGCTCGAGTCCCGGCGCACCAGCCAGCCGGTCAACGAGGCGATGTCGACCTACGAGGTGCACCTGGCCTCGTGGCGCAAGCACCTCGGCCGCGGTGACGGCAACGAGGCCCTCTACTCGTGGGACGACATCGCCGACTCGCTCGTGCCCTACGTCTCCGACCTCGGCTTCACGCACGTGGAGTTCATGCCGGTCATGCAGCACCCGTTCGGCGGCTCGTGGGGCTACCACGTGACGTCGTACTTCGCTCCCGACGCGCGCTTCGGCGACCCCGACGGCCTCAAGCGCCTGATCGACCGGCTGCACCAGGCCGGCATCGGCGTGATCCTCGACTGGGTGCCCGGTCACTTCGCCACCGACGAGTGGGCCCTGGCCCGCTTCGACGGGACACCGCTCTACGAGGACCCCAACCCGCAGCGCGGGTGGCACAAGGAGTGGGGCTCCCACATCTTCAACTTCGGGCGCCCCGAGGTCCGCAACTTCCTCTACGCCAACGCGGTCTACTGGCTCGAGGAGTACCACGCCGACGGGCTCCGGGTCGACGGGGTGGCGTCGATGCTCTACCTCGACTACGCCCGCGAGCACGGCGAGTGGTCGCCCAACAAGCACGGGGGCCGCGAGAACCTCGAGGCCGTCCAGTTCCTCCAGGAGATGAACGCGACCGTCTACAAGCGCATCCCCGGCATCGTCACGATCGCCGAGGAGTCGACGGCGTGGCCTCGATGCTCTACCTCGACTACGCCCGCGAGGCCGGCGAGTGGTCGCCCAACATCCACGGCGGCCGGGAGAACCTCGAGGCCGTGCAGTTCCTCCAGGAGATGAACGCCACCGTCTACAAGCGGGTCCCCGGCATCGTCACCATCGCCGAGGAGTCCACCGCCTGGCCGGGCGTCACGGGACCGACCAGCCAGGGCGGTCTGGGGTTCGGCTTCAAGTGGAACATGGGCTGGATGCACGACTCCCTCGACTACGTCTCCAAGGACCCGCTCTACCGCAGCCACCACCCCGGGGAGATGACCTTCTCCCTGGTCTACGCGTTCGCGGAGAACTACGTCCTGCCGATCAGCCACGACGAGGTCGTCCACGGCAAGGGCTCCCTCCTGCGCAATATGCCGGGCGACCGCTGGAAACAGCTGGCCAACCTGCTCGCCTACCTGGCCCTGATGTGGGCGCTCAC
>NZ_JAOPWY010000066.1 GCF_025965415.1 Nocardioides sp.
GCGGGGCCGCCCCGACCAGGGTCACGGCGGACGCGAGGCCCAGGACGACGGCCGCGACCGGGGCGATGCCTCGGGGGCCGAGGCGGTGCGGCAGGCCGCGCACGCCGGTCGCCAGGTCGTCCTCGACGTCGGGCAGGACGTTGACCAGGTGGGCGCCGACGCCGAGCAGCCCGGCGCCGACCGGCCACCACCACGGCGGCAGGGACCCGTCGGCCAGGGCGACGAAGACGGTGAGGCCGCCGAACGCGCCGGCGTACGGCAGCCACGACCACGCGGTCGCCTTGAGACCGAGATTGTAGGCCCAGCCGCAGGCGACGCAGCCGAGGTGGACGAGTCCGGCGACGGCGCCGACGGCCAGGGACAGCACGACGGTCGCCACGACCGCAGCCGCGCAGGCGACGCGGACGGCCCGGACGGACCCCCTCCCGGTCGCGAGGGGCTTGTCCTCGCGGCCGGTCGAGCGGTCGCGTGCCAGGTCGACGAGGTCGTTGCCCCACCCGATGGACAGCTGCCCGGCGAGGACGGCCGCAACCAGCAGGACACCGCGCCCCGCACCCAGGCCCTGGGCGCCCGCCAGGAGCGCCGCGAGCACGGTCACGGCCAGCGTCGGGCCGAGGTGCGCGGCACCGAGCAGGCCGCGGACCGCGCCGGGAGCACCCGGGCGACCGGTTGCCAGCCCTGCCGTCATGGGATCCCTTCCCGTCGGGAGCCCCGTCGTGGACGCGAGCACCACCCGTGTGCAGCCTGCTGCGACGCTACCCCCGACCTGGTACTCCGTGGACTGGACCACACCCTCGCCCAGGCACTGCTGGGCCGCCGATCCTCGCCGCCGCACCCGCACGTGTGCCACCCTGACAGGGGCGCCTCGAGACAGTGGGCACTCAATTGCTGGTGGAAGAAGAGCCGGGTGCCAGACGACGGCGTGCAGGTGAGCGTTCCCGTGCCCCGGCACCGGGAACCTCCTCCCGCGATCGCGCTCGACTTCCTCGACGCCGTCACCGACCGGGTGGCGTGGCAGCTGGCCCTGGACGCTGCGGGCGTCGGGGCCTTCGTGTGGGACGTCGTCGCGGACCGGTTGCGGTGGGACGGGCGGCTGCTCGACCTCTTCGGCCTCGACCAGGCCTCCTTCGGCAGCACCATGGCGGCCTTCGACCGGTGTGTGCACCCTGACGACCTGCCCCGGGTGCGCGACGCGCTGGAGCAGGCGGTGGACACCTGCGGGGAGTACGAGGCGGAGTACCGCGTGCTGCTGCCCGACGGTGCGGTGCGCTGGATCCAGGCGCGTGGGCGCGCCCTCGCCGACCGCCCCGGAGGTCCCGCCGTACGGGTGGTGGGAGCGGCGTACGACACCACGGCCGTGCGCGAGGGCGAGGCCCGGATCGGTCGGGTGCTCGAGTCGATGTCCTCGGCGTTCTTCCAGCTCGACCACGACTGGCGCTTCACCTACGTCAACTCCGAGGCCGAGCGCCTGCTGGGCCGGGGCCGGGCGCACCTCCTCGGCGAGAGCCTGTGGGCGACCTTCCCCGCAGCCGTCGGGAGCCCGTTCGAGAACCACTACCGGGAGGCCGTCTCCACCGGGCGGGCGGTGTCCTTCGAGGCGCACTCCCCCGCGGTGCCGGATGCGTGGTTCGAGATCCGGGCCTGGCCGTCGCCCGAGGGGCTGGCCGTCTACTTCGCCGACATCTCCGCGCGCCGCGCGGCCCAGGACGCGCTCGACCGGTCGGCGCGCCGGCTCGCGCTGCTGGCGTCGGTGTCGGAGGCGCTCACCAGCACGCTCGACCCGACGGAGGGCGTCAGCCGGCTCGCGAGCCTGCTCGTCCCGCAGCTCGGGGACTGGTGCCTGGTCACGCTCGTCGAGGACCCGCACGCAGTGGACTGGCGTCGCGGCCTGCGCGACGTCGCCTGGTCCCACACCGACGCGTCGAGGGTCGAGACCCTGAGGGAGTACGCCTCGCTGCGTCTCGGCGCGATGACCGACGCGTCCTACCTGGCCCGCACGATCCGCGAGATGTCGTCGGTGCTCATGGAGTCGGACGCGGCCGACAAGATCGCCGCGGTGCTCGTCCCGGGGGTGGCACGGGACCGGCTGCGCGAGCTGGCCCCCTCGTCGGCGATGGCCGTCCCGCTGCGCGCGCGTGGGCGGACGGTGGGCGTGGTGAGCCTCTTCCGCGGACCGGGCCGGTGCGCGTTCTCCACGGCCGACCAGTCCCTGCTCGAGGACATCGGGTCGCGCGCCGCCCTCGCCCTCGACAACGCGCGCCTCTACGCGTCGCAGCGCGACGTGTCCGAGGCCCTGCAGCGCAGCATGCTCACCGACCCGCCCCGGGCCGAGCACCTGGAGATCGCCACCCGCTACACCCCCGCAGGGGAGGCCGCCCGGATCGGCGGGGACTGGTACGACGCGTTCCTGCAGCAGAGCCGCGGACCCGGCGGGCGCGACGTGGTGGTCGTCGTGGGCGACGTCGTCGGTCACGACGTCCAGGCCGCCGCCGCCATGGGGCAGCTCCGGGGCCTCCTGCGCGGGCTCGCCGTGCACAGCGGCTACGCGCCCGCCGCCGTCCTGTCCGGCGTGGACGTCGTGATGGAGTCCCTGCGGATGGAGACCACGGCCACGGCCGTGGTGGCGAGGTTCGAGCGCCATCCCCGTCCCGGTGCCGGTGCCGGCGAGGAGGTCGTGCTCCGCTGGGCGCACGCCGGCCACCCGCCGGCCCTGCTGCTGGAGCCCGACGGCGCCGTCACCCCGCTCGCCGACGTGAACAGCAACGACCTGCTGCTCGGGCTGGATCCGCGTACGCCGCGCGCCGAGCGGTGCGCGTTCCTGGAGCCAGGCTCGGTCGTGGTCCTCTACACCGACGGCCTCGTCGAACGCCGGGACCGCGACATCGACCAGGGCATCGGTGCACTGGCCGAGCTGCTGCGCGACCTCGGTCCGCGGGTGCAGGACCTCGAGGAGCTGTCCGACCTGCTGCTCGAAGGCATGGTCGGCGACGGGCCCGAGGACGACGTCGCACTCCTCGTCGTGCGGCTCACGACCACCTGACGCTCACCCGGCGGTGTCCCCGGTCTGCACCCGCCAGAGGGCGGCGTACGACCCGTCGCGGGCGAGGAGGTCGTCGTGCGTGCCCGCCTCGACCACGCGCCCTTCGTCGAGCACCCAGATCCGGTGCGCGTGGCGGACGGTCGAGAGCCTGTGCGCGACCACGATCGCGGTGCGTCGCGCGGTCGCGCGGCGCAGCGACCGCTGGATGGCGGCCTCGGTCTCGTTGTCGACGGCACTCGTCGCCTCGTCCAGGACGAGGACGGCGGGGTCGCGCAGCAGCGCGCGGGCGAGCGCGAGCCGCTGCCGCTGGCCCCCGGAGAGGGTCACGCCCCGCTCGCCCACCCAGGTGTCGAGCCCGTCCGGCATCGCCTCGATGAAGTCGAGGGCGGCAGCCCCCTCGGCGGCCGCCCGGACCTGCTCCGCTTTCGCGCCGGGACGGCCGTAGGCGATGTTGTCCGCGACCGATCCGGCGAACATGAAGACGTCCTGGGCGACGTAGCCCAGCGAACCGCGCAGCGAGTCCCAGTCGAGGTCGCGGACGTCCTGCCCGTCGAAGAGCACCTGGCCCTCGCGGGGGTCGTCGAAACGCAGCACCAGGCGCAGGAGCGAGGACTTCCCCGAGCCGGTCGACCCGACGATCGCGTGCGTCTCCCCCTCCGGCACGACCATGTCGATGCCGTGCAGGACATCGGGGCCGTCGGCGTATCCCGCGCGGACGCCGCGGAGCTCGACCCTGCCGGCGACCGGACGCTGCAGGGCGGTCGACCCGGCTGGCACCGTCACCGGGACCGCGAGCAGGCCGAGGATGCGGGCAGCCGAGGCACGACCGCGCTGGTAGAGGTCGAGCACCTCGGCCACCTCGGTGAGCGGCCAGAGCAGGCGCTGGGTCATGAAGACCAGCACCGAGTAGAGGCCCACCTGGAGGTCGCCGCGCAGGGTCGCCCAGCCCCCGAGCAGCAGGGTGCACGAGAAGCCCGCGAGGATCGCCATGCGCACCAGCGGGACGAACGCGGCCGAGGAGCGGATCGCGTCGGTGTTGGCCCGGCGGTAGGCCTGCGAGACCGCGGACACGCGCTCGCGTTCGCGGTCCTCGGCGGTGAAGGCCTTGATGGTGGCGATGCCGGAGATGTTGGCCGAGAGCGTGCTGGACAGGTCGGACACGGCGACGCGGACCCGGTCGTAGAGCGGCTCGAGGCGGCGCTGGAAGACCAGGGAGCCGACCACGATCAGCGGGATCGGCAGGAACGCCAGCACGAGGAGCTGGCCGGAGGCGACGGCGAAGACCGCCCCCACCAGCAGCACGTTGAGGACGGTCTGGAGGATGGCCGGGGCCCCGACGTCGAGGAAACGCTCGAGCTGGTTGACGTCGTCGTTGAGGGTCGCGATCGTCGAGCCCGCCGGCCGGCTCTCGTGCCAGCCGAGGTCGAGGTGCTGGACGTGGTCGTACGCCTCCACGCGGAGGTCGTGCTCGACCCCCTGCGCCAGGCCCCGCCACAGCACGCTGGCGAGGTACTCGCTGAGCGACTCCACGATCCAGACCACCGCGTTGATGACCGCGAGCCACCCGAGCTGTGCATAGCGGGACTCCACGCCGAGCACGTCGCCGACGAAGGACGCATCCCCGCGGACCACGACGTCGACGGCGGCGCCGATCAGCAGCTCGGGGACGACGTCGGCGACCTTGTTGACCGTCGACGCCACGACCGCCCCGACGAACCGCGCCCGGTAGGCGTCGTAGCGGCGCCAGAGGGCGCGCAGGGGCTGGACGGCGACGGGCGTTGCGGGAGGCGGCACCGTCGAAGGTTAGGGGGCCCTACTTCGATGCCGGCATCGAGGCCGCCAGGTGCCTCACCCGGTGTCGGCCGCTCCGTCGGGGTCGTCCAGCTCGCCCAGCAGTTGGTCGCACAGCACGACCAGCTCGGACACCGCGGCGAGGAAGCGAGCCGTGCTGTCACCCACGTGGAGGTCGTCGAAGTAGTGGTGGCGCATGGCCATGCGGGCGAGCTGGTGCTCGTCGCGCTCGAGCCGGTCGCGCAGCAGGGTCGTGAGCTCGTCGACCGTGTCCTGCTCGATGACGTCGGCGCAGCGGCTGATGGGGATCTGCCGACGGAGGTGGTCGACGTCGCCGTGCCGGTCGGTGAGGAAGATCGGCCTGTCGGTGTGGAGGTAGAGCCAGTCGAGCCCGACGGACGAGACGTCGGTGACGATGGCGTCGCAGCCCGGCATGACGGCCAGGATGTCGCCGCCCAGGACGGCCACGTGACCGGCGGCGGGGTCGTCCTGCGCGGCCCCGGCCACCACCCGGAGGATGTCCTGGTGGGCCCCCGCGACGGCAGGCGTGCGGCTGGTGGTGACCTTGGGGTGGGGCTTGTAGACGAGCCGGACGTCCGGCACGGCGAGGATCGCGCGGACGATCGACTCCCCCATGAGGTCCACCGACGTGTAGTCGTTGTAGTCGGCGTCCCCCTCCCACGTCGGTGCGTAGAGGACGGTCCGACGCGGGCTGGGTGCGACGAGCGGGGTCCGGCGCAGGTCGAGCTGCGGCCGACCGACGCGCACCAGCCGACGGGCGTCGAACTCCAGCAGCCCCGTGACGTAGCGCTGGACGGCGGCCTCGCCGGCGACGAAGACCCGGTCGTAGGCCTTGGCGTTGTTGCTCGCCATCGACTGCTTGTCGCTCTCACCGTGGTTGACGTGGACGTGCAGCCGGCGGCCGTCGAGCAGCGAGTCGAAGTTCTGCGGCGAGTTGTTGCAGTAGAGGACGACCTTGGGGTCGAGCTCGGCGTAGAGCTCGGCGAGGTCGGCCAGGGTCTCGGCGGTGAGCACGGGCAGGTCGGTCCGCGACTGCACGACCGCCGCGGAGGCCGGGTCGCGCAGGACGAGGCACACCTGGTGGACGTGGTCCAGCGACTCGAGAACCTCCAGCCACTGCACCAGCTGGTAGGTCCTGCTGGGATCGCCGGCGAAGTAGGCGATGACGGGGACCGGGTTCACACCCAGAGTCTAGATAGTCCCTCGTCATCCGTCCGCGGATCGGCCCGTCAGGAGCGCAGCTCGGCGACGGTCCAGCAGGCGGTTGCCGGTCGCGAGGGTGCCGATCTGGTGGAGTTCGATGTCGGTGGGTGGCATCAGGACTCCTGCGGCCGGGACAACGCCAGCTCACGCGCCAGGAGGGCCTGGTCGAGGTCGAGGAAGTAGACCCGGTCCGGGTCGACCTCACCGGCCAGCACGGCATCCAGGAGGGTGCGCACGCTGCCGCGGGTCACGGGTCGTCCGCGCAGTCCGGCCACCACGTCGTGGACGGCGGTGTCCGATGCCCCGAGCGTCAGCCGGACGTCCTGGCCGAGCATGGTGCCGGAGCCGAGGGCGAATGCCCCGTTGAGCACGATCACCCGCTCGAGCCCCGACAACGCCTTCCGCACCTCGTCCAGCGGCCAGGGCCGGTAGCAGGAGATCCCGACGACCCCGATGCGGACGTCCTCGTCGCGCAGCTGGTCCACCGCGTCCCTGACCGAGCCGGGAACCGACCCCATGGCGACGACGGCGGTCACCGCGTCCTCCATGCGATAGGCACTGACGAGGCCGCCGGACGTACGCCCCGTGGCTCGCGCGAACGCCTCGACCACCAGAACCGCGTCGAGCGCGCACAGCTGCTGGACCGCCGCGAGGTACTTCACCTCGGTGAAGGCCTCGGGACCGATCATCGCGCCGATCGTGACCGGCGCGGCCGGGTCGAGGACGTGGATCCCTACGCTGAACACCGCGGGTCAACTCTCGCCGGCGTACGAGTCGAGCGACCCGCCGACGAGTCGGGTGAGGTCGGCGCCCTGGGCGGTGCGGCGCAGGAGCGCCCGTCCGACTCGGCCCATGCCGTTGATCCCGACCCTGACGCTCATGTGTGCCCCTTCGTTGCCGTTGCGGTCCGCGGGGTTCCCCGGTCCTTCCACGCTAGGGAGTTCGAGCTCCACGATTCAGTGCCCAAGGTCCCGAGGGGAGGGGACCTACGACCGCTTCGCCGGGGCCGCGCGCTGCCTAGGTTGGAGGTATGAAGCGGCCCACGCCGACCCGATCAGCCCCGAGCCCCAGCGAGCCTCCGGACGGGTCGCGCGTGCGGACCTGCCTCGTCGCCGTGGACGGCAGCGACGCGAGCGTGCACGCCCTTGTGTGGAGCCTCCGCCACGCCACCCGGCACGGCATGCGCGTCGAGGTGCTGACCGTCTGGCCGGCCCACCACAGCGTCCTCGTCCACGAGGTGCCGGGCCACTTCTGTGCGCCCCGGTGGAGCGCCCGCGCCGCGCAGCAGGACGCCATCTCCTCCGCCCTCGACACCGTCCCCGAGGCGCAGGTCAGCTCCTCGACCCTCGAGAACGCGGACACGGCTGAGGCGATCGTGCGCGCCTCGGCCCGGCACGACCTGGTGGTCCTCGGCGCGAGGTCGGGACCCGGACGGCACCGACTGACCGACCAGGTCCTCGGGGAGGCCGTCTGTGACGTCGTCGTGGTCGCGGCGCCGGGAGGTCGTCGTACGCCACCCGTGGCCCGTCCACGGGGATCCACCCACGTTCCACACCATCGAGAGGGAGTTCAGTCATGAAGGCACTCGTCTACGGCGGCGCCGGGAATCGATCGTGGATCGACGTCCCCGACCCGTCCATCAAGGATCCGGAGGACGCGATCGTCCGCGTCGACGCAGTGACCATCTGCGGCACGGACCTGCACATCCTCAAGGGCGACGTCCCCGAGGTCGACTCGGGGCGCATCCTCGGCCACGAGGCCGTCGGCACCGTCCTGGACGTCGGCGAGCAGGTGCACGACATCTCGGTCGGGCAACGGGTGCTGGTCTCCTGCATCTCCTCCTGCGGCCGCTGCCGCTTCTGCAAGGAGGGTCGCTACGGGCAGTGCCTGGGCGGGGGCGGCTGGGTCCTCGGCCACACCATCGACGGCACCCAGGCCGAGCGCGTGCGGGTCCCGTTCGCGGACCACTCGCTGCACGTCCTGCCGGACAACGTGAGCAGCGAGGACGCCCTCATGCTCGCCGACATCCTGCCCACGTCCTACGAGGTCGGGGTGCTGGCCGGACACGTCTCCCCCGGCGACACCGTGGTGGTGGTCGGTGCCGGTCCCATCGGGCTCGCCGCGCTGCTCACGGCCCGCCTCTTCAGCCCGTCGCAGGTCGTCATGGTCGACCCGGCCGCGTCACGCCGGGAACAGGCGCTCGCCTCGGGGGCGGACCACGCCGTCGCGTCGGACGCCGAGGCCGAGGCCCTCGTCCAGGAGCTCACGGGCGGCCTGGGCGCGGACGTCGCGATCGAGGCCGTCGGGGTGCCCGGCAGCTTCGAGCTCTGCACCACGCTGATCCGTCCGGGTGGACACGTGGCCAACGTGGGGGTCCACGGAGCACCGGCCACGCTGCACCTCGAGACGTTGTGGATCAAGGACGTCACGATCACGACCGGTCTCGTGGACACCCGCACCACGCCGCTGCTCCTGCGCCTGCTCGGCGAGGGCAAGATCGACGTGTCGTCTCTGTGCACCCACCGCTTCGGGATCGACGAGATGCAGGACGCGTACGACGTCTTCGCCCGCGCCGGGGAGACCGGCGCGCTCAAGGTCGCCCTCTTCAACCCCGACGCGGTCGGCTGACGTCATGGGCATCGTCAGCATCATCACCGTGGCCGTCCTGGTCCTCCTCGTTGCTGTCCTCGCGATGGCCATCCGCGTCGTGAGGCAGTACGAGGAGGGCGTGGTCCTGCGGCTGGGACGGGTGCAGGTCCCGCGGCGGCCCGGGCTCCGGCTGATCATCCCGTTCGTCGACGTGATGCACCGCGTCTCACTTCGCATCGTCACGATGCCGATCCAGTCCCAGGGCATCCTCACGCGCGACAACGTGAGCGTCGACGTCTAGGCCGTCGCCTACTTCCGCGTGGTCGACAGCGTCAAGTCCGTCGTCGCCATCGAGAACGTCCGCGCGGCCATCGACCAGATCGCCCAGACCACGCTCCGCAAGGTGGTGGGTCGCCACACGCTCGACGAGACCCTCTCCGAGACCGACCGCATCAACCTCGACATCCGGGAGATCCTCGACGTCACGTCGGTCGAGTGGGGCGTCGAGGTCACCCTCGTCGAGCTGAAGGACATCCAGCTCCCGGACACCATGAAGCGGGCGATGGCCCGCCAGGCCGAGGCGGAGCGCGAGAAGCGCGCCAAGATCATCAACGCCGAGGGCGAGTCCCTGGCCGCGACCGCGCTCGGCGAGGCGTCGGACCTGATGATGGCCCACCCCCTCGCCCTCCAGCTGCGCAACCTGCAGAGCCTCGTCGAGATCGGCGTCGACAAGAACACGACCGTCGTCTTCCCCTCCCCCATCATGACGACGATCGCCGAGCTCAGTGCGTTCCTCGAGCACGAGGCGGCGGCCGCCACCGCGACCGACCCACCCCTACCTGCCCCGCGCGTGACCGCCGGGCAGGCCACACAACCCGCCGTCGTGGCTGCCTCGCGGTCATGAGCCGGTGCGGCCCTCCACCTCCGGTCGACGACCGGCATGCATGGGCGGGTCGACAGCAGTTCCGATGCCCGGCCCCGGGGACCACCATCGCCCCGGGGCCGGGTCCGACACAGGCAAGGAGATCGAGGACATGACGAAAGAGATGACGACCGAGGACCGCATCGCCAAGCTGGAGGGACAGATCACCAGGCTCCAGTCGAGGCAGAGCGACCTCTACGGACAGCTGAGGAAGGCCGAGCTCGAGGTGTGGCAGGGCCGCATCGATGACCTGGAGGTCCAGATGCACCTCGCGGCGCTGGACGCCAACGACCGTCTCACGGCACTGGCCGACCAGCTCCGGAGCAGGTGGGCGACGACGCGGCTCCAGATGGAGACCGCCCCCTCGACCACCACCGAGGTCGTCGACCGGCTCCGCCTCGGCGTGGAGAACGCCTACGACGAGATGCGCCGCGCGCTGCTCGAGTCGCGCCAGAAGGTCACCCACCGGGGAGGCCTTTCATGACGTATGCCGTGCAGTTGGTCGAGGTCCGGTCCCAACCGGCGGCGGTCGTGCGTGCCCACGTGCGACCGGAGGACATCGCCGGCTTCCTGGGCGGCGCCTTCGCCGAGGTGATGACAGTCCTCGGCCACCAGGGCCTCTCGCCCACCGGACCGCCGTTCAGCCGCTACGTCGTGAGCAAGGGCGGATTCGAGGTCGAGACCGGCTTCCCCGCCTCACGCGCCGTCGAGGCCAGTGGACGGGTCGTGCCGAGCGAGCTGCCTGCCGGCACGGCTGCGACGACCGTGCACTCCGGTGCGTACGAGCAGGTCGGCGGCGCCTACTCCGCCGCCACCACCTGGCTCGCCGACCACCGGTTCGTCGCGTCCGGCCCGCCCTGGGAGTCCTACCTGGACGGCCCGGACGTCGCCGAACCCCGGACCGAGGTCTTCGTCCCCTGCCGGCCGGAGGCGAGCGAAGACGGCGGCTGAGCCGCCTCGTGCACGCAGACAGCCCCTGACTGCATCTCTGCAGGTCAGGGGCTGTTCGACCCGGGCTAGGTGTTGCCGGTGATGAGAAGGCTCAGAACTCCTTGCCGTCGTAGCTGATGCTCGGCTTGAGCTTGCCGAGCAAGAAGCCGTCGACCTGTGCGATGGGCACCAGGACGAGCAGGCCTCGGGCGAGGGGCTCGTGCCGAGCAAGAGTAGTTGTCCCTCCGGTTCGAGCGCGTCGTTCGCCTTTGGCTGCCCTCGCCCCGTCGCTACCCGTGGGTAGGAGCGATACGAGCCTCCGGCTCGTGCAGGATCATGCGCAAAGGGGTCGGGTTCCAACCGTTGCAAGGGTTGCGCAGTTGAGGACAGTTCGAAATTGCGACGATGACGTCCACATCGGCACGAAGATCGATGTAGTCGCCGGGCTTGCTGGGTGACTCCTCGATGGCTGTCGTGCCGTCCGGCGCGACCGTGACGTTCATGAAGATGTTGAAGTTGTAGGGGATCTCCGTTTCGGGGATCCCGTATGGCGCAAGGGCCTTCTCGAAGTTGCCCCGACAACTCGCCGTGCCACGCACTCCATATCGGAACTCGTTCGTATAGCTGCTGCACCCGCCGCTGATGATGTCGTGGACACCCACAGTGTCCTCGATGATGGTCATCAGCCGAGTTGCCCGAGTTGAGTAGAGGTGATGACCCGACTTGAGGAAGATGGTCTTGTTGAGCAGTTGGGTATTGGGTGGCGACAACTTGTCGGCGTGGTCTTCCCGCTTGATGCACAAAAGGTCAGGGACCTGTTGGCCCTCCAGGTCGATGATCCTCAAGACCTGACCCGCGGCCATTTCGAAAGCGGTCCCCTGCTTGGCGGGAAGCACCTCGTCGAAGATCACGAACTGCCCGCTCAATGCTTCGGTTGCCACTACGTACCTGTCTCCTCGCTTTCACACAGTCTTGTTGAACGTGGCGCTTTCCCGCCGAACTGGATCGCTGATCGAGCCGGAGCACGGCGCGCGGACGGTCGCGCCTCACGCGGCGTTCGCTGCGGCTTGCGCCTCGAACGAGTGGAGATCAGAAGGCCAACCTGGCATCCAACCGGGCCGGCTCCCCGCGGAACACCGAGGCAGCGCCCTCGTCGACGATGCGACCCTTCTCCATGACGTAGAGGTAGTCAGCGAACTCGGAGGCGAACCTCGAGTCCTGGTCGATCATGAGCACCGCGAGACCGTCCTGAACCGCCGCCGCGAGGACCTCCGCGAGCCGCTTCACCATGGGTGCCTGCAAACCCTCGGAGAACTCATCGAGCAGCAGCAGCCGGGGTCTAGTCAGCAGGGCCCGAACAATTGCCAGGATCTGGCGTTCACCGCCGGACAGAACCCCGGCTGACTCCCCCATACGCTCGGCGAGGATCGGAAAACGACCCAACAGATCGCTCCGGCTGAGGTTCAAACCACGGGCCGGGTTGGCAGCGAGTTCAGCCAGCCGCAGATTCTCGCGCACTGTCAGGTCAGCGAAGATGCCCCTGTTCTCAGGCACGTACTGCACGCCCCACATCGCCCGTCGGTGGGTCGGCCAAGCCGCCACGTCTCGTTCGCCCAGCTTCACGAGCCCGCCGGTGACACGAGCCTCCCACGCCATGATCGATCGCATCAGCGTGGTCTTTCCGACACCGTTGCGACCCAGCAAGGCGACACATTGACCCGCGCTCACGTGCATGTCGACACCAAAGAGTACTGGCGTCGCTCCGTACCCGGAGCTCATCTGCTCGAGGTGCAACACGGCTAGTCCTCCCGCCCTACATAGATGCGCTGAACCCGTTCGTCGCTCTCGACTTCGGACAAAGTGCCGTCGCACAGAACGCGCCCTCGATGCATGAATGTGACGCGGTCAGCGATCCGGCGAACGAAGGCGAGGTCGTGCTCGATGATGGCCACGGTCAGTTCTCTGTTCAGCCCCCCCAGGATCGCTGCCATCTCATCCGTCTCCTCAGGGTTCATGCCCGCGGTCGGCTCGTCCAAGAGGAGCATTCGGGGCTCGCATGCCAAGGCCATCGCGAACTCGAGACGCTTTCTGGCCCCATGGCTGAGCGCGGATGCGATGCTCGAACCCGCCCCCAGGTGGCACAGCTCGAGCAGCCGCCTTGCCCGCTCGGTCACTTCCGAACGGTGGCGGAGCAGCTTTCCCAAGCCGTAATCCGCAGCGCGGCCAGCGGCTGCCAGTTCGACGTTTGCCAGGGCCGTCATCGCGGGGATCGGTCGTGGACTCTGGTAGGTGCGGACGAGGCCGAGTCGGGAGACATGGTCGGCTCCTCGCCGCGTGATGTCGTGCCCTGCGAACATGATGGTTCCGGACGACGCCTTGGTGGCTCCGCTTACGACATCGAACAGCGTTGTCTTGCCAGCGCCATTTGACCCGATGACACAATGCGTGGTTCCCGCGTGGACCGTGAAGCTTGCGCTGTCCACGGCGTGCACACCCCCGTAGCTCTTCGATACGGCGCGAACTTCCAGCAGCGCCTCAGACCCGGACGTCATTGTTCTCCCCAACGGTCGATCCCGACACATCTGATTCGCGGCCTCGCCGTAGGGCGCGTTGCCCCGTAGGTATGAGGCCCGCCAGACCGCGCGGCAGGAACAGCACACCCACGATGAACAGCCCGGAGATGACGACCAAGTACAGTTCGCCGGAAGCACGCGAGAAGTACCCCTCGGCCATTACAAGCACGATCGCCGCGACGGCAGGCCCCCACAGCGTCCCTGGTCCGCCGAGAGCCACCCAGATGAAGGCAACCAGAGACATCTGCACGCCGAACAGTGCCGGCGTCACGTTCGCGTTCACCGCCGCAAACAACGCTCCCGCCAGGCCCGCGAGGGCCGCTGTCCCGCAAGCGACGAACAGCTTGTACCGGACGACTGGGTAGCCAAGCGCCTCGCACCTGCGCTCGTCCTCGCGCAATGCCCTCACCACCCGGCCGGCCGGAGTCCCGGCCAGCCAGCGACAGAAGACGAACGTCGCAATGAGCGTCAGCAGGACGGCAAGATACAGGTCTCGAGGCGTGATGATGCGTAGCTCGAAGAGCCCGGGCACCGAGATGTCCAGCGGTGCCACGCCATTGATCCCGTTGAAGCCGTTGGTAAACGTGGAGATCATCGTCACTTTCTGCAACAAGAGCGTGCCCGCCAGGGTGAGAAGCGCGTAGTACAGCGGCAGCGTCCGCGCCTTGAACGCAGGAAATGCGACGACCATCCCGTAGATCGCGGCCACGAGCATGGCCACAGGCACGGCAACGTATGCCGAGGCAAACGCTGGAGTCTGAGTCACCAGCGCGTATCCATACGCCCCCAGCGCGAAGGGAGCGGCGGCACCAAAGTTGATCAATCCGGCGTACCCCCACTGCAGGTCCAGGCTCATGGCGAAGATGGCGCTGGTCATCGCGAGGGTGAGCAAGAAGAGGTAATAGCCACCGACCATGCTTGGCACAAGAGTGAGCACCACGACGGCGCCCAGGATCAAGCCTCCGGCGACGAGACTGCGCATCACAGGGGAGACGCGTGCTGAGTCTTTAAACACGGCGGCTACTCCTGCTGAACACGCCTTGCGGGCGTAGGACGACGAGCACCATGACCACGAACAACATCACCATTTCCGCGATGGTCGGACTGAAATTGGCCGTCAGGAGACTCTGTCCACCACCCACCACCGTGCCGCCCCCGAGCGCTCCGACGATCGCGTTCGATCCACCGACAATGACCACCAGGAACGAGCGGACGACGAAGTCGATGCCCATAGTGGGCGATAGGCCGCTGAAGGGGGCGAGCACTGCACCTCCGAACCCTGCCAGCGCGCATCCGAGCGCGAAGGCCGACATGTTCATCCGTACGCCGTTGATTCCGAGTGCACCCGCCATCTCAGGCGACTCCACGGTCGCGCGAGCCCGCAGGCCGAATGCCGTATGGCGAAGTAGCCAGTAGACCGCGGCGATGACGAGCATGGAGATGCCGACGGCCGCAAACTGGTAGATGCTGAAGCTCTGGCCCAAGATGACTATCCGTCCGGAAAGCGGCGACTCGACGGATCGGGGTTGGGTCCCGAAGCTGAGCGACACCAACTGTTGGAGCAGGATGCTCAGTCCCGCGGTGGCAAGGAGCGTGGAGAGGTCTTTGCGCGCATAGAGCGAGCGGATGAGCAATCGCTCAACGAGGAGTCCCAGCGCACCCACTACCAACGGAGCGAGGACGAGTGCTGCCCAGAACGAGATCCCATGCCCGGTCAACCACCACGCCGTGTAGGCACCGAGCATGAACATCTCGCCGTGCGCCATGTTGACCACCTTCATGATCCCGAAGATCACTACGAGGCCGAGTGCGACCACGATCAGGAACACGGCTGCGCTACCGGCGTCGACCGCCTGCGCCAAGTAACGTCCCAGCGTCTCGCTGGACATTGCACCGACGGCCGTTTCTGGCAGTCCCTGTGGGAGGTACGTGAACATCACTTGACGCTGCAACCGGAATGCCCAAGCGCCTTCTGCACGCCGAGCTCCTCCACGACGGAATACCCGTCGTTCTCGATCTTGAGCACGTATACAGGCTGATCCAGGAGATGGTCCTCATTCATCTTGACCGGGCCCTGGGGGAGCTCCATCTCAACCTGCTCGAGAGCTGCGCGCAGCAGCTCAGGATCCGACGATCCCGCGTCCTTGGCGGCTTGGGCGGCCAACTTGATGGCGGAGTACGTGTAGGCCGCTGTGGCGGGAATGGGGAGGTCATTCCCCGCGAGCTCGCGGTACGACTTCACGAAGGCCTTGTTCAGCGGCGTGTCGAGCCGGTCGGTGTATCGGTCCGCAGTCACGATGCCATCCGCGGCGCCCGCCATACCGGAGTAGATCTCGATCTCGAACGTGGAGACGCCCGTGATCGTCTTGTCGACATCGAGTCCCGCCTCGGTGGCCTGCTTCATGAACGCATTGCCGTCCGATCCAGGGACCACGGCAAAGATGACGTCCGCGTTGGACGCAGCCATGTTGCGAATCGTGGGGCGATAATCGGTGGTCCCGAGAGGCGTGTACGTCTCTTCAACCACTGTGCCGCCGGCCTCGGTGAGGTACTTCTTTGTGACTTCGAGAACCGACCGCGGAAAGACGTAGTCGTTCCCGAGCAGGTACCAGTTCTTGCCGAAGTTCTCCACGGCGTACTTGACGAACTCGGCCTGTTGCTGGTCGGGGGTGTCGCCGAGCCCGAAGACGTAGGGGTTGGTGCCACCATCCGGCGTACAGGTCCGGTCTTCACCAGTGACGGGGTAGATGAACGTCGTCTGGGCCCTGTTCACCAAGGGAATGACCGCAAGTGTCGCGTCCGATGCAACGGTTCCCACGAGGAGGTCGACCTGGTCGTCCGTCAGGAGCCGCCGCGCTTGTGACGCCGCAACCGTTGCGTCGCTCTTGTCGTCGACGGTAACGAGGCTAACCTGCTGACCGTCGATGCCACCGTCCGCATTCACTTCGTCCACCGCGAGTTGGGCGCCATAAAGCATGGGATCACCGAATGCGGCGAAGACCCCACTCTGCGACGCGATCAACCCGATCTTGTAGTCGGCATCGCTGCCACCCGCTCCACCGCCTCCGCAAGCAGCAAGGGCGAGCGCCCCCATCGCCATGGCGGCCGCGGTGACCACTCGTGGCCTCCTAGTCACTGATGCGGGGCGTTCTGCAGCTGTCTTCACTGGCTACTCCTTCACTGAGCGATTGGATGCGGTCACTGCTGCGCACCTGACGCCGGAACTTGCATCCCGCCATGGAGCATCCGGCGAGAACGCCGGACCGTGGCGGACGAAGCGAGGCGCCTCGCACTCACCGGACTGCAAGCTCGTCACTGAGCGCCGTTCAGGTGTGTGCAAGGGGTGCTGCCGGCGAAGGTCGGGTTACAACTGTCGGCCGATCCCGAGCGAAGGAGTGTCGTGTACTCCGTGGTGTCCGAATGTATACCGACGCATGCTGATGTGCAACGAATCTCGTGACTTCGATCTCTGATTCGCGGTGTCGCCGAATATCCGGTCGTCTTGGGGTCTCTGATCTTTAGGAGATCTTCATGACTGAGCGGGCACTGGACCGGCGGGGCACACACAAGCTCGCGGTGCTCAAGCACGTCGAGGAAGTCCGCGGCAGCGTCTCGGCGACCTTCCGGTACTACGGCATCAGCCGGACCTTCTACTACAAGTGCCTCAAGCGCTACGAGGACGAAGGCTTCGACGGCCTGAAGGACCACTCGAGCGCACCGCACAACTCCCCCAAGGCGACCAATGCCGCGGTCGTGGAGAAGATCCTGTGGCTGCGCCGGCGCTACCACTTCGGGCCCGGCAAGATCGCGATGTACCTGGAGCGGCACCACAAGATCAAGATCAGCCCCTCAGGCGTGTGGCCGATCCTTCACGAAGCAGGGGTGGGCCGGCTGCCGGCGCCGCAGCGCTACAAGCGGCGCGAGACGCGCTGGAAGCGATACGAGAAGCGGCGCCCAGGCCACCAGCTACAGGTCGACGTGAAGTTCATCGAGCCCCTGGGCCAGAAGGGCCGCTAGAAGCGGTACTACCAGTACACCGCGATCGACGACTGCACCCGACTTCGCGTACTGCAAGCGCGCCCACGTAACGACCAGCCGACCGCGATCGCGTTCATCGACCACGTCCTGTGCAAGTTGCCGTTCGTCGTCGACCAAGTGCAGACCGACAACAGGCAGGAGTCCGGCTCAAGCATCTGATCGACAAGGGCATCGGCCACATCAAGATCAAGCCACGAGCCTGTTTGAGACACGACTCCAGGGGTGTGAGGTCTACTGCAACTACGGTCGCCCGCCCGGCGCACTCGATGGCCAAACACCATACGAACGCCTACGGCAAAAGGCCGCAGACCCACTGTCATTGGCGTCCGTCAGTCACCCAGCTAGTCGGCGAGCGTCGGCCACGCGTGCGCGCCGCGGGCCACCTCGTATGCATACCCAACTCGGAGGACAGTCGCCTCGGCGAAAGGTCGACCGTGTATCTGCATCCCGAGCGGCAGCCCGGCCCGACTGAACCCGACCGGGATGGTCAAAGCAGGGACTCCGGTCACATTCGCTGGCGAGGTCAGACGGATGGTCGCGTCATGCACGGCCTCGATCGTTCCATCGCCCCAGTTCACTTCGGCCTCGCCTGCCCGCGGTGCAGCGAACGGCACTGTGGGTGTCACCAGCACGTCGATGTCACTGA
This sequence comes from Nocardioides sp., assembly GCF_025965415.1. Classification (GTDB taxonomy): domain Bacteria; phylum Actinomycetota; class Actinomycetes; order Propionibacteriales; family Nocardioidaceae; genus Nocardioides. The sequence continues at coordinate 17,754 of NZ_JAOPWY010000066.1, forward strand.
ACATCCCCCGCCAGGCTTCCCGGATCACGGCCCGGACGCGCTGCGCCCTAATGTAGTCGGTCGCCAGAACCAGTTCGCCGGCCTCCAGCAACGCTCGCACGTCGGCGCCGTACAGGTCGCCATTGTCACGGAGGGACTGCTGGTGGTATGCACTCGCTTCAGGGAGCATAATCCCCCACTCGGCGGCCATCAGGACGTCAGCGTGCGGCACGACGACCTCACGGACCTCGGCACCGAGCCCCTGCAGCGTCACGATCGCGGCCCGGACCGCCTGCTCCACATCGTCGGCGACGTGTTCGAAGAAGTAGTTCGTCGGCACACCTACGCGCAGCCCGTCGACTCCCGACGCCAGACCTGCGGCGTGATCCGGGACCGGGGCATCGACGCTGCCAGAGTCAAGGGGATCATGGCCGGCTATCGCGTCCATGACCAGGGCGACGTCACGAGTGTTCCGAGCCATTGGACCGACATGGTCCAAGGACCACGCCAAAGGCGTCACGCCCCGCTTGGAGGCTCGGCCATAGGTTGGCTTGAGACCGACAACACCACAAAAGCTCGCAGGCATCCGAATGGACCCGGCGGTGTCGGTGCCCAGAGCGACCACACAGCTGCCGGCGGCCACAGCCGCCGCGGATCCGCCGCTAGAACCACCAGGGATGTGGTCCCCATCCCAAGGATTACGAGTTGGAGGCGTAAAGCTTCCGTAGGCAAACTCATGCGTGAAGGTCTTTCCGACCATGATCATTCCTGCGTCCAACAGCCGTCGCACCACGGCCGCGTCCGAGCTCGGTACGTTGCCCTCGCGCACGGCTGAGCTCGCGGTGGTCGGCACGCCTGCCGTGTCGTAGAGGTCCTTGACGGCCAACGGCAACCCGTGAAGGGGACCCCGGTAGCGGCCGGACGCAAGCTCCTGCTCCGCGGCGATGGCAGCGTCTCGGGCCTGTTCGGCAGTCAGATGCGAAAAGGCCATGACCCTAGGTTCAGTGGCTTGGATCCGGGCCAGCACCGAGTCGATCAGCTCGACCGGAGACAACTCGCCGGACCGGATCAACGCCCCAGCGGCTTCCGAGGTCAACTCGTAGGGTTCCATCTTGCTCCCTTCGCGAGCGGCCTGGGCCGCATAGTTCCGAGCACGGGCGCTGCCTCTTCGTCGGCAGGCGCAAACGCTTCCTGTGGAGGAAATCGCGGGTCGGCTCCCACCGGCCTCGTGCCTATTCCCAAGTAGGAACGAACGTGACTGCAGGACTGACCTCGCCCACGTCCAAGTTGTCCATCGCGTCCATCACGCCATAGAAGTGCTCGATCATGCCGAGGGCAATCTCGACTCGCTCCGCAGGGAGATCCAAGCGAGCAGTCGTCATCAACTGTGTCACCGCCCTCGCCGAGAAGCGCCGATCACTGGTATCCACCACTTGTCCCTCCGTCCCGCGTTGACCGCGCTAGAGCGTCGTTCAGCCACACCTGCGCGACAGCCACACCTGCGCGACCAGGCCTCCGATTATGCATACCGCTGTATTCACCTGTCAACAGTCTTCGCATCGAAGGAGCAGATGCCCTCCCATGGGCGACATTGAGGTCTGAACAGCACGCGAAGCTGATGGTTCCTCTGGAACTGCATGCGCTAGGGACCGGTTCGCCGCCCCGCACCCGAGTAGAAGGCCCTCATCGCCGCGGCTCGGAGAGGGCTCGTATAGTCCGAGGACCTGGCCACCGGTCGGTACCCGGACCGCTCGAGCAAGCTGCGCAGAGTCAGCGGACCCACTGCTTCAGGTCCGGGTACCCCGCCATCACGGCCAAGCACCATTCCGCCCGCCAAGCGGCAGATCAACGGCTGCGAGCGGCGCCGGCGCCGGCGTCGCTGCCGGGTCCGCGCCCGACCTCGACAACACGCCGTTAGAACTCACATGCCTACGTCAACTGGGGTAGCAGGTCCGAGCTCTCACGATGAGCGCGTCTTCGCCGCCTGTCGGGCGGGAGGGGCGAAGGCTAGGACGCGATGGAAGCTACTCGGTAGCCGATGCTGCAAGAAGGCGTACGCCTGGATGCCCCATTCCGCCACCGCCCAGGGGGCGCCATGCCGGCACAGCAGAGGCACGCCAGTCCTCGCGTCCCGCTGCAGCGTGTGCTTCCCGTGTACCTCAGCATCGAGGAGGCAGCTGAGGTGATGTCGCTGAGCACCAAGACGATCCGTCGTCGTATCAGTGACGGATCGATCCCGGCCTATCGATGCGGCCGCCGCAACATCCGGATCCGCTTGGACGAGCTCGAGGCAGCCTTCCGGAGGCTTCCCTCTACCGGGCACTGATGGACCCTTGGTGGACACGTAGTGGACACGCGGACCAAATCGAAACAACCCCCGACCCTGCGCTTCCGCAGGTCAGGGGCTGTTCGACTCGGGTGGGCGATACTGGGTTCGAACCAGTGACCTCTTCGGTGTGAACGAAGCGCGCTACCACTGCGCCAATCGCCCGCGACGCGGGAACGATATCCCATGCCAGCGCGTGCCCGGCAATCCGGGGTCCGGTGTCAGGCGCGGTCCCGGGCGGGTTCGCGGCTGCCGTCCTTGATCTGACGGCGCAGCTCGGCGGTCGCCTCGGGATGGCCGTGGAAGCGCCGGAAGCTGTAGGCGATGAGGCCGAGCGCGATCGCGGCCGAGGCAACCTGGGTCACGCCGGTCCAGATGCCGCCCGGCAGCCACCAGGTGTCGGACACCGGCCACCAGCCGGGCGCGGGGGGCTTCATGATCCACAGCACGCCGAAGGCGGCCAGCACCACGGCTCCCAGGCACGAGGCGATGACCCGGGGCCAGGTCTCGACGCCCTCGGCGGCACCGACGAGGGCACGCAGCCGCACGGGCTCGACCCGACGCTCGGCCCAGTCGTACTGCTGGGAGAGCAGCGCCAGGCCGGCGAAGATGCCGAGGAGTCCCGGACCGGGCAGGAAGATCGCCGCCACGCCGAGCAGCAGCAGCAACCACCCGAGGGTCTCGAGAACGATGCGCTTGGCTGCCCCCGTCATGCGAGAACCCTAACGGGCCGCCCCAACGCCGCTCGCGCCCCGCCCGCACTGCCGCGAAAGTGCCCGGTCCCGGACCCCAACCAGAGGTGGGTGATCAGGTTTGGGTCAAGATCGTCATGAGTCAATGTCAAGAAGCGGTCTGGACCGCTTCGGGTCATATTTCGCTGTTTCGCATCATGGGGGGTCCTCGATGCCGTCTCATGAGCAACCAAGCCGCCAGGAACCGAAGGAGCCTCGATGAACACGTCCGGTGGACACACCTTGTCCGACGTCTCGTTGGACATCACTGTCGAGTGCATGGACGAGCGTGGCATCCGCCACGAGATCGACACGGTCCTGGGCTACCGCAGCTCCGACCCGTTCGCGGTGGCGATGACCTTCGTCACCTCCGACGGCAACCTCGTGTGGACCTTCGGGCGCGACCTGCTCGCCCGGGGCACCGAGTCCCCCGTGGGCGACGGCGACGTGCACGTGGCCCCGGCCATCGGCCTCAGCGGCCGGGCGATGGTCAGCATCGAGCTCAGCTCCCCCGACGGCCACCTGGTCCTGATGGCCCGCGCGTCCGACATCCACGACTTCCTCGCGCGCTCCGTCGCCGTGGTGGCGCCGGGCACCGAGTCGGACTACTTCGACGTCGACATGCTCATCTCCCAGGTCCTGGCCTCCTGAACCTGCCCGCCACCGCGCCGCTCCCCTACTGGTGGGAGTGCTGCGCGATCCAGCTGGTGTGGAGGCCGGAGTAGACGCTCCCGGCCTGCGTGACCAGCTCCGCGTGCGGCCCCCGCTGGACGACCCGTCCCTTGTCGACCACGATCACCTCGTCGGCGTTCTCCGCGGTCGAGAGCCGGTGGGCGATCGTCACCGACGTGCGCGACTGCATCAGCCGCTCGAGAGCCCGGCCGATCTGCATCTCCAGCGCCGGGTCGACCGCGCTCGTGGCCTCGTCGAGGACCAGCAGGTCGGGGTCGGCGAGGTGCGCGCGCAGCAGGGCGACCAGCTGCCGCTCCCCCGCCGAGAGCGACTCGCCGCGCTGCCCGACCAGGGTGTGCAGGCCGCGCGGCAGCCCGGCGAGCCAGTCGTCGATGCCGAGCTGCACGGCGGACGCGCGGATCTCCTCCTCGGAGGCGTCGAGCTTGCCGTAGCGGACGTTGGCGGCGATGGTGTCGTCGAACAGGAACCCCTCCTGGGGCACCAGGACGACGCTGCGCCGCAGTGACTGCGCGTCGATGCGGCGTACGTCGACGCCGTCGAGCAGCACCGCGCCGTCGACGGGGTCCATCAGGCGGGTCAGCAGCTTGGCGAAGGTCGACTTGCCCGACCCGGTCTCGCCGACGATGGCGACCCGGGTGCCGGCCTCGATCGCGAGGTCGACGTCGCGCAGCACCGGAGGACCGTCGGGGTAGGAGAAGGTGACGTCGGCGAAGCGCACGTCGATCGGACCGCGGGGCAGCCGCTCGCCGTCGGGACCGGGGTCGACGAGGTCGGCCGGGGTCTCGAGGATGCCGAGGACGCGGCGCCAGCTCGCGATGGCGTTCTGCGCGTCGGTGAGGATCTGCGTGCCCATCTGGACCGGTCCGACGAACAGCGTGACCAGGAACGCGAACGCGAGCACGCGGCCGGGCGTCATGTCGCCGGTGAAGCCGAGCAGCACGCCGATCACGATCACGCCGGCGTTGGCCAGGCCGGCGGAGAGGCCGCCGAGCGAGAACGAGGTGACCGTGTAGGTCTGCGCGTGGGTGTAGGCGTCCTGCCAGTCCTGGATGGCGGTGTCGATGCGCGCCTGGGTGCGGTCCTCGACGCCGTAGGAGCGGACCACGGACGCGCCCACGACGGGCTCGGAGATCGCACCGAGCAGCACGCCCACCTGGTGGCGTACGACGGTGTAGGCGGCCGAGAGCTTCTTCTGGAACCAGCGGATCGAGAGGAACAGCGGCATGAAGCAGATCCACACCACCGCGGCGAGCTGCCAGCTGTAGACCAGCATCAGCACGGTCGCCACGAGCATCTGCCCGATGCTGACGACGAAGATGAGACCTCCGAAGACGAGGAACTGGCTGACCTGGTCGACGTCGGAGGTGACGCGCGAGACCAGTGCGCCGCGGCGCTCGGTGTTCTGGGTGAGCAGCGGCAGGTCGTGGACGTGGCGGAACGCCTTGGTGCGCAGCGTGGCCAGGCCGTGCTCGGAGGTGGTGAAGAGCCGGCTCGTCATGCCGTAGGACGCCACGCTGGTGACGACGATCGCAAGGGCCGCGAGCACGCCCATCCACGCGACGAAGTCGAAGCGGGGCCCGCCGGGGGCGTTGAGGCCGCGGTCCAGGGTCTGCTGGACCGCGATCGGGACCACGACCTGGCCGCACGACGCGATCACCGCGAGCAGCAGCGTGACCCCGAGGCCCTCGCGCAGCTCGGGTGAGTACTTCATGCCGAGGCGGATCGTCGCGATCGCGCCGATGTCCTCGCCGCTGTCCATCCGGGTGCCGGAGGTGGGGGCAGTGGTGCTCATCTCGGGGTCCCTGCGGCGTTGTCGGACGGAGGAGCGAAGCGGGGGAGGTCGAGACCGTCGTGGGGTGGGTTCATCGCGCGGTCCCCTCTAGGTCGGCGTCGACCTCGGCGTCGACCTCGTAGGCGTTGACGAGGTGGGCGTAGTCGGGGCTCGAGACCAGCAGCTCGGCGTGGGTGCCGCGGCCGACGATGCGGCCCTCGTCGAGGTGCACGACCTCGTCGGCCAGCGAGATGGTCGCCTTGCGGTAGGCCACGACGACCAGCGACGCCTCGGCGCCACCACCCTCGCGGCGGTCCTCGCGCAGCGAGGCGAGGATGCGGGCCTCGACCTCCGGGTCCACCGCCGACGTCGCGTCGTCGAGGATCAGCAGCCGGGGACGGCGGACCAGCGCACGGGCCAGCGACAGGCGCTGGCGCTGGCCGCCGGACAGCGACGTGCCGCGCTCGCCGAGCTTGGTGTCGAGGCCCTCCGGCAGGGCGGCGACGAAGCCGTCGGCCTGGGCGGTGCGCAGCGCTCCCCACACGTCCTC
>NZ_JAOPWY010000073.1 GCF_025965415.1 Nocardioides sp.
CAGGACGTGCTGCCGGCCGACGAGTCACCGGTGCCGGCCGTCGACCAGCGACCCGCACCTCCGGCAGCCCCCGCCGAGGCGCTCGTCCCGGGGGCCGCCCAGGCCGAGCCCAGCGACGTACGAGCACTGGCGAAGCCGCCGGTGCGCAAGCTGGCCAAGGACCTCGGGGTCGACCTGACCACGCTGACCGGGTCGGGGCCGTCGGGCTCCATCACCCGCGAGGACGTCCAGTCCGCGACCCGCGGCGCTGCGCCTGCCGCGCCGGCCGCGGCTCCGGCAGCCGTCGCCGCAGCGCCGGGCGAGCGGGAGACCCGCGAGCCCATCAAGGGCGTGCGAAAGATGATGGCGACGGCGATGAGCCAGTCGGCCTTCACCAGCCCGCACGTCACCGAGTGGATCACCGTCGACGTGACCGCGGCCATGCAGCTCGTGGCCCGGCTCAAGAAGCGCCCGGAGTTCTGCGACGTCAAGGTCAGCCCGCTGCTCGTGCTCGCGCGGGCGGTGATCCTGGCGATCAAGAAGACCCCGGAGATCAACTCCTACTGGGACGACGCCGCGCAGGAGGTCGTCTACAAGCACTACGTCAACCTCGGCATCGCCGCAGCCACGCCGCGCGGTCTGGTCGTGCCCAACGTCAAGGACGCCGACGCCCTGTCGATGACGGGGCTGGCGGCGGCGCTGGGCGAGCTCACCGCGACCGCGCGCGACGGGAAGACGCAGCCCGCGGAGATGGCGGGCGGCACCTTCACGATCACCAACGTCGGGGTCTTCGGCGTCGACGCCGGCACGCCGATCATCAACCCCGGTGAGTCCGCGATCCTCTGCTTCGGTGCGATCAACAAGCGGCCGTGGGTGGACGAGTCCGGTGAGATCGTGGTCCGCGACGTCACCACGCTGGCGCTGTCCTTCGACCACCGTCACATCGACGGCGAGAAGGGCTCGCGCTTCCTGGCCGACGTCGCCGGGATCCTCCAGGACCCGGGGACGGCCCTGCTCTTCTGACCTGACCTCGAACGGTGGCCCAGCGACGTTCCGACGCCCGGAACGGTGGCTGGACCACCGCTCGACCCAGGTCAGCGGCCGTGCCAGGCGGCCAGCACCTCGGCCTCGCGCTCGGCCGTGAGCGCCGTGACCGGCGAGTCGAGGCACCCTGGGGCGGTCTCCTCGACGGACCGCAGCCGCAGCCCGGCCGCGACGGCCGGGCCGGGGTCGTGCGCCAGCATGCCGCCGTACTCCGGGCGCGGCAGCCACAGCGGCAGCGAGTCCTCGCCGGCCCAGGGGACGACGCCCCGGGCCTCGAGGAAGTCGGCGTCGACCCAGGTGAGGTCCGGCGAGGCGTTGCCGACCCCGGCGGCGGCCAGCGCGAGCAGCTCACCGAGCGCCATCGGCTGCCCGACCGCGTCGAAGACCCCCGTGGTGCGGGCCTCGGACAGGTCGAGGAGCCACGCGGCGAGATCGCGTACGTCGATCACCTGGACGACGTCGTCCGGTCGCCCCGGCGCGAGCACCTCGCCGCCACGGGCCAGGCGCTGGGGCCAGTGGGCGAAGCGCCCGGTCGGGTCCCCAGGGCCGACGATCAGGCCCGGGCGGGCGATCACCGACGACGAGGCGTGATCCCGGACGACCTGCTCGCAGGCGACCTTCATCCCGCCGTAGGCCTCGGGGTCGGCGGCCAGGTCGACGTCGTCGGTCACCGGCTCGACGAGCGGCTCCATCGCGGGGGAGGTGTTGTCGGCGTAGACGCTCACGGTCGAGACGAAGACCCAGTGGGCCCCGGACGTCGCCGCCACCGCGCTCCGGACGTGGGAGGGGAGCCGCGCGACGTCGACCACCGCGTCCCACCCACCCTCGGTGACTGCGGTGGGGGGCTCATCGGCCCGGTCCCACGGCAGGTGCGTCACCCCGTCGGGAAGCGGGCCCGACGTGCCGCGGCAGGCGCAGGTGACGTCCCACCCCCGTGCCACCGCCTGCGCCGCGACCTCGCGGGAGAGGAACCGGGTACCGCCGAGCACGAGGAGCTTCATGGGGTCACTCCACCTGTCCGGGCCGGGAGCGGACAAGACGGTTCGCTGTCAGCGCAACGGGGGGACGGACCCTTTGTCATCCGTGCTGCCGCGCTGCGACAATGCCGATCTCGGAACGTGCGCGAAGGGAGCGGGGACATGGCCCTCGATGCCGCCACGGCTGCCACAGGCGAGTCGACCACTGCCGCGCTGCTCGCTCGCGCCCAGCAGGTCGCCGACCAGCTGCAGAGCGAGGCCCGCCAGGAGGCCGAGCGGCTGACCGCCGACCTCGCCGTGCTGCGCGAGGAGGCCCGCCGGCTGATGGCCGAGGCCGAGGCCGACCGCGCCGAGGCAGGTCGGGCCCGCAAGCAGGCCGAGGAGGTGCTGGCCGGTGCCTCCGAGGAGGCCGCCACCATCGTGGTCGACGCCAACGAGCAGGCCGCCCTCCTGATGAGCTCCGCCTCCGGTGCGCGCGACCACGAGGTCGAGCAGGCACGGCTGGAGGGTGAGCAGCTGCGCACCCGCGCGCAGGAGGAGGCCGCCGCGCTCCGCGCCGAGGCGCAGGAGCTGCGCGACACCGCGGCCTCCGAGAAGGCCGCCCTGCTCGGGTCGGCGAGGGCCGAGGCAGAGGCCACGATCGCCGGCGCCCAGGAGACCGCCACCCGGTTGGTCGAGGAGGCGCGTGCCTCGGGCCAGCACCACCTCGCGTCCGCGACGACGGAGGCCGAGTCGCTCCGCGCCAGCGCCTCCGACGAGTCGGCGCGGATGCTCGACGAGGTCACCCGCCACTCCGACGAGCTGCGCCGGACGACGGCGGCCGAGGCCGAACGCGTCCGGCAGGAGGCCGACGCCACCCTGGCCGCAGCCCGCGCGGAGAGCGAGGACAAGCTGCGCCAGGCCGCCGAGCAGACCGAGTGGGCGACCGCGACGGTCCGCTCCGTGCTCGACGGTGCCGCCGACGAGGCCGACGCGATCCGCAAGGCCGGCCACGCGGAGGTCGCCGCGCACACCGCCGCCGTACGCCGTCGCCTCCAGCGCGTCATCGCCGCGGTCGCCGGGCGGATGGCCCTCGAGCTCGTCGACGCCCGGCAGCGTGCCGACGACATCGCGCAGGTCGCCGCCCTGGCGGCCGCCGAGGCGGAGAGCGAGGCGACGGCCGTCCGCGAGCGTGCCGACGCCGAGGCCGCGCGCATTGTCGCCGACGCGACCGACGAGTCCGAGCGCGCAGTAGCGCGCCTGGAGCGGCGCCGCGCAGAGGCGGAGTCCGGCGCGGCCAGCCTGCGCGCGCTCGTCGCCGAGGAGGTCACCCGCACCCGCTCCGAGGCCGCCGAGGACCGCCGCCGGGCCCGCGAGGAGGCGCTGGTGCTCGTCGCCGAGGGGCGGGCCGAGGCCGACCAGCTCCGCGAGGGCGCGCGCCGCGCGCAGGAGCGGGCCCGGGCCGAGATCGCCCAGCTCCAGGCGCAGCGCGACGGCATCGCCGCCGAGCTCGGGCAGCTCTCCGGCGTCATCGAGGCGCTCTCCGTCCCCGAGCGGGAAGCCGGCCCCGCCACGATCTTCCGCGACCCCCCGACCCCCACCCCTGCACCGCCTCACGACCTGGAGAACCCCGATGCCTGAAGAGATGTTCACGACAGTGCGGCGCGGATACGACCCGGGCGAGGTCGAGCGGGCGCTCGGTCAGGCCCAGAGCGAGGCCGCCGACCTCCGGCAGCGGCTCGAGGCCGCGGAGGCCGCCGCGGAGCAGGCCCGCAGCGAGGCCGCCACGTCGCGCGAGGCGCTGGTCTCGCGGGAGGCGCACGAGCCCGAGCTGCCGACGTACGACCACCTCGGCGAGCGCGTCGGCCAGATCCTCTCCCTCGCCGAGGCCGAGGCCGCCGAGATCCGCGACCGCGTGATCGGGGAGGTCGAGGCGCTGCGCAAGGACGCCGAGGTCGAGGCGGGCGCGGTGCGCGCCGACGCCGACCGGTACGCCGAGGAGACCCGCCGCGACGCCGAGGCGGAGAGCGGGCGACTCCTCGCCGACGCGCGCAAGGCCGCCGACTCCGAGCGCGACGCCGCCGAGCGGGACGCCTCCGCCCGCCGTGCCGAGGCCGAGGCGCTCCACGAGGATGCGCGGGCCAGGGCCGCCCAGGCCGCGGCCGACTTCGAGACCACGCTGGCCGAGCGCCGGCAGCGGTCCACCTCGGAGTTCCAGGCCCAGCAGGCCGCGACCCAGGCCGAGCTCGACGCCATGACGGCCCGCAACCGCGACACCGAGGCGGCCCTGGAGCGCAGCCGCGCCGACGCGGAGGCCCGCATCGCCCGGATGCTCGCCGACGCCGAGGACCGCTCGACCTCGATGGTCTCCGAGGCCCGCGCGACGGCCGACCGGGTGCGGGCCGAGTCCGAGCGTGAGCTCGCGGCCGCCGCCCAGCGTCGCGACAGCATCAACGCCCAGCTCTCCAACGTCCGCCAGATGCTCGCCACCCTCTCGGGCACCGGCGTGCCCGGCGTCGCGATGGCGCCGGCCGTGCCAGCCGAGGCGGAGGTCGAGCCGGAGGTCGAGCCGGTCGAGGCCGTCACGGAGGCCGAGGTCGTCGAGGCGCAGGAAGAGGCTGCGGCGGAGGCGGCGCAGGGGACCCCCGAGGAGCGGTGATCCAGCCACGTTCCGGGCAGCAGGAACGTGGCTCGAGCACCGCCCGGATACCGGAGCGGTGTGCCACGCGGGTGCTGCGACCGCGGAACGTGCCTCACGCGCCGGCCGATCCCCCGAGGAGCGGTGATCCAGCCACGTTCCGGGCAGCAGGAACGTGGCTCACGCACCGCTCGTGGCGCACGCACCGCCGATCGCCCAGCAACGCACCTCAGACGTAGCGCCGAGCCCGCTTCTCCGCCGACCCCGGCCCGGCCGCGAGCAGCGCGCTGAGCTCGTGCTCGAGCACCGCCCCGACCCGTCGGCAGAACTCCTCCGGCTCGTCGGCGGCGTCGGGCTTCTCCGCGACGATCCGGTCGACGATGCCGCGGCGGTGGAGGTCGATCGCCCGCACGTGCTGGGCGCGGGCCATCTCCGCCGCATGGTCGAGGTCGCGGTGCACGATCGCCGACGCGCCCTCAGGCGGAAGCGGTGAGAGCCAGGCGTGCTGGGCGGCGACGACCCGGTCGGCCGGCAGGAGCGCCAGCGCGCCGCCGCCGTTGCCCTCGCCGAGCATCAGGCACAGGGTGGGCGCGTCGAGCGTGACCAGGTCGGCGAGCGATCGGGCGATCTCGCCGGCGAGGCCGCCGTTCTCAGCGTCGGCCGAGAGCGCGGCGCCCTGGGTGTCGATGACCGTGACGAGGGGCAGCCCGAGCTCGGACGCGAGCCGCATCCCGCGGCGGGCCTCGCGCAGCGCCTCCGGCCCCAGCGGGTGGTCGGTCGTCTGGCCGCGTCGGTCCTGGCCGAGGAAGACGCACGGCGCCTCGCCGAACCTGGCCAGCGCGATGAGGAGGCCGGGGTCCGACTCGCCCTGCCCGGTGCCGTTGAGGGGTACGACGTCGCTGGCGGCGTAGCGCAGCAGCCGGCGTACGCCGGGGCGGTCGGGGCGCCGCGATCTGGTCACGCAGTCCCACGCGTCGACGTCGGGGACGGGCTCCTGGCCGGGGTCGGCGACCGGGGCGACCCCCTCTCGCGCAGCCATCAGGATCGTCAGGGCGCGGTCGAGGATGTCGGCGATCTCCTCGGGCGGCAGGACCGCGTCGATGATGCCGTGGGCGTAGAGGTTCTCCGAGGTCTGTACGTCGCTGGGGAACGGCTTGTCGTAGAGCGCCTCGTAGACGCGGGGACCCAGGAAGCCCACGAGGGCACCGGGTTCGGCGACGGTGACGTGCCCGAGCGAGCCCCACGACGCCATCACGCCGCCGGTCGTCGGGTGGCGCAGGTAGACGAGGTAGGGCAGGCCCGCCGTGCGGTGCGCCGCGACGGCCGCGGAGATCCGCACCATCTGGACGAAGGCCGGCGTGCCCTCCTGCATCCGCGTGCCGCCGCTGATCGGCGCGGCCACCAGGGGCAGCCCCTCGCGGGTGGCGCGCTCGATCCCCGCCACGATCCGGTCGGCCGCCGCGCGGCCGATGGAGCCGGCGAGGAAGCCGAACTCGCCCACCAGCACGGCGATGCGCCGCCCGTGCATGCGCGCCTCGCCGGTCAGCACCGACTCGTCGACGCCGGACTTCTCGGCCGCGGCGGCCAGCTCGGCGGCGTACGCCGCGCTGATCCCGTCGCGCGACGGCGCGGCGTCCCACGACGACCAGGACCCGTCGTCGAGCACCAGGTCGATGAGGTCGTGGGCGGAGAGGCGGCTCATGCTGAGCCCTCCGGCACGCCGGGCCGCGGGGTCCTGGTGCCGGTGATCCACCGGTCGAAGAACCCCGACAGCTCGCGGCCGGTCTCGGACTCCCAGTGGTCGAAGACCTGCTCGCGCGTCACGGAGGTGCCGTCGTTGTCCGCCAGCCACGAGCGGGCGATGCGGTAGAACTCGTCGTCGCCGAGCTCGACGCGCAGCTCGTTCCACATGAGGGCGGGCGGGTAGTAGATGTTGGACCCGCCGAACTGCCGCGGGTCGTAGGCGCCGGGCGGGCCGTACTCGTCACGCAGGCCCTGGTCGCCCGCGCGGGCGTCCTGCAGGGTCGTGCGCAGCGGCCGGATGTCGTGCTCGTCCTCGTAGATCCACTGCATCAGCATCGTCATCCCCTCGTTGAGCCAGACGTCGCGCCAGTCGGCGGGCGAGACCTGGTCGCCGTACCACTGGTGCACGAGCTCGTGGGCGATCACCTGCGGCGAGAGGACGTACTCGTTGCTGCCCAGCGTCACCATCGTCTGGGTCTCCATCGCGCTCTGCGAGTCGGTGACCACGAGGCCGAGGGAGTCGAAGGGATAGGGGCCGAGCCTGCTCTCGATCCAGTCGATCGACGCGGCGGCCGTCTGCACCTGGTCGCGGCCGAGGACCATGCCGCGCGGGGTCCAGTAGTCGACACGCAGGCCGCCATCGGTGGTGTTGCTGCTGTGGGCGTAGTCGCCGATCGCGAGCGTGACGAGGTACGACGACGCGGGCTCGGTGAGCTGCCACGACGTGGTGGTGGTGCCGCCCTCGGTGGTGAGACGGGTGAGCCGGCCGTTGGAGATGCCGGTCCAGGGAGCGGGTGCCTGCACGGTCACGTCGTAGAGGGCCTTGTCGGACGGCTGGTCGTTGACGGGGTACCAGGTGTAGGCGCCGTACGGCTCCTGCATCGTCCACACCTCGCCGGTGCCGGTGACGGTGAAACCGGTCGTGGAGAAGTCGCTGCGGGTCGTCGGGGCCGGCGCGGGCCGCGGCGTGCCGACGTAGTCGAGGGCGAGCTCGTAGCGCCCGTCGGCCTCCACCGGCGCCTGCACGACGAGGTTCTTGCCCCGTCGCACGAAGCCGACGCCCTCGTCGTCGAGCCGGACGTCGCCGACGGTGAGGCCCCGCCCGAGGTCGAGCTGGAAGCGCGGAGCCGTGCGCGTGGCGCGGAAGGTGACGACCGCGCTGGCCGTGAGCCGCTCGTCCAGCGGGTCCCAGGCGAGGTCGAGGTCGTAGAGCAGGGCGTCGACACCCGGGTCGCCGACGTCGGGGTAGACGCTGTCCTCCACGGGCGTCGAGAGCGCGAGGTCGAGGTCCGGCTCGACCGGGTCCGCCACGGGTGCGTCCGAGGTCGGCGCGACCGTCTCCTCGGAGTCGGTCGCGGTCGAGGCGGTCGGGCTGGCGAGCTCGTCGGGCGACTCGGCGCCGGAGGAGCAGCCGGCGAGCAGTGCGAGCGACAGGCCCGCGGCAGCGGCGGCTCCCCGCCTCACCGATCGCCCCGGAGGAGGGGACGCGCCAGCTTGCGGCCGTGGTGGATCTGCGCCTTCACGGTGCCGAGCGGGGCGCCGACCAGGGCGGCGATCTCGTCGTAGGGGAGCCCGTAGACGTCGCGCAGCAGCAGCGGCTCGACGAACTGCGGGTGGTCGCGCTCGATCGTGTCCATCGCCTCGAGCAGGTCGAGGCGGGTCCCGGCGATGACGCTGGTGGTGCGGGGGTCGGGCCGGTCGTGGGCGCCGTCCTCGAAGTCGGTCGGCGTGGCCAGGTTCTTCAGCCGCCGGTACGTCGTCCGGGAGCTGTTGACGGACACGACGTGCAACCAGGTCGTGAACCGGCCGCGGCCGCCCCACGAGCCGATCTTCGTCGCGACGTTGAGCATCGCCTCCTGGCAGGCGTCCTCGGCGTCGCCCGAGTAGGGGAGGACCCCGCGGCAGATGTTCAGGACCCGCGGGCGCACCTCCGCCAGCAGCGACTCCAGCGCGTCGCGGTCGCCGTCGCGGGCGCTCCGCGCCAGTGCGTCGATGTCGTCGGGCGCCAACGCGACGCCGTGGTCCCCCGAATTGCTCACCCCTGCACGATAATGCCCGGGTGTCCGCTCCCTCCCGTCTCGGTCGTTACCCGGTGCGCCGCCGCATCGGGTCGGGAGCCTTCGCGACCGTCTGGCTCGCCTACGACGAGCACCTCGACTCCCCGGTGGCGATCAAGGTCCTCGCCGACAACTGGACCGGCGACCTCCACATCCGCCAGCGCTTCCTCGAGGAGGGCCGCTTCCTGCGCAAGGTCGAGTCGCCGCACGTCGTGACGGTCTACGACGCCGGAGAGCTCGCCGACGACCGCCCCTACCTCGTCATGGCGTACGCCGACCAGGGCACGCTGGCCGACCGCCTCGAGCTCGCCCCGCTCGAGCCCGGCCAGGCGCTGACCGTCATCACCCAGGTCGGCCGGGGCCTCGCCGCGCTGCACGACCGCGGGGTGCTCCACCGCGACGTCAAGCCCGCCAACGTGCTCTTCCGCACGGTCGAGAGCGCCCGGGGCTCGCAGGTCGTGGCCATGGTGGGCGACCTCGGGCTGGGCAAGGCGATGGACATGTCGTCGCGCCTCACCATGGTGGGCGGCACCCCGACGTACGTCGCTCCCGAGCAGGCGCTGGGCGAGGGCCTGGACCCGCGGGCCGACCAGTTCTCCCTCGCCGCGCTGAGCTACTACCTCCTGGCCGGTCACCAGCCCTACCACCACACCAGCCTGGGCGCGGCCGAGGACCCGGCGCCGCCACCGCCGATGGAGATCGACAACCCCGAGGCCGAGGCGGTGGTGCTCCGGGCGCTGTCCAAGGACCGCGAGGACCGCTACGACGACATCGAGTCCTTCACCGCGGCCCTCGTCGACGCGATGGGCGGCGAGGTCGACGAGGCGCCCCAGGCCTGGATCCCGCCTGACCCCGACCTCACCCAGGCCGCCCCCCGGCCCGAGCTGACCGACCTGGCCGGCGACCTCCCGCCGCCCCCGCCG
>NZ_JAOPWY010000080.1 GCF_025965415.1 Nocardioides sp.
AAGGACGTCGTCATCGACCTCGTCTGCTACCGCCGCCGCGGGCACAACGAGGGCGACGACCCGTCGTACACCCAGCCGCTGATGTACGACCTGATCGAGCAGAAGCGCTCGGTGCGCAAGCTCTACACCGAGTCCCTCATCGGCCGTGGCGACATCACGATCGAGGAGGCCGAGCAGGTCCTCAAGGACTACCAGCAGCAGCTGGAGCGGGTCTTCACCGAGGTGCGCGAGGCCAGCTCCGAGGCGCCCACCGAGTGGACCACCGTCCCCGACTACCCGGACAAGCCGGCGGGCGACTTCTCCACCGCGGTGAGCCCGGAGGTCCTCAAGCGGATCGCCGACAGTTACGTCACGCCGCCGGAGAACTTTACGGTCCACCCGAAGGTGATGCCGCAGCTGCAGCGCCGCGCGGCCGCGATCACCGACGGCCCCATCGACTGGGGCACCGGCGAGATCCTGGCCTTCGGCTCGCTGCTCATGGACGGCCGCCCGGTGCGGCTGGCCGGCCAGGACTCGCGCCGCGGCACGTTCGTGTCCCGCTTCGCGACGATCATCGACCGGGTCAACGCCGACGAGTGGACGCCGTTGACCAACCTCACCGAGGACCAGGCCAAGTTCCACGTCTACGACTCGCTGCTCTCGGAGTACGCCGCCCTCGGTTTCGAGTACGGCTACTCCGTGGCCCGCCCCGAGGCGCTCGTCCTCTGGGAGGCGCAGTTCGGCGACTTCGTCAACGGCGCGCAGACGGTCATCGACGAGTTCATCTCCGCGGGCCAGACCAAGTGGCGCCAGCAGTCGGGCGTCGTCCTGCTGCTCCCCCACGGCTACGAGGGCCAGGGGCCGGACCACAGCTCGGCCCGCATCGAGCGCTTCCTGACGATGTGCGCCGAGGACGCCATGGTGGTCGCCCAGCCGTCCACCCCGGCGTCGTACTTCCACCTGCTGCGCCGGCACTCGCTCGGCGAGGAGCACCGACCGCTCATCGTGTTCACCCCCAAGTCGATGCTCAAGCGCAAGGAGGCGGCCTCGCAGCCGGCCGACTTCGTGGGCGACACGACGTTCCGCCCCTTCATCGGTGACGCCGACGCGGACCCCGCGCAGGTCGAGACGCTGATCATGTGCTCGGGTCGCGTGACCTGGGACCTCATGGTCGAGCGCGCCAAGCGGGAGAACGGCGCGAAGTTCGCGATCGGGCGCATCGAGCGGCTCTACCCCAACCCGCTCGACGAGATCCGCGCCGAGGTCGCGAAGTACCCCCACCTCAAGGCGATCCGCTGGGTGCAGGACGAGCCGCGCAACATGGGCCCGTGGCCGCACTACCAGCTCACCGTCTGGCCCGAGCTGGGCCTGACGGTGGAGCCGATCACCCGCCCGTCGTCGGCGTCGCCGTCGGTGGGCACGGTGAAGCGCCACGTGGAGGAGCAGAAGACGCTCCTCGACGCGGCCTTCGAGACGCCCCGCAGCAGCGGCAACGACTACTGAGGCAGCCGGTCACCGATGTACTTCACCGACCGCGGGATCGAGGAGCTCGAGCGGCGCCGGGGTGACGAGGAGGTCACCCTGGCCTGGCTCGCCGAGCAGCTGCAGGCCTTCGTCGACGCGCATCCCGACTTCGAGACGCCGATCGAGCGGCTGGCCGTCTGGCTGGCCAGGCTCGACGACCCCGAGGACTAGGCCGCCAGCGGACGTGCGGCCACCGGCTCGGACGGCCGCGTGGTCGTGCGCCCCGGCAGCGCGAGGCGGCAGATCTTCCTCGCCACGCTGCTCAGCTGCCTGCGCAGCGGACCGGTCGTGTAGTCGATGCCGTACCGCTGGCAGATCTCCCGGACCTCGGGCGCGATCTGGGGGTAGCGCCTCGCGGGCAGGTCGGGGAACAGGTGGTGCTCGATCTGGTGGCTCAGGTTGCCCGACATGACGTGGAAGAGCCGACCGCCGGAGATGTTGGCCGAGCCGAGGACCTGCCGGTAGTACCAGTGACCGCGGGTCTCCTTGCCGTCGGCACCGTCCTCGCACTGCTCCTGGGTGAAGGTCTCGGCGCCGGCCGGGAAGTGGCCGCAGAAGATGATGTTGAACGCCCAGACGTTGCGGACCAGGTTGGCGGTCGCGTTGCCGGCAAGGGTGAGTGGGAAGAGTGGTCCGGTGAGCGCCGGGAACAGCACGTAGTCCTTGAGCGCCTGGCGCCGGACCTTGCGCATGATCCCCGCGTGCAGCGGCTTGTTCTCCTCCAGCGTGCGCGTGCCCCTGACGATGTTCTCGACCTCGAGGTCGTGCATCGCGACGCCCCACTCGAAGAAGACCATCAGCAGCAGGGCGTAGACCGGGTTGCCGAGGTAGTAGGGGTGCCACTTCTGGTCCTCGTCCATGCGGAGGATGCCGTAGCCGATGTCGCGGTCCTTGCCGAGGATGTTGGTGAACGTGTGGTGGATGTAGTTGTGGGAGTACTTCCACTGGTCGCTGGGGCACACGTTGTCCCACTCGTACATGCGCGAGTTCAGGCCCGGGTCACCCATCCAGTCGTACTGGCCGTGCATCACGTTGTGCCCGATCTCCATGTTGTCGAGGATCTTGGAGACGCTCAGGGCGGCTACGGCCAGGGGCCAGGCGGGCGGGAGGTACATCAGCGCCCGGCCGGCGACCTCGAACTGCCGCTGCTTCTTGACGATGCCGCGGATGTAGTTCGCGTCCTCCTCGCCGAGCTGGCCGATCAGCCGCTGACGGATCGCGTCCATCTCGTTGCCGAAGGCCTCGATCTGCTCGGGGGTCAGCTTGTTGTCGTTGGCACTGGTGGGGGTGGCGGTGCTCATGTCAGGGATGCCTTTCGTTGAAGGTGCTGGGGCAGGTCGCGGCGCGACCTGCTCGCGTACCGGTCAGAGATCGACGGAGCAGCTGCCCACGGGGGCGGAGACACAGATGCGGATCTCCTCGTCGGGCAGGGCGGACTCCTCGCCGGTGAGCACGTTGCGGACGGTGCCCTCGGTCTTGCGGGACGTGCAGGTCAGGCAGATGCCCATTCGGCAGCCGAACTCCGGG
>NZ_JAOPWY010000105.1 GCF_025965415.1 Nocardioides sp.
TGGGCCTCACCAGCGCGCTCATCGTGCCGCTGGCCGGTCGCGATGGGGGCGTCGTCGGGACGTTGACGCTCATCCACGCTGAGTCCGGCCGTCGCTACAGCGAGGAGGACTGCGCCTTCCTCGAGGCGGTGGCCGACCGGGTGGCGGTCGCCCTGGACACAGCCGTCAGCTTCGAGCAGCAGTCCGAGCGGTTGGCGGGAGTCACCTTGGTGGCCGAGGCCGCCCAGCGGGCGATCCTCGCCCCGCCGCCCGCGCGGGTCGGTCCGGTCGCGTTGTCGGCCCGCTACCTGTCGGCTGCCCGGGAAGCCCAGATCGGTGGCGACCTCTACGAGGTCGTTCGCGGGCCGTCGTCCGTGCGGCTGCTGGTCGGCGACGTGCGAGGCAAGGGCCTCTCCGCGGTCCGCACCGCCACCGTGGTGCTCGGCGAGTTCAGGGCCGCGGCTGCCAGCAACGGAGACGTCGCTCAGGTGGCCCTCGAGATCGACCGCCGCATCGTTCCCTACCTGCCCGACGCCGAGGACTTCGTGACAGCCGTCCTCGTCGACATCGAGAGCGACGGCCGCTTCGACGTCGTTTCGTGTGGCCATCCCGCGCCGGTGCTCCTCTCCGCCCGCGGTGACGTCGACACGATTGAGCTGGACCACTCACCGCCGCTCGGTCTCGGGGTCGATCCGGTGATCGGACGGGGCAAGCTGGCGGCCGGCGACCGACTGCTTCTGTTCACCGATGGGTTGATCGAGGCTCGCTCGCCCACAGGTGCGTTCGTCGACTCCGCCCCGTTCCTGCCCTTGGTCGGACAAGCCGACTTCGACACGGCGCTGGACGGCCTGCTGGCCTCTCTCAAGCAGGCAGCCGGCCATGCCCTCAACGACGACCTCGCGTTGCTGCTCGCCTGCTACGACCCTCATTGAGCAAACCCGCCGGGGCGTAGGTACATGAGTAGCACCCACCGAACCGAGTGACTGCGGTGCAGACGAGATGTGCGACGTTCGGCCGCGTTCAGGCTCGTCCGAGATGGGTGTCCTACGGCGACCTAGGTTCAGCCGATCCCGGATTCGCGGGCCTTGAGCGCCGCTGCGGTGCGGTCGGGCACCCGGAGCTTGGTCAGGACCTGGGACACGTGGTTTCGCACGGTCTTCTCGGACATCGACAGCCGCCGGGAGATCTCGTGGTTGCGGCACCCGAGTGCGAGCAGCTCGAGCACGTCCCGCTCCCGCGGAGTGAGGTCGGGGAAGGCCCGCTCCGTCGCAGTCGTGGTGCTGTTCCCGGCATAGAACGCGACGATGCGGCGGGCGACGCTGCCGCCGTACACCGCGCCGCCGGCAGCCACGGCGTGCACAGCGCGCACGATCTCCTCGCCGTCGGCCCCTTTGACGATGTAGCCGCGGGCCCCGGCGCGCAGGGCGGCGAAGACGTGTTCGTCGTCCTCGTACATTGTCAGGGCTACGATCGGCAGGTCCGGCGTTGCCTCCAGCAGCTGTCGCGTGGCGGCCACGCCGTCGAGGTCCGGCATGGCAAGGTCGGTGAGGACCAGGTCGGGCGCGTGCTCGGCCACGGCCGCGATGAGTGCAGCGCCGTCCCCGACGCTGGCCACCACCTCGATCCCTTCGGCCTGGCTGAGAACTGCGGTCAACCCGAAGCGATACATGGGGTGGTCGTCGGCAACGACGATGCGTAGCGTCATGCGGGCGCCTCCAGCGGTAGGACGGCGGTGATGACGGTGCCCGTGGGGTCTGCTGGGTCGATGGTGAGGCTCCCGCCCACGTCGGTGGCACGGCGGCGCATCGAGTCCAGCCCGTGGCCCTGGCTCTGGTCCACTCCGAGGCCCCACCCGTCGTCGCTGACCTGGACCCGCAGGTCGCCGTTGGCTCGCTGCAGGTGGACCGCACAGTGGTTGGCATGCGAGTGCCGCACGACGTTGGTGAGCGACTCGGCGGCGATGCGGAAGGCTGCCTCCTCGATGCTCGGTGGGAGCAACGGCGGCAGGTCGGAGCAGAGTCGAAGTGCGGCGCTCCCGGCTGGCCCATTCCGAGCGACGACGCGGTGTCGCGGACCGCGCCGTCCAGTCCGTGCATGTCCAGGGCGCCTGGGCGTAGCCCGTCCAGCACCCTGCGAATCTCGCGCACCGCTGCGTCCGCCTCGGTGCGTGTGCGTCGGAGCAGCTCGGGAATCGCGTCGGGGTCGGCGTCGTACGCCGTCGAGGCCGCCTCGAGCCCGAGGGCGATGCCGGACAACGAGGGGCCGAGGCCGTCGTGCAGGTCCCGGCGGAGTCGGTCCCGCTCGGCAAGGGTTGCCCTGGTGACACGGATCCGTGCGCGGGCGAGGTCCTGCGTGAGCCGGCTGGACCCGACGACCACCGCGAGCTGGGGTGCCAGGGCGGTGACCAACCTCAGGTCGCGGCCGGTCGGCGACCGCTGGCCGCTCGCCGCCCCGACCTCGAGCACCCCCAAGCCCTTGCCGCCATGACGCAGAGGCACCCGCAGCACGGGCTCTCCGGTGCCACCGACCTGGGCAAGCAACTGCCCGTCCTGATCTCGGACCACGGCGTACGACGCGTCGGTTGCTGACGCGACCGCCTCGAGCATCGAGGCCACTGGGTCGTCGTGCTCGATCTCGAGACCGGCTCCGACCCGATCCACGACGTCCAGCGGATCGGCGCGCTCGCCCAGCACCAGCCGGTCGACCGCCCGGCGCATCCAGGCGGCGACCGGGACCAGGACCACAGCCACCACGGCCGAGGCCGCGAGCAGGGGCAGCGGACCCTCGGGCGCCAACCGTGCCAATGCGGTGGTCAGCCCACCCACCACCAGAGCGACCATGACGGTGAGGGGCACATAGAGGAGGGTGCGACGCAGGGCGAGCTCGATCCCGAGAAGGCCGTAGCGGAGCACACCGATCGCCACCGCGACCGGAATCAGCGTGTAGGACAGCAGGAACAGGACCTCCGGGGGGTTGAACGTCGTGGCGACCAGCACCGCGACCACGCTGATCAGCCAGAGCAGCTGCTGGCGTTCGGGGGCGCTGGCCCGCCAGGCCCGCACGAACGTGCCCACGATGCTGCTCGCGGCGGCGGCGATCAGCAGGACGGCTGCCGACAGCCCCAGCACGTACGACGTCCACACCGGTGCCGTCCACGGCAGCCGTGTCCCAGCCACGGTGTCGTCGAGTCCGCCGCGGCCTGAGGCCATGGCCAGCGCGCCCAGGACGATCCCCACCAGCGAGGCCCGAACGTGCCAGCGCCAGTAGCGAGACGATGGCCGACCGGTCGGGTACAGCGCGGGCAGGACGAGCATCGGCAGCAGGAGCGACGGTGGCCAGGTCCACGAGGCCAGCCACGACATGGGCAGCCCCAGGGGTAGCGAGTCGTCGGGGTCCGTCAGCGCCCGGGTGGCGTAGGCGTCCGCCGCCAGGTTGGTGACCTGGAACAGCCCGGACACGAGCAGGATCCAGCCGATCGGGTTCCGCGGTCGCAGGTGGATCAGCACACCCCCGGACAGGATGAACGCCGGCACGAAGGCCGCGATCCAAGGGCCGGGACCACCAGCCACGATCCCGGGCCTGGACATCACTCCGCCCGACAGCGAGAGCGGCACGCTCACCAGCAACAGCAGGCCGAGGACGACCAGGACCCAGCCACCGAGCCGGCGCGCACGGTCACCGTGAAGGGCTCCCATACCAGCAGTGTGCGCCCGTTCCGTGCGGATTGTCCCGGGACAGGAGTCCTGCCACCTGCAGGAAGATCTCCCGGTCGGTTCGCGTCCCCCGACACATCCTGCCCGGCCTGCGCCGGTGGTGTGCTCATGGCCTCATCACCACACTGAGAGGACACCCCATGAGCACCATCACCACACGACCCGGCCAGCGGGTCGACGTCCTGCATCCGCTCGTCGCCTCGATCGTCGGTGCGGTCACGTTCGCCGCCACGATGGTCGCCGGTGACCTGTTCGAGCTCAATGCCGATGCCGACGACGCGCCGGCCACGACCCTGCAGGACCTGGGCGCGTACGCAGGACTTGTGCTCGTCGGGTTCGGGCTCGCCGTCTGGCTGGGCACACGTGCTCGCTCGGTACGCCGGACAGGCTCGCCAGGGCGTCGCTCGGGTTCGCCCTGGCCTCGGCCGTCACCTTCATCGGTTTCTGGTCAGGCTGGCCGCACATCTTCGCCGCGGTCGGTATCGCGCTCTCCCTGGAGTACCGCCGCCGCGTCGGAGCGTTCTCCGGCATCACCGGGGCCGCCCTCCTGGTCAGCGCGGCAAGCTTCATCGCCACGTCCTGGATCTGCGTGGTCGGCTGATCCCCCAACGGGGTCATCGACGGCACCGTCGAGCTGATCCCCGACGACACGTCGTTGCCGACATACGCCGGCGACTACCGCGAGAAGGTGGAGCCTCCACTGAACCCGGCACGCGACAGAAGTTCAAAGAGGCTTCGATCATTGACCCGTTGCCTCATGGATAGGGTTTCGCCGATTTCATTCATGCGACGGAGGCCAGCGTTGAGAGTAGCGGCAGTGCAGATGGAGCCCGTGCTGGGCGACGTGGCGGAAAATCTCCGCAGGGCCGAGCTGCTCGCGAACGAGGCCGGAGCGTCGGGGGCTGACTGGATCGTCCTGCCCGAGTTCTTCTCGACCGGGATGGGGTTCACCGACCGCATGGCAGACGCTGCCCTGCCGGTCGAGGGACCGGCTCTCGACCTGCTGCGGCGGCTCGCTCGGCGACACAACGCCACCGTGGGCGGGTCCTTCATCTGCCGCGATGCCGACGGACACAACCGCAACGCCTTCTTCCTCGTGGGTCCCCGCGGGGACGTTGTGGGGCGCCACGACAAGGACATCCCGACAATGTGGGAGAACTGTTTCTATGTCGGGGGTGACGACGACGGCGTGATCGACGCGGACGAGATCAGCGTGGGCGCCGCGGTGTGCTGGGAGTTCATGCGCACCCGGACGGCGCACCGCCTCCGCGGTCGGGTCGACCTGATAGTCGGCGGCTCCGCATGGTGGAGCATCCCGGCCTGGCACCCCCGGTCGCTGACACGTCGGATGGAGGAGGACAACGCCCGAACGGCGGCTGGCGTTGCGTCGGCAATGGCGCGCGTGGTCGGGGCCCCGATCGTGCACGCGGCCCATACGGGAGCCCTCGAATGCCCGCTGCCGTGGAGCCCGCTGACCTACCGCGGCTGGCTCCAGGGTGGGGCGGTGATCTGTGACGCCGAGGGAGTGGTGCTGGCCCGCCGGGACCGCCGCGAGGGCCCCGGCGTGGTCGTGGCCGACATCGAGCCCGGTCGCAGTGCACCGCTCGACGACATCCCGGCGGGGTTCTGGTTCCACGACCGCGGGGCGCTGTCGTCGTTCACGTGGTTCTACCAGCGCTACCACGGGAAGCGGTGGTACCGACGGCACGCTCTGGGCCGGCCGACGGCGGAGGTGGAGCGGGCGTGACCTCGGTCACCCGCAGTTGACCCGCCTTCCGTTTACAAACAGACTCCTTTTGTAAAGTGGGGCGACCGGCCGCCGCTGCCAGGAAGAGGAGCACCCGATGACGGCACCGACCACCGAACGCAACCCGGAGGCGAGGCAGGCGGTCCTGGGCCTGCCGGACCCGGGCGAGACGGTGCCCCGACTGGCCTGGCCGACGGTCCTGCTCTTCGTCGGCACCGTGGGTCTCTTCACGTTCGAGGTCTGGGCCGTCCTCGCCGCGCAGTGGTCGCCGTGGCTGACCGTCCCGATCGGCGCCGCAGTCACCTTCTTGATGTTCTCGGTCCTGCACGAGGCCACCCACCACGCGATCAGCACCGACACCCGCCTCAACAACGCGTTCGGGCACCTGTCGCAGCCGTTCGTGGCGGCGTACACGACCTTTCCGCTCATGCAGTTCATCCACATCGAGCACCACCGCAACACCAATGAGCCCAAGGCCAGCGACCCTGACGCCTGGACCAGCGAGGGGCCGTGGTGGCAGCTGCCGTTCAGGTGGGCCACGATCGACGTCTGGTACGTGGTGTTCTACCTGCGGCGGCTGCGCGGGCGTCCGCGGTCCGAGGTCGTCGTCACGCTCGCCACGTTCTTGTCCGTGGCGAGCGTCTTCGCCGCGGTCGCCGCGACCGGGTTCCTGTACGAGCTGGTCGTCCTGTACCTCGTCCCACAACGGATCGGCCTCACGATCCTGGCGTGGTGGTTCGACTACCTGCCGCACCACGGGCTGACGGCGACACAGCGCGAGAACAAGTACCGTGCCACTCGCGTGCGGGTGGGTGGCGAGGCGTGGCTCACGCCGCTGTTCGTCTACCAGAACTACCACCTGGTGCATCACCTGCACCCGAGCGTGCCCTTCTACCGCTACGTGCGTGCCTGGCGGCGCAACGAGACCGCCTACCTGGACCGCGACGCGGCGATCTCGACCTGGTTCGGCCGGTCGCTGACGGCGGAGGAGTACCGGACCTGGCGTCGGCTGACCGACCAGCTCTCCGCGCCCGCGCCCTCGAGCCGAAGGGCGGCCTTCCATCCCCTGCGCGTCACCACCGTGGAGCGCCTGACCGAGGACAGTGTCGTCCTCTCCTTCGCGGTGCCGGAGGACCTCGTCGAGGACTATCGGTACTCGGCCGGGCAGCACGTGACGCTCCGTGCGGTCATCGATGGTCGGGACGTGCGGCGCAGCTACTCCCTGTGTGCGCCTGCCATGGCCGGCGAGCTGCGCGTGGCAGTCAAGCGGGTCGAGGGCGGAGCCTTCTCCAGCTACGTCAACGGCGAGGTGCGCGTCGGCGACATCCTCGATGTGATGACGCCGACCGGGCGCTTCGGCATCCCGCTGGTCGAGGGCGCGAAGCGCTCGTACGTCGGCGTGGCCGCCGGCTCGGGCATCACGCCCCTCCTCTCCATCATCGCGACGGCTCTCGAGGTGGAGCGGGGGAGCACCTTCGACCTCGTCTACGGCAACCGGTCTGCGACCAGCACGATGTTTCGCGATGAGCTGGATGCCCTCGTGACCGAGTTCGACGGCCGGCTCCGGGTCCATCACGTCCTCTCGAGGGAGGACGCCACGCTGATCGGACGGATCGACCGAGCGCTGGTCACCCGGCTGGTCGGCGACCGTGTCCCCTCGGTGGATGCCTGGCTGCTGTGCGGGCCCCAGGCGATGGTCGAGGACGTCGCCGACGGCCTCCTCGAGGCGGGCGTGGCGCAGGGTCGCGTGCACTGCGAGCTCTTCCATTCCGCGGTCGAGCCCGTCACACCTCCCGACAGTGACCTCTCCAACCAGGTCAGCCGGGTCAGCGTGATGCTCGGCGGGGCCGAGACGACCTTCGAGCTCGCCGTCGCGGGAGAGACCGTCCTCGACGCCGCGCTTGCGGCCGGCGTCGACGCGCCGTACTCCTGTGCCGGTGGCGCCTGCGGGACCTGCCGGGCCAAGGTCGTGCTCGGCGTGGCCGCGATGGACCAGAATCACGCCCTCGACGACGCCGAGGTGGCCGCGGGCTACGTGCTGACCTGCCAGACGCACCCGAGGAGCGGGGAACTGCTCCTCGACTACGACGCGTGAGGGTCGCGCCGTCCTGACCGGACATCGCGAACCTGCGCGCACAGCGCATCCCAACCGGGCCGACATCGCGCGATCCTCGCGACGGCACCTGGCGGGGCCCGGCGAGCTCGGCCTGCACCCTCAGTAACCACGTGCTCGGGTGGTCGTTGAGCAGAGTGACCTTCCACCGCCCACACCAGGTCGCACCATGCAGACATCCATGCCCCGCTTCGCCGCAGCTGCGCTCCTCCTCTCGGTTGCCCAGATCGGCTTGGCAGCTGTGCCGCCCGGAGTCCCGGACACCGCCGCCGGCAGCGTCTCCGGCAAGGTCTTCGGCACCGTCACCTTGGTGCAGGCCGTGCCGGGGCGGGCGGTCGAGATGCGGGTCGACGGGCGCGAGCTTCACCCGGTGACGCACGTCGGCGACGTCATCGGCCCGGTCCGGCTTCCGTCAGGTCGACACGTGTTTGCCTTCGCCAGCCCGGGAGGCAGCGTCGTGCGGTCAACCGTGTGGCTGAAGCCGGGCTCCTCCGCCGACGTCGTCCTCCACCGGCCCGCGGCAGTCCGAGGAGCGTCGTTGGTGACCCTGTTTCCCACACCGACGAAGCCGATCAGGGAGGGGTGGGCTCGGATCCAGGTCGCGGCCACGGCCACCCTCGTTCCGACCGACGTACGAGTCGACGACCGGGTCGTGTTCGCCAACATAGCCAACGGTGAGTCGGCGACCATCGACGTGCCGGCTGGACGGCACGTGGTCGCTCTGGTCCCGGCCGGACAGCCGGCACCCGCCGTCCTTGGTCCGTTGAGATTCACCGTTGCCGCGGGCACTGTGACGATGGTCTACGCGGCGGGTGGCCCTCCCGCCGGCGCGCCCCGCGCCATCGTGCACACGATGGCGCTGGGCCAGGACGGCCAAGCCGCCCCCGGCGACGTGCACGCCGGGACGGTTGGGCTGGCCCGCGACCTTCCTGTTCGCGTGTTCGGCCCGCGATGACGCCATGACCCAGCACCGCACGTTCACCTCGCTCTTGCTGGCGGCGGCGGCCAGCGCCGTGCTCGCCGCGCTCCTCGGCCTCGTCGCCCCCGGCCCGGCCGACCGGGTTGGCCCCGAGGGGCCGCGGTCGCTGCAGCTGCCGAGCGGCCGGCTGGTTGCGGTCCATGCGGTCTCCACCGGCCGGGACGGGCAGCTCGACGTACCTGACAACCCGGGGGCCGCCGGCTGGTGGCGCGGCAGCTCCCGTGTCGGGGACCCGTCCGGGAACACCTTCCTGGCCGCCCACATCGACTCGCCGCGCCAGCGGCTGGGACCCTTCGCAGAGCTGTACGACGCGCGACCCGGGCTCCGGCTGGTGCTGCGGTCGGCCGGCCTTCGTCAGGACTTCCGCATCCGCTCGGTGCAGCTGATCCGGCGGGAGTCGCTGACCGCCCGCCCGGACCTGTACTCACCCAGCGGCGCACGCCAGCTGGTCCTCGTCACATGCGCGCCACCCTACGACCCGACGCACGGGGGCTACCGGAACCTCGTCGTCCTCGTGGCTACGCCCAGCGGTCCGGCGACGTCCACGGGCAGCGGGTGAGTCCGGTCTCGACCAGAAGACGAGGGTCTGGCCTAGCCATCGCAAGTCCGTCACTCTGAACGAATGAGTCAGATGCCGCAAGTGCCCTGGGCGAACTGCTTCGTCGACCCCGACCACCCGGAGCGACCGGCAACCATCCAGCTGCAGCAGGTCACTCGGAAATCGTTCCGTCTCGAATCGTCACTGCGCTATACCGGCCCGACTGGTATCGCCAACCTGCCCGACGCCGCCTGCACCTTGCGACCCGCCGACCTCGGCGACCCACCGACGACCGACCTGGCATCCGTCCCGTCGGCACTACGTTGGTTCGTGAGTACGTACGACGTGCACACGCCCGCAGCACTCATCCACGACCGACTGATCGGGCCAACCAACAACCTGGGTGTCGCCGACGCCGACGCTGACCGCTTCTTCCGGTTCATGCTCAAGGAGCTCGGTGTCCGGTTCCTCAGACGCTGGATGATGTGGACCGCGGTCGCCTTCGGAACCCGATGGCGCTCCAAGCAGCTCCTCGTACGGTTGTCATTGGTGATCTGGCTGATTCTCGCAGCCACCGGCATCTCCGCGTTGGTGTACGGGCTGTTCACGCTCAACTGGTGGCTGGTGCTCTTCGCGGCCATGGCACCGATCCCCGTGTCAGTGCTGTGGGGACGGCAGTACGGTGCCGGGCTGACCGCCGCCGCTGTAGCGATCTGGGTGCTGCCGCCCACCGCGCTGGCCGCCGTCGGCTACTGGATCTATTGGCTCCTCGAGAAGGCAATCTCTCTCCTCCCGATCCACCAGGACGTCAAGGGCAACGAACCGGTCGACTACAAGCACTTCTGACATGAAGGTGCTCGAACGCCTAGTAGCCGGGGAAGACCTTGCGAAGCTGGTCCAGCGTGACGTTGCCGGACACGTTCACGTCCGCGGCGTGCTCGGCGCTGAGCCGTCCACTCAGGAGACGCACCACGGCCTCCGTCGGCCCCTCGAACGTGGCAGTCGGGGCATCGCTCACGCCGGTCACGGTGACGGTGTCGGTGATCTCGATGCTGCCTCCCGGGATCGCCAGGCGGACGTCCCGCTCGATCTGGTCGGCGTGAGCGGAGAAGCCCAGCAGGAAGGCGAGCGGTCCACGGAAGAGCTCCACGAGCAGCTCGGCCGAGTCCGCGTCCACGCTCGCCGACGGGTCGAAGGCGACGCGCACGTCCCAGGCGTGGTTGGCGACCTCGTTCAACCGCATGCCGAGCGCGACGACCAGGGGTACGGGCTGCGGCAGGAAGCCCAGGTCGATGGTGAGGCTGTCGTGCTGCCCGGGGTCGAGCGCCTCGACGGTGTCGAGGTACGCAGCGTCGTGCGTGACGAACCCGGCCGCCTGCTCGGTGGGGGACGAGGCATCCCAACGGGCCCAGATGGACTGGTTGTCCTCCGGCTCGACCTGCTGGCCGGCTGCGGTGGCGATCGGTGTGCGCGCGATCTCGGCGCCGCTGCCGAGGTGCGAGAGGACCTGGGCGACGGTCCACTCCGTCGCGCCGCTGGGCCGTGCCAGCTGTTCCTCGGACAAGGTCGGCACCAGTGCCGCGAGAGTGTCGTGGTTGGCGCGGAGGGCCGCGACGGCTCGGTCTTCGGGTGTTGTGGTCACACCACACGCAACCTCGCGGCCCACGGCTTTCTTCCGGGTGTCGGGCAGTCGGAAGGCCGCAGCTGGCTCGCGACGCACTCGCCCTGCTGCGTCGGCGTCCCGAGCCCATCCGATCCGAGGATCGTCTGCACGAAATCTCGGCCGGCACGATGCCTAGAGGACGGGGAAGCTGCTCCACCAGTCGATGATGGCCGCGAAGTCGTTGTCCGGCTCACCCACGGCGACGGACACCCGACGGGACTGGTCGTCCTTCCAGAAGATTGCGACCTGGCCCTCGGTCGCGACGAAGCATCCGAGCGATCCGCCCGGCTGTGAGTCGTTGGTCCAGGTGAACCAGGCCGGAGCATCGGTCGCGCAGTCGGCGTCCGCCCACGCCCCCGACTCGGGCGCGCCGAGGTCACTCGCCACCGCGAGGAACGCCTCGTCCGCGGCGGCCGCGGAGGTGAACTGGTTGATCTGGACGGCGGAGGGTGTCCCGGGTGCGGTCGGCTGGCACAGCCCGGCCGCATCCAGTGCGTCGCCGAACACCTCGTACTGCGCCTGGCTGTTGTCGGTGCAATTCGCGCGGAAGCCGTCTGGGAGGTCGACGGAGAGCGAGTCGTAGTCGAAGACCGGGACCTCGGTCGTCTCCGAGTCCTCGGGGGTCTCGACCGCAGGTTCGGTGACGTCGGACGGCGCCGGCGCCTGGGTCGGCTCCGTGGGGCTGAGGAACGTCTGGCCGTCGCCGGCGATCGCCAGTCCGATGACGACCGACCCCGCGACGAGGAGGCCGCCGGTGACCTCGGCAGCTCCGTGCAGGCGGGCGTTCCCGGGCACGGCGCGGTGGCCGGACCGGTACGCCGCGACGTACTCGGCAGCGTCCCGGTCGAGGCCCGCGACGAAGGCGTCGTACTGGGCTGCCTGCTGGGTGGCGGCGAACGCGAGCAGGTTGAGGTACCTGTTCGTCGGGTGTGGGGAGTCGGAGGTGAGCTGCGCCAGCCTGAGGATCACGCTGCGCCGCACGCTCGCTGCCTGCTCGACCACTCCGTCCGGTCGGACGAGGGGTGCCATCCGCTTGCCGACCAAGCTCCGGAACGCCGCCGACAGTGACACCCGGAGGTCGTTGCAGCAGAGGAAGGCCAGCTGGTCGCCGGTGTAGACGGTGGCCCGGTACCACGGCTTGAGCAGGGGGTCGACGAGCCGCATCGCGTTGACCACCGACAGGCCGAGCAGGACCACGTTCAGCCGGTCGAAGCGTGCCTTGAGGGCACCGAAGTAGGTGGCGAGCAGGAAGATCAGCTCCACCTCGCGGTCGTCGTCGAGGAGCTCGGCGACGAAGTCGCCCTTGAGCAGCAGGATGCGGATGCCGAAGACGCTCTGCCCGGCCATGTTCTGGGTGATCGCGTCGGTCACGTAGACGTCGGTCCGCTTCGTGTAGCTGAGCCGGCTGCGCACGGTCTCCACCACCGCGGCCAGCTCGGGTGTGCTGCGCGGCGACACCTTGATCGCACGACCCAGGAGGCGAACGCGGAAGACCTGCATCGACAGCCAGATGAACGCGAGCAGACCGATCGCCCCGGCGACGAAGACCAGGCTCTGGCCGGCGCCCACGGACCACAGGCCGCCGATCACGAGAAGCCCCAGCACGACGCTCCCGGTCAGGACGGCGAGGAGGTACCGGGACGGCTCCGTGGCATGGCGCGCGGCCTCGACGTCGACGCTCCATCGGTCGACCGACCGCTGGCCGAACGTGTCGTCCATGACGTGCCCCCTGCCCAAGATGGCCGCTCAAGACTGCACGCGCCGACGGGCGAGAAGGGCATCTTCGGCCCGTTCACCCGACAAATGGGTACGCGCCGCTGCGCCGGATCAGGCGTGGTAGGGCTTGTGCTCGTGCCGCGGGTCCAGTCGGGGATATCCCGCCTTCGGCTCCACTCCGTCGGGATGTGGTTCCTCACCACCTGGGCTCTGCTCCGGCGGTGCCTCTGCCGGGGTGTCCAGCTCGGTCGTGTCCCGCAGGCCGTCGGTCCCCACCTGTCCCCGTCCGGCAGGACCGACACGCTCGCTGCTCGAGCCCATGCCGCCTGCTGCTGCCTCCGGACCGGAGGAGTTCGGCGTCGAACGCCGCTCCTCGGATGCGGGTGTGGCCGTCTGGTCGTCCGGGCTGGTCATGGACTCGTCCCCTCTGCTCGTGGATGGCTCTCGTCCCGTTCCCCGGTTGCTGGTCGGCATGCGCCCGGCCGGGCGGCCCGCGAGCAGCACCTCAGTCGGAGGGCACCAGGACGGTGAGCCCGAACAAGTAGATCAGCACCAACGCCGCTATGAAGACGACCAGCAGGATCAGCGGCTTCCACACGGGCCTCTTCTCCGCGTTCAGGGGCTGGTTCATGGTGGGACGCTCACGGGTCTCGTCGCCGTGGCGGATGTCGTCGCCGAGCTCGTCGTCGGGCACTGGTGTCCTCCTCGTGGGGGCCGCACCGGGTGCAGCGGCCGCACCCGTGCCCGTACCCGGCCCCTGCGCAACCATGCGGCCGTGACCCGCTCCGGTCAGGTCGTCACCCCGACGCGTCGCCAGTCGGCTCTGGTGAGCGTGGCAGGACGCTCAGGACCATGCCGATGTAGGTGCGGAACTCGGCCATGTAGGTGCGGAGGAACTCCTTGGTCGAGTCGTCGGTGACCTCGCCGTCGTCCTGGAACACATCGGGGGAGTACTGGATGTAGGCCTCGGGTGAGGTCATCTGGCGGGCGTTGCAGAAGCTGAGCACACCGCGAAGGCTCTGCTGGCCTATGGCGGTGCCGATCTGGCCGATGGAGGCTCCGATGACCGCGGCAGGGATGTGGTCGAAGGAGTTCTGTCCCCATGGTCGGGATGCCCAGTCGATCGCATTCTTCAGCGCTCCGGGGATGGAACGGTTGTACTCCGGGGCGACGAAGAGGATCGCGTCCACGGCGGCGATCGACGCCTTGAGTGCTCGGGCTTCGGACGGGTAGTCGTCGTCGAAGTCCGGGCTGTACAGCGGCAGGTTGGCGATGGGTATCTCTGTGAACTCCAGGTCGTCCGGTGCCACTCGGATGAGGGCCTTGGACAGGATGCGGTTGATCGACGTCGACGACAGGCTTCCGACGAAGTAGCCGACCTTGTAGGTGCTCATGTGCTTCCTCCTGGGTTCGTGGGGTGACCTTGCGGTGGCGGCGCTACGCGGGGACCTTGTCTGCGAGGAGGTCGATCTTCTCGATCTGCGGCTCGGAGAAGAGGACGCCGGTGTTGGGGCCGAGCGCCTGGCCCACGC
Source organism: Nocardioides sp. (assembly GCF_025965415.1). Taxonomy (GTDB): domain Bacteria; phylum Actinomycetota; class Actinomycetes; order Propionibacteriales; family Nocardioidaceae; genus Nocardioides. Next base: position 13,981 of record NZ_JAOPWY010000105.1, read on the forward strand.
CGCCGGCGAGGTGGGCGTCTCGGGCCTCGTCGTCGGGGAACACGTCGAACACACCAAAGGTCGAGGGACCGAGCTGGAGGGCGAACCACGCGACAGTGCCTGGCTCCTCCATCACGATCGACCGCGCTCCGGTGAGGAACTCTGCGAGCTCCGTCTCCTTGCCCGGAAGTGCCTCGAGACGCACGAGGAGAGCCTTGGTCAGCATGGGTCGGGTTCCTTTGCATGGTGAGCGGGCGCCGCTGCGGTCGGTCGGCCGCGACCGAGGGGCTACCCCGAGCGCTTGTCCCGGCCATGCTTCTCAGGCGCGCAGGTCGCCCGCATCCCGTGAACGGGTGTTCTTGTCGTGCCGGATCGGCATGGGCCACACCACGGGGCACGTCAGCTCGACGACTACCGGCGCCGGAGCCCGGCTCGTCCTAGAGTCGCGACATGCCCGAGTTCACCTGGCTCCCTGCCAACCGAGCATCAGCCGAGGACGTCGACGCGGTGTTCGACACGAGTGGCGCTCGCAAGTGCCGGTGCCAGGCGATGAAGGTGCCGGGCTGGATCTGGCGCGACACCACCCAGGAGCAGCGGGACGCCGCACTGGTCGAGCAGACGGCCTGCGGCACGGGCGGCCCGACGTCCGGGCTGATCGGGTACGTCGACGGCGAGGCGGCCGGCTGGGTCGCGGTCGAGCCGCGGGAGAACTACCCCAGGCTGTGGAGCCGGAAGCAAGCATGGATGCGCATGGACCCCGAGCTGACGGGAGTCTGGTCCGTCACCTGCTTCGTCGTGCGCAAGGGCTGGCGGCAGTCGGGACTGACCTACGAGCTCGCCGCCGCCACGGTCGACTACGGCCGGCAGGTCGGCGCACGGGTCCTGGAGGGCTACCCGATCGAGCCGCCGCCGGGAAGGACTGTGATCTGGGACGAGGCGTCGGTCGGGCTGGTGCAGGTCTTCCTCGAGGCCGGCTACGAGGTGGTGGCCTCGCCCACCCTGCGGCGGCGCGTCGTATGGCTGGAGATCCCCGCACACGATCCGGAGGCACCGTGAAGCTGTTGCTCACGTCAGGTGGCGTCACCAACCCGAGCATCCGCTCGGCGCTCGAGGAGCTGTTGGGCAAGTCGATCGCCGAGTGCCGTGCCCTCGTCGTCCCGACCGCGCAGTGGGGTCACCCGATGTGCGGCCCGGAGTCGGTGCGGAGCCTGATCGCCGCCGGGTCCACGTCGCAGAGCTTCACCGGCCTGGGCTGGGCGTCGCTCGGCGTCCTCGAGCTCACCGCGCTGCCCACCATCGGCGAGGAGCGGTGGATCCCCTGGGTCCGGGAGGCCGACGTGCTGCTGGTCGACGGCGGCGACGCGACCTACCTGCACCACTGGATGCGGGAGTCGGGTCTGGCCGATCTGCTGCCGTCGCTGCCCGACACGGTCTGGGTCGGCGTCAGTGCCGGAAGTATGGTGCTGACGCCCCGGATCGGTGACGACTTCGTGGAGTGGCCGGCCGCGCCGGACGACCGCACGTTGGGAGTCGTCGACTTCTCGATCTTCCCGCACCTGGACCTCTTCCCCACGAACACCCTGGCCGACGCCGAGCGGTGGGCCGCCGAGATCGGTGTCCCGTCCTACGCCATCGACGAGCAGACCGCCATCGCGGTGGTCGACGGCTCCGTCGAGGTGGTCTCCGAGGGGCAGTGGGTGGCGTTCGAGGCCTAGCAGGGGCGCGCGTCGACCGGGCTGTCGTCGCGTGAAGTCGCTCACGTCGGCACGCTCGCAGAGGGGTGCCGGACCGCTCCCACGATTCGACATGCCCGGACGACCATGTTCTCGTGGAGGTGCCGCAAGCAGTGTCCTCATGGACGAGGCACCTCCCATCGCGAGGTGAGTGCACGCAGCGGCCTCGACGCCCCTCGACGGCGTCGCGTCCGAGCGCCTCCCAGGCGCACCCCCAACCCCCGTGAGGTCTGAAGCACGTGCGTGCCACCACCACACCCGCCCTGTTCGCCCGCCCCCGAGGCATCGCCGCCAGCATCGCCGCGGCCGCCCTCACCCTGACCCTCGTGCCCGGCAGCGCCGTGGCCCAGCAGCCGGACGCCGACCCGGTCGGCGTACGCCTCAAGGTGGCCGACGCGGCTCCCGTCGAGGTCGCCACCACGCCGAAGGTGTGGCCCGGCCAGCTCCTCGAGGCGTACGGCGTACCGGCGGACGGCAACGACCTGGTCGACGTCGTCCGCGACGGCCGTGAGGTCTCCGGTCCGCGCAAGCGCCTGCGCCAGGGCGACGTCGTACGCCTGACGGACGTCGTCAAGGAGCGCAAGACCAAGCGCGAGAAGGTCCGCGCCGGCACCGTCGAGGTCTACTCGACCGACCTCAAGCCGGGCCGCCGCAAGGTCGTGCGCGAGGGTCGTCCCGGCGTCCGCAAGGTCGTCGCGCTGAAGACCCTCCACAACGGCGAGCCCGTGAAGTACCGCGTCGTCAGGAAGAAGCTCGTCAAGGACCCGCGTCCACGGCGGGTGCTCGTGGGCCGTGAGGCCTACTCCGTCCCCGGCGCCGACGGCCTCAACTGGGGCGCGCTCGCCAGCTGCGAGTCCGGTGGCAACCCGAACGCAGTGAACCCGGCCGGCTACTACGGGCTCTACCAGTTCGACACCGGCACGTGGCACAGCGTGGGCGGCTCCGGCCTTCCCACCTCCGCCTCGGCCGCCGAGCAGACCTACCGCGCCAAGCTGCTCTACGCGCAGCGCGGGCGCTCCCCGTGGCCCACCTGCGGCCGCCTGCTCTGAGGAGGGCTCCTACCGGGCGCCGGGGAACCCGTGCTGGCGCCAGGCTTCGTACGTCGCGACGGCCGCGGAGTTCGACAGGTTGAGCGAGCGCCGGCCGGCCACCATGGGGATCCGGAGCCGATCGGTCACCCGCTCGTGCTCCAGCACCTCGGCGGACAGGCCGGTCGGCTCCGGGCCGAAGAGCAGGACGTCGCTCGCGTCGTACTCGACGTCGGTGTGCCAGCGGGTCGCGTGGGCGGTGAAGGCGAACACCCGCGAGCCGGCCAGCGCGGGGCTGGAGAGGGCCGCGTCGAGGTCGGGGTGCACCACCACCGAGGCCAGGTCGTGGTAGTCCAGCCCGGCGCGCTTGAGCTTGGGCTCGGACAGGTCGAAGCCGAGGGGCTCGACCAGGTGCAGGGTCGCTCCCGTCGCTGCCACCATCCGGATCGCATTGCCCGTGTTGGGCGGGATCCGGGGCTCGAGGAACATCACGTGCAACACGGCGTCGACCTCACAGCGCGCGGGTGCGCACCATCCGCAGGACCGCTTCGGAGCGCTCGGTGAGCGAGCCGACCACCACGGGCGCGGCCTCCGCGGCCGCGACCTTGCGGGCGCGCTCCACCCCCGCCTCGTCGATGGCGTACACCGGGAAGAGGCTCGAGGTGAGCGCCAGCCCGGGGATCATCCCGCCGTCGTGCAGGGTGGGCAGCGCCTCGATGTAGCGCTCGGCGTACGGAGCCAGCACGTCGTCCTGGCCGGGCCGCCAGAAGGCTGCCGCCACGGTGCTGGCGTTCTGGATGGGCACGGTGCGGTCGACCAGCGCGGTCCACGCCTCCTCCTTGGCCTCGGCGGAGGGCGAGCTCGCGCGCACGCAGAGCGCACGGACCCAGGCGTCGGGGTCGGGATCGCGCTCCTGCAGGGACTGCACGGCGTCGGTGTCCACGTCGCCGAGCTCGGCGCGGCGCTCCAGGACGTACCACTGCAGGTCGAGGTCGTCGCCGGCCTGCTCGCGCACGGTGGCGAGGTCCTCCTCGCCGACCGCCGTCCGGGCCAGCGTGCGCAACGCCGAGTGCCGCGAGACCCCAGCGTCCACCAGGTGACGTGCCGCGGCGGCCACCTGCGCCTCGAGGCCGACCCGCTCCGACTCGGGGGCCCACCGCTGGGCGGCGGTGAGGGCGAGCTCGAGGCACGGCTCGGCGACCGTCTCCACGGTCTCCACCGACAGCACGTCGGTGAGCGCGCCCACCGCCTCGGCGGCCGTCGCCTCGGCGTTGGAGAGCATGTCCCACACGGTGGCCATCGCGACGGCGCGCGCCAGGGTCGTGGGCAGGCCCGAGGGGTGGCTGATCAGCACCTCCCGCCCGGCGGCGTCGGGCCGGGTGGTGGCGAACGTGGTGTCGTCGTGGTTCACCAGGTAGAGATCGGCCTCGGGCAGGCTCTCGATCGCGGTGCGCTCGCCGACCACCTCCACGAGGACGGAGCCCACCTCCTCGAGCGCCTCGCCGGCGCGGCGGTAGGCGCCGATGCCCACCACCTGCGGGTGCGGGGCGCCGTGCGCGCCGACGGCGGTGAGCACCAGGCCCTCGGCGGTGTGCTCGATGCCGAGTCGGTCGACGCCGGCGGTCTCCAGCCACGCCGTACGCCACGGCTGGAGGTCGCGGCCACTGGCCTGCTCGAGGGAGCCGACGAGGTCGTCGAGGGTGGTGTTGCCCCAGGCGTGCTCGGCGAAGTAGGCGCTCATGCCCGCGCAGAAGGTGTCCTCGCCCACGAAGTGCATGAGCTGCTTGAGCACCGCCGCACCCTTGGGGTAGGTGATGGAGTCGAAGATCGACTCGGCGTCGGCCACGGTGGGCACGGGCTGGCGGATGGGGTGCGAGCTTGGTCCCTGGTCGGCGAGGTAGGCGGCCAGCTTGTCGCCCACCAGGTTGTTGGCGGCCGTGTCGCCGTAGGCGGTGGCCCGCTCGGCGGCCCACATGCAGGCGAACTCGGCGAAGGCCTCGTTGAGCCAGAGGTCGTCCCACCAGCGCATGGTGACGATGTTGCCGAACCACATGTGCGCCATCTCGTGCAGCAGCACGTTGGTGAACAGCTGCCACTCAGCGGTGGTCGGCTCGTGGCGGCGCAGGATGCTGTCGGCCCAGGTGACGCAGCCGTAGTTCTCCATCGCCCCGCCGAACTCGGGGAGGAACACCTGGTCGTAGCTGCGCTGCGGGAAGGGCATGCCGAAGCGCTCGCCGAAGAAGGCGAGGCCCTGCGCGGTGAGCGTGAACAGCTGGTCGGCGTCACGCTCCAGCGCGGAGGCCAGGGTCTGGCGGGCGTAGAGGCCGAGGTCGTGGCCACCGGCCTCCTGACGCAGCTCCACGAACGGGCCGGCCACCACCACGGGGTTGTAGGTGGAGAGCGGCGGCGTGGGGTCGAACGTCCACCGCCGCCCGCCCTCGACGTCCTCGACCACCGGGTCGCCGGAGTTGCTGACCACGGTCCACGCCGCCGGCGCGGTGACCGTGAACGCGTGCGGGGCCTTGAGGTCGGGCTGGTCGAAGCAGACCCAGGCGTAGCGCGCCTCGTCGGGCTCGAAGGTGGTCCACATGTAGACGTTGTCGTCGCCGGGGTCGACGGCGCGGTGCACCCCGCGACCGTGCGTGGTGTCGCTCTGCACCGTGGCGACCACCAGCTCGTTGTCCTCGGCGAGGTCGGCCAGCGCGATCCGCCCTTCGACAGCTGCGGGCAACGGCTCGCCGTTGAGCGTGGCCGACTCCACCTCCGCGCAGCAGTCGACGAACGTCGACGCCCCGGCGGTGCCCGTGAAGCGCACCGTGCTGACGGCGCGGAAGGCGGGACCGTCGGCCAGCCCGGTGAGGTCGATGGCGATGTCGTAGGAGGTGACCGACAGCAGGGCCGCGCGCTCGACGGCCTCCTCCTGTCGAAGGCTGCGGACGGGCACGGGCGGAGTCCTCACACGAGGTCGGGTGCTGCGGACGACGCCCGAGACGAGCGACGTGTGCAGCCTAGGGCGAGGTCGTTCGCGGGTGCGAGGGAGGAGGTCGTCACGCTACTGCGAGCCCGTCGCCTTCAACCTGGCAGAGATCGGGTCCAGCGAGGCGATCAGCTCGGTGAGCTCGGCCGGCTCCAGCAGGGCGTACGGCGCCTCCGCGAGAACGTCGGTCATGGCCTCGATCCGGTCCTTGACCTCGCGGCCGACCTCGGTCAGGTGCCCCGCTGCGTCGACGATCCCCCGATCACGCAGGCCGTCCATGACCGAGGACAGGTAGGCCCGGGGGAGGTGGTGGATGCGACCGAAGGTCTCAGCCGGATGGATTCCCATGTCGAGCGCGAGGAGCACGTGCGCCTCGGTCCGGTCGATCTGCTCGGACATGAGGGCCACGACGTGGCCGTCTCCGCGGTGCTCACGGAGCATGTTGGCCGCGTGCCACAGCCGGGCCACCGGCTCCTCGGGCACCGGCAGCGCGCGGAGGGCGGCGTACATCACGCGGCCCTCGACGGGCGCGCTCACGGCAACCCGGGCGAGCAGGTCGGCCGCCCGCTCCGTGCCGGGGCTGGCGACGAGGTCGCCGAGGATCCGCATCAGCGCGGCGACGCATCCCTGCTGACGCGCGGCGTGCGCCGCCTCCGGGGTGGTGGTGTCCCAGACCTTCGGGATGTGGCGAGCGACCTCGCCGGGGGCGAAGTTGTAGAAGGCTGCGTCGACGACCTCGGCGGAGACCCGGCCCAGCGGCGCGGAGCGTCCCGCGAAGTAGCCGTCCCAGTAGCCGCGGAGGCCCAGCGCCGCCATCGCCTCGTGGGGCTCCTCGGAGAAGAAGTTGACCAGCGCGATCGGCTCGATCAGGTCGAACAGCGTCCGGGCCACGGGCTGAGGGTGCGTCATGGGGTCGTCTCCTCCTCGTCCGGGCCGCCGGTCGGCGGCGATACGACACAGGTCTGGCTCATTCCCCGATCCGCGTCCGCACCTCGTAGAGCTCCGGGAAGAACGTCAGGCTGAGGGCCCGCCGCAGGAAGTCGACCCCCGACGACCCACCGGTCCCGACCTTGTGGCCGATCACCCGCTGCACGACCTGCAGGTGGCGGAAGCGCCACTGCTGGAAGGCGTCCTCGACGTCGACCAGCTCCTCGCACGTCTCGTAGACGCCCCAGTGCTCGGCCGGGGCGGCGTACACGGAGGCGAAGACGTCGACGAGGTCGGGGTCGGTCGTGTGCGGCTGCGACCAGTCTCGGTCCAGCAGCCGCTGCGGGACGGCGTACCCCTGGCGCGCGAGGTGGGCGAGGAACTCGTCGTAGAGCGACGGCTCGTGCAGCAGCTCCTCGAGGGCCGCGCGCGCGGCCTCGTCGTGGGAGAAGACCTTGACCATGTCGGTGTTCTTGTTGCCGAGCAGGAACTCGACCTCGCGGTACTGCGACGACTGGAAGCCCGAGCTGGTCGCGAGGAACGGCCGGATCTCGGCGTACTCGCTCGGCGTCAGCGTCGCGAGCACCGACCACTGGTCGGTGAGCGTGTGCTGGATGTGCTTGATCCGCGCCATCCGCTTGAGGGCGGGGGAGAGGTCGTCGGCGCGCAGCAGGGCGCGGGCCGAGCGGAGCTCGTGGATCATCAGCTTGAGCCACAGCTCGCTGGTCTGGTGCTGGACGATGAAGAGCAGCTCGTCGTGCTGCGGCGGGTCGGACAGGGGCTGCTGGGCGGCGAGCAGCACGTCGAGGCGCAGGTAGTCGCCGTAGGACATCGAGCGCGAGAAGTCCTGCTGGATGCCGTCCTCTAGATCGCGCTGGTTCGGAGTTTCACCCATGGGCGGCAACCTAGTCGGTGGCCTCGTCTACCGTCGTCCCCATGGTCACCCCGGACGAGCGCACCCGCACCTGGGTGCCCGCGTGGCCGTGCTCGGTGGCGCAGGTGCTCCGCCCGCAGCGCCGGGGCGCGGGGGACCCCACCCAGCGCGAGGACGACGCCGGTCGCCACTGGCGCGCGATGCGTACGCCGACGGGGCCGGCGACGCTGTGCGTGCAGGCCCGGCCCTCGACGGGCGACGTGCTCGCCCGCGCGTGGGGGCCGGGGGCCGAGTGGGCGCTCGACCGGACGCCCGCGCTGCTCGGGGCCGACGACGACCCCACCGACTTCGAGCCGCACCACCACCCCCAGGTCGCCGAGGGCTGGAAGCGGCACCGCCACTGGCGCATCGGTGGCACCGGCCTGGTCATGGAGTCGCTCGTGCCGTCGATCCTCGAGCAGAAGGTCACCGGCAAGCAGGCGTTCGGCTCGTTCCGCGAGCTCGTACGCCGTCACGGGGAGCCGGCGCCGGGGCCGGTCGCGACGCTGCGGCTGATGCTCCAGCCGACCCCGGAGACGATCGCGGCCATCCCGTCGTGGGAGTGGCTGCGGCTGGGCGTGGAGCCCGCCCTGTCCAGGACCCTCGTGACCGCGTGCCGCCTCGCGTCGTCCCTCGAGCGGATCTCGCAGGTGCCCGTCGACGAGGCCGACCGCCGGCTGCGGTCGGTGCGCGGGATCGGGGTGTGGACCAGCGCCGAGGTGCGTCAGCGCGCGCTCGGCGACGCCGACGCGGTCAGCTTCGGCGACTACCACCTCGCCAACTGGGTCGGCTGGGCGCTGGTCGGCCACGACATCAGCGACGCGGAGATGGGTGAGCTGCTCGAGCCCTACCGCCCGCAGCGCGGCCGGGCCGCGGCGATGGCGATCGCCGGCGGTCAGTCGCGGCCGCGGCGGGGTCCGCGGATGAGTGTCCCGACGCACCTGCCCACCCGCTGACGACGGCCCAAACCCCCAGAAATGGTGTCGCCGCCACCGTCTGCTCGGGGGTAGCGTCGATGGCGGTCCAGAGGCTTTGAGGGAGGCCGTCATGGGTGACGTCGATCCTGTGATGTTGCTGGCCACGAGCGACGCGGCATCCCGTGCCGTGGTGGGGTCGGAGCTGCGGCGACGCTACGGAGGCGACTACGAGGTCGTGGTCTGCGCCGACTACCCACACGCGCGCGCGGTGCTCGAGGGGCTGCGACGGTGGCACCGGGAGGTGGCGCTGGTCATCGGCTGCTACGGCCCCGACGACCGCGACGGCCTGACCTTCCTGCGCCGCGCCTACGGGCTGCACCCCTCGGCGAAGCGGGCGATCTGCGCCGTGTGGGGCGACTTCGCCAGCACGGCCGACGTGTTCGCCGCCATCGGGCAGGGGCACGCAGAGCTCCTGCTGCTGCGTCCCGAGCGTCCTCGCGACGAGGAGTTCCACGGGGCGATCGTCGACGCCCTCGACGACTGGCACCTGGCCCAGGGCATCGGCTTCGAAGCGGTCCGGATCATCGGCCAGCAGCGCGACGAGCGCACCCACTCCCTGCGCGACTCCTTCGGGCGCAACCACATCCCGGTCGGCTTCCACCAGGTCGGCACGGAGTCGGCGACCCGGCTCCTGACCGGGCTCGGGCTGACCGATCCCGAGCTGCCGGTGGTGCAGCTCGCCTTCACCTCGCCGCCCACGACGCTGGAGGCGCCGAGCGACCTCGAGATCGCGGAGGCCTTCGGCCTGATGGCGCCGCTGACGCCCGAGCACGTGTACGACGTCGTGGTGGTCGGCGCCGGCCCCAGCGGGCTGGCCGCGGCCGTCTACGCGTCGTCCGAGGGCCTGTCCACGCTGGTGGTCGAGCAGCAGGCGGTCGGCGGACAGGCCGGCACCTCGTCCCTCATCCGCAACTACCCGGGTTTCTCCCGCGGGGTGAGCGGCGCGCACCTGGCCTTCCGGTCCTTCCAGCAGGCGTGGGGCTTCGGCACCGACTACAGCTTCATGAGGCCGGTCGAGGCGCTCGGCACCGACGGCGAGCTGCGCACGGTCGCGATGGCCGACGGCAGCCTGGTGCGCAGCCGCAGCGTCGTCATCGCCACCGGCGTCGACTACCGCCGCCTCGACGTCCCGGAGCTGGAGTCGCTGGTGGGGCGCGGCGTCTACTACGGCGCCGCGGTCTCCGAGGCACCGTCGATGGCGGGGCAGGACGTCTACGTCGTGGGCGGCGGCAACTCCGCCGGGCAGGCGGCGCTGCACCTGGCCCGCTACGCCCGGCAGGTGACGCTGCTCGTGCGCGGGCCGTCGCTGGCGGCCAGCATGTCCGACTACCTCATCTCCCAGCTCGAGGCGACCCGCAACGTCACGCTGCGCTACCGCACGGCCGTGGTCGGCGGCCGCAGCGACGACGGCTGCCTGATGGGCCTGACCCTCGGCGATCCCCACGGCACGGAGACGGAGGAGGTCGGGGCGGGCGGGTTGTTCGTCCTGATCGGCTCGATGCCCCGCACCGGGTGGCTGCCCGACGAGGTGGAGCGCGACGAGCAGGGCTTCGTCCGCACCGGCCGCGAGGTCTCGACGCCCGCGGACGGCAGCATGCGGTTGTCGCTGGAGACCAGCCTGCCGGGGGTCTTCGCGGTCGGCGACGTGCGGGCGGGGTCGGTCAAGCGCGTCGCCACGGCGGTCGGCGACGGGGCGATGGTGATCGCGATGCTCCACGGCTACCTGGCCGCGCACCCCGTGCCCGCGCCGGCACCATGACCTCGCGGCACGCCGCTCGATCCGACGCCCCGGTGGCCGGCGCGACGCGCGTGGTCCTGGTGGTGGCGGCCGTCCTCGTCTTCCTGGCCGGGTTCCAGCTGACGGTCTTCTCGCAGCGGACGGCGGAGTGGTTCTCCTGGACGATCGACGTGCCGATGACGGCGGTGTTCCTCGGCGCGGCCTACTGGTCGAGCGCGGTCCTGGAGGTCGCGGGCGCGAGGTCGGCCCTGTGGGGACGGGCACGGCTGACGGTGTGGGCGGTGCTGGTCTTCACCACCCTCACGCTGGTGGTGACCCTGCTCCACCTCGACAAGTTCCACCTGGGCCTGCACCAGCCGACGAGCGCGCGCGCCGTCGCGTGGGGGTGGATCGCCATCTATGCCGGGGTCCCGGTCGCGATGGCGGTGGCGCTGGGCGTGCAGGACCGCAGCGACGCGACCGTCGAGGCCGCGCACGACGTACGACGTCTGCCGTCGGTGCTGCGGTGGCTGCTGGTCGCGCTGGCCGCGACGCTGGTGCTGGCCGGGCTGGCACTGCTCGTGGCGCCGGAGAGCGCCGCCGGCGCGTGGTCGTGGCCACTGACCCCGCTCACCGCGCGGGCCGTCGGTGCCTGGCTCGTCGGCCTCGGCTGGGCCGCCGCGCACGCCTTCCTCGCGGACGACGCCGAGCAGGTGCGCCCGGTGGGGCTCACGGCGGTGGTCTTCGTCGTGCTGGAGGGCATCGCGCTCGCGCGCTTCGGGGACGCGATCGACTGGTCGTCGTGGCAGGCGGCGGCGTACGTCGCGGGGCTGGCGTGGATCGGCGTCGTCGGCGCCTGGATCCTGCTGCTCAGAGGAGGGGGCGCAGCGGCGCCAGGAAGCTCTCGGTGAACTTCCGGTTGAGGTCGCGGGCCTGCCACTCGTCCAGGGTCAGCTCGAGGCAGTTGCTCTCGTCGGTGAGGAAGACCGCCTCCATCACCGCCGCGAAGTCCGGGTCGATCACCTCGAGGTTGATCTCGTAGTTGCCCTGCAGGCTGAGCCGGTCGATGTTGGCCGTGCCGACGGTCGCCCAGCTGCCGTCGATGGTGGCGGTCTTGGCGTGCACCATCGCGTCCTTGAAGCGCAGGATCCGCACCCCCGACGCGAGCAGCTGGCCGTAGTAGCCGCGGGAGATCCAGTCGGCGACGATGTGGTTGGACTTCAGCGGCAGCAGGATGCGTACGTCGACCCCGCGGCGCGCCGCCTCGGCGAGCGTGTCGACGAAGTCCTGGTCGGGCAGGAAGTAGGCGGTGGTCAGCCAGATGTTGCGGCTGGCGCGGTTGATCGCCTCGAGGTACATGCTGCGGATCGGGAAGTTCCACTGCCGTGGGACGTTGCGGTGGATGCGGATCTGCGGGTCCCAGTCGGAGGCGGTCTCGAGCAGGAGCGGCCGGTCGCTGCGGCGCAGGCGGTGGCGGCGGTTGAGGTTCCAGAAGTCGGCGAAGGCGCGCTTGAGGTCCCACACGCCGGGGCCGCTGATCCGGACGTGGGTGTCGCGCCACTCGGTGGCGTACGCCGAGCCGATGTTGTAGCCGCCCAGGAAGGCGACCTCCTCGTCGACGACCAGCATCTTGCGGTGGTCGCGGCCGTAGCGTCGGAGGTCCCAGAAGCGGAGGCCGGCCGTCCAGACCGGGTAGCGCAGCACCTTCAGCGACGGCGAGAACCGCTTGAAGGCGGGGGAGACGACCATGTTGGCGAAGCCGTCGTAGATGCAGTGCACGTCGACGCCCCGGTCGGCGGCGGCGGTGAGGGCGGTCTTGAACTTCCACCCGATCTCGTCGCCCTTCCAGATGTAGGTCTCGAAGAGGACCTGCTTCTTCGCGCCGTCGATGGCGGCCAGCATGTCGTCGTAGAGGTCGCGCCCGAAGGTGTACGTCGTGATCTCGCCGCCCCCGACCGCGACGGTCTCCGGACCGGTCACCGGGAACGGCTTGGGCTTCTTGCCGCGCCGCCGGTAGGAGTCGACGAGCGACAGCGCGATCGCAAGGCCGATCTGGAGACCGAGCAGCCCGAGCAGGCTCCGTCGGACTGATGTCAGCAGGCGGGCGGCGGTCACGCGCACAATCTAGCCAGCACCCGCCAGCGTGGTGCGGTCACGCCAGGCCCAGCGCGGCGTAGCCACCGACGTCGCACGGCTGGTCGGAGAGGACGCGGAAGAGCGCGGCCCGCAGCATCGCCTGCCGGTGGACGCCCGAACGCCACTCGTCGAGCGCGTCTGCGGGAGCGCCGCCCCACAGCACCGCGTCGAGGACGCACACCGCCTCGGCCCACAGCGGCGAGCGCCAGGCGGGGGAGAGGTCGATGACGAAGGGAGTGCCGGTCGCGTCCAGCAGCACGTTGCCCGCGAGGTCGGCGTGCACCAGCTGATCGCGGCCCAGGTCGGTGTCATCCAGGTCGGCGGCGAGGGCACTCACCAGGTCGGCGAGGCCGGAGTCCCCGCGCTCGCGAGCGGCGCGGACCGCCGCGTCGGCGTCGTACGCCTGCCGCTCCGCCACCGCCCAGCGGTCCGTGCGCGCGTCGAGCTCGTCGGGACGCTGCGGGACGGCGGTCGCGAGGTGGGCGTGCAGGAGGTGGGCCGTGGCCCGCAGAACGACGAGGTCGCGACAGGGCGTGGTGCCGGGCTCGAAGCGGGTGGCGGCCCACCCGTCCACGACCAGGCTTCCGTCGCGGGCCGGCACGGGCAGCGACAGCCGGACCGCGCGCGGGACCTGCTCGTCGAGCCGGACGGCGATGCGGGCCTGGTGGGGCGCGAGCCAGCCCTCGGACGGGTCTCGTCCGGGGGAGAGCACCAGGTCGCCGGCGCGCCAGCTGGTCCCCTGGCCGCCCGGGAGGCGCTCGAGCACGCCCTCGGCCACGAAGAGGTCGAGCACGTGGTCGGGCGGCTGTGGGGCGTCCGGGGGCATGGCCGCGAGGGTAGTGCTCGGTGCCGTTGTCGGTGGCTCCCCGTAGGCTCGACGCATGCGTCCGATCACCGATCTCGAGCGTCGCGTGGCGCCCTTCAAGGTCGTCTCCGACTACAGCCCGTCAGGCGACCAGCCGGCCGCGATCGAGGAGATCGTGGAGCGGATCAAGGGCGGCGTGCAGGACATCGTGCTCCTCGGCGCGACCGGCACCGGCAAGACCGCCACGGTCGCCTGGGTGGCCGAGCAGCTGCAGCGTCCCGTCCTGGTCCTGCAGCCCAACAAGACGCTCGCCGCGCAGTTCGCCAACGAGCTGCGTCAGCTCTTCCCCGACAACGCCGTCGAATACTTCGTCTCCTACTACGACTACTACCAGCCCGAGGCCTACGTCCCCCAGACCGACACCTACATCGAGAAGGACTCCTCGATCAACGAGGAGGTCGAGCGGCTGCGCCACAGCGCCACCAACAGCCTGCTCACCCGCCGCGACACGATCGTGGTCTCGACGGTGTCCTGCATCTACGGCCTCGGCACCCCGCAGGAGTACGTCGACCGGATGCTGCGGCTCAAGGTCGGCGAGGAGCACGACCGCGACTCGGTGCTGCGCCGCCTGGTCGAGATCCAATACACCCGCAACGACATGTCGTTCACCCGCGGCACCTTCCGGGTGCGCGGCGACACGCTCGAGATCTTCCCGGTCTACGAGGAGCTCGCCGTGCGCGTGGAGTTCTTCGGCGACGAGATCGAGCGGCTGATGACGCTCCACCCGATCAGCGGAGAGGTGATCTCCGACGACACCGAGCTCCACGTCTTCCCCGCCACCCACTACGTCGCCGGCCCCGAGCGGATGGAGCGGGCGATCAAGGGCATCGAGCTCGAGCTCGACGACCAGCTCGCCCTCTTCGAGAAGCAGGGCAAGCTGCTCGAGGCGCAGCGGCTGCGGATGCGCACGACGTACGACGTCGAGATGATGCGGCAGGTCGGCTCGTGCTCCGGCATCGAGAACTACTCGATGCACATGGACGGCCGCACCCGCGGCAGCGCACCCAACACGCTGCTCGACTACTTCCCCGAGGACTTCGTCCTCGTCGTCGACGAGTCCCACGTCGCCGTGCCGCAGATCGGCGGGATGTACGAAGGCGACATGTCGCGCAAGCGCAACCTCGTCGACCACGGCTTCCGGCTGCCGAGCGCGATGGACAACCGACCGCTCAAGTTCGAGGAGTTCCTCGACCGGATCGGCCAGACGATCTACCTCTCGGCCACCCCCGGCAACTACGAGCTCGACAAGGTCGGCGGCGTCGACGAGACCGTCCAGCAGATCATCCGCCCGACGGGGCTCGTCGACCCCGAGGTCGTGGTCAAGCCCACCAAGGGCCAGATCGACGACCTGATCCACGAGATCCGCACGCGTGCCGACAAGGACGAGCGGGTGCTGGTCACGACGCTGACCAAGAAGATGTCCGAGGACCTCACCGACTCCCTCCTCGACGCCGGCATCCGCACCCGATACCTCCACTCCGAGGTCGACACGCTGCGCCGCATCGAGCTGCTCCGTGAGCTGCGGAT
>NZ_JAOPWY010000110.1 GCF_025965415.1 Nocardioides sp.
CCGCTCCGAGGGTGCCGGGTCGCCAGCCACCACCTCGGCGTCCGCATCCGGCAGATCACGTCCAGTCATCACGCCTCCCCTCAGGGGAGCATACGGAGCCTTGCGCTCACGCGTCGAGCGACTCCACATCGACCTCGTAGGCACCCTGCACGATGAACTCCTTGCGGGGCGCCACCTCGGAGCCCATGAGCAGCTCGAAGACCTGTGAGGCCACGTCGGCGTCGTCGATCGTGATCCGGCGCAGCGTGCGGTGGCGCGGGTCCATGGTGGTCTCGGCCAGCTGGTCGGCGTCCATCTCACCGAGGCCCTTGTAGCGCTGCACCGGCTCCTTCCAGCGCACGTTCTTGCGCTTGAGGTCGGCCAGGCGGCGCTGCAGCTCGGCGTCGGAGTAGGTGTAGATGTACTTGTCCATCCCCTTCTTGGGGTTGGACAGCTCGATGCGGTGCAGCGGGGGCACGGCCGAGTAGAGCCGCCCATCACGCACGAGCTCGGGCATGTACTTGAAGAACAGCGTCGCGAGCAGGCACCGGATGTGGGAGCCGTCGGAGTCGGCGTCGGCCATCAGGATGATGCGGCCGTAGCGTGCGGCCTCGAGCTCGAACGTACGCCCCGAGCCGGCGCCGACGACCTGGATGATCGAGGCGCACTCGGCGTTCTTGAGCATGTCGCCGACCGAGGCCTTCTGGACGTTGAGGATCTTGCCGCGGATCGGCAGCAACGCCTGGAACTCGCTGCTGCGTGCCGCCTTGGCGGTGCCCATCGCCGAGTCGCCCTCGACGATGAAGAGCTCGGTGCGCTCGGTGTCGCTGCTGCGGCAGTCGAAGAGCTTGGCCGGCAGCGCGGACGACTCGAGCGCGTTCTTGCGGCGCTGGTTCTCCTTGTGCTGACGTGCCGCCAGCCGCGTCTTGGAGGCGCCGGCGACCTTCTCCATCACCAGCTTGGCCTGGGCCTTCTCCGCCCGCTTGCTGGAGGTGAGGAACGCCTTGAGCTCGCCGGCCACCACCTTGCGTACGACGCCGCGCGCCGCCGGGGTGCCGAGGATCTCCTTGGTCTGGCCCTCGAACTGCGGCTCCGCGAGCCGCACGGTCACGACCGCGGTCAGGCCCTCGAGCACGTCGTCCTTGATCACGTCGGTGTCTGCGGCCTTGAGCACCTTGGCCGCGCGCATGGCGTCGTTGAAGGTCTTGGTGAGCGCGCTCTCGAAGCCGCTGACGTGCGTGCCGCCCTTGGGCGTGGCGATCACGTTGACGAAGGACCGCACCTCGGTGTCGTAGGCGGTGTCCCAGCGCACGGCGACGTCGACGGTCAGCTCGCGCTCGACCTCCTGGGGCGTCATGTGGCCCTTGTCGTCGAGCAGCGGCACCGTCTCGGTGAAGGTGTCCATGCCCTGCAGCCGCAGGATGTCGGTGACCGGCTCGCCGTGGGAGAGGTACTCCACGAACTCCGCGATGCCGCCGTCGTGGCGGAACTTCTCCTCGGTCGGCGTCTCGCCGCGCTGGTCGCGGATGACCAGCTCCAGCCCGGGCACGATGTACGACGTCTGGCGGGCGCGGCCGAGCAGGCCCTCCATCTCGAACCGGGCGTCCTTGGTGAAGACCTGCTTGTCGGGCCAGAAGCGGATCCGGGTGCCGGTCTTCCCCTTCGCGACGCGCTTGCCCTTGCGGGTCAGGCCAGAGGCGGGCGTGAAGGGCGCGTCGGGGCCGTCGCCGTCGAACACGCCGGGCACGCCACGCTTGAACGAGAGGCCCTGCTGGCTCGGGGACCGGTCGACGTCGATGTCCATCCGCGCCGACAGCGCGTTGACCACCGACAGGCCGACGCCGTGCAGGCCGCCGGTGGCGACGTACGACCCGCCGCCGAACTTGCCCCCGGCGTGCAGCTTGGTGGCCACGACCTCGACGCCCGAGAGCCCGGTCTTGGGCTCCTTGTCGGTCGGGATGCCGCGCCCGTCGTCGTGCACCTCGACGGAGCCGTCGTCGTGCAGCGTCACCTCGACCCGGTGCGCGACGCCGGCCAGGGCCTCGTCCACGCCGTTGTCGATGATCTCCCACAGGCAGTGCATCAGGCCGCGCGTGTCGGTCGACCCGATGTACATGCCCGGGCGCTTGCGCACCGCGTCGAGGCCCTCGAGGACCAGGAGGTGTGCTGCGTTGTAGGTGTTGTCCGCCGGTGCTGCCACGAGGGAGAACCTACCCGCGACACGCCGTACGACGACGCAGGCACGCCTGCCCGTGGGACTGCTCACCCGGGTCTAGCGTGATCACATTCGCATCACGCAATCCGCGAAGTGGGGACGCGACGAACACATCACGCGTCCCATGGGTTGGGAGCAATGCAGTTGGACGAAACATTTCAGTGATTGACTGGACCCAGGTCCACCCAGTGTCGCCAGCGGGGAATCTTTGCCCCACTGGCTACGTTGGGCCAGACACCGAAGAACAAGAAATGAGGCTGACGTGACCACTGCCACCGCACCCACCCAGGCCGTCCTCACGGCCATGGACCGCTGCGACCGCTGCGGCGCCCAGGCCTACCTGCGCGTGGAGCTCCAGACCGGTGGTGAGCTGCTCTTCTGCGCCCACCACGCCCGCGAGCACGGCGAGAAGCTCCGTGAGGTCGCCGCCGCCGTCCACGACGAGACGCACAAGCTGGAGACGCCGGCCGCGCCGGCCGCCGACAGCGAGGCCTGAGCCCGACCACCCATCCGCTCCAGCGCGGCCCCGGACGACGTGTCCGGGGCCGCGCTGCGTCCGGGTGCCGTCCTCTGGGAGGCTGACGGCGTGAGCGCGACCGAGCTACTGATCGCCGTCGTCATCGCCGTCGGCATAGCGGGGATCATCGTCCCCGTGCTGCCCGGCACGATCCTCGTCCTCGGGGCGATCCTCGTGTGGGCCCTCGAGATCGGCACGTCCACCGGTTGGGTGGTGTTCGCGCTCTGCGCAGTCCTCCTCGCGGGCGGCTCGGTCGTGAAGTACCTCGTGCCCGGCCGACGGCTCAAGGCCTCCGGCGTCCCCAGCCGCACCCTCCTCGTCGGCGCCGGGCTCGCCTTCATCGGCTTCTTCGTCATCCCCGTCGTCGGCCTGTTCATCGGCTTCGTGCTGGGGGTCTACCTCGCCGAGCGCACGCGTGTGGGCGCCGCCCAGGCGTGGCCGTCCACGATGAATGCGCTCAAGGCGGTCGGCGTCTCGATCCTGATCGAGCTCGTCGCGGCCTTCCTGGCCGCGGTGACGTGGGTGGTCGGCGTGGTGGTCACCTGATGGCGGTCCTGCTCTCCCTCGTCGCCGCACTCGCCTACGGGCTCTCCGACTTCGTCGGCGGCCTCGCGTCCCGTCGCACGTCGGCATGGCCGGTCGCCTTCGTCGGCTCCGTGGCCGCCTTCGTGGGAGCCCTCGTCCTGGCACTTCTCACAGGGGGGTCTCCGACGCGGGCCGACCTCCTGTGGGGTGCCCTGGCCGGGATCGGCACCGGCTCCGGTGGCGCCTTCCTCTACCGCGGGCTCGCCGCAGGCCGGATGGGTGTGGTCGCGCCCATCTCGGCCGTGGGTGCCGCGCTGCTGCCCGTGTGCGTGGGCGTGGCGACGGGTGAGCGGCCCGAGGTCCTCGTCTGGCTGGGCATAGCAGCGGCGGTGCCGGGCATCTGGCTCGTGAGCCGCGAGCCGGGCGGCTCGGGCGACCTGGCGGCCGGCATCCTCGACGGCGTGCTTGCCGGCCTCGGCTTCGGCCTGCTGTTCGCCGCGATGGGCCAGGTCCCCGAGGGGGCGGGATTCACCCCGCTCGCGGTGGCCCAGGCCGTCGGTGTCGTGTGCGTCGCCGTCACCGCGTCCGTGCTGGGCGGTCGCTGGGTGCCGTACGACGTCTCGCAGGCGTGGGGCATCGCCGCGGGCCTGCTGGGCACGGTGGCCGTGGTCGCGTTCCTGCTGGCGACCCAGAGCGGACTGCTGACGATCGCCTCGGTCGTCACCTCGCTCTACCCCGCGATCACCGTCGCGCTGGCCGCGCTGGTGCTGCGTGAGCGGATCCACGGCTCCCAGGGCGTGGGGCTGCTGCTCTGCGGGATCGCCGTGGGGCTGGTGGCCTCGGCCTGACCCGTCAGGCGCCGAGGCCGGAGGCAATCGGCAGGCTCCACCGGTGCCGCTTGGGCACCCAGTCGACGACAGGGTGCGACCCGTCGGCCTGGTCGACCATCTTCACCGACACCCGGACCGATGTCGCGTCGTCGAGGCAGTCGCGGCTGATCAGCGCGCGGAAGACGTCCTTGCCCCACTTGGGTCGGGCGGAGTAGTCGCAGCTGACGCGGTCGTCGCTCCCCTGCCAGCCGTTCGCCCCGGTGAGGACGTAGTCGGTGCCGTCGCCGAGACCACTGCTCAGGACGTACTCGGGCCCCTTCGCGTCGGGGTCGGTGTCGACGAAGACCGAGATCCCGGCGGCGCTGGAGCGCATCAGCTCGTTGAAGCGCACCTTGACGAGAAGGTTCTTGCCGCCGTGGTTGGCCTGGAGTCCGAAGATGTCGGTCAGGGAGGCCCTCGCGTCGGCGGGGTCGTCGATGCTGTAGAACTCCGCGTGCGCAGGAGCGGCGGCGAGTCCGGCGAGGGCGAGGGCGGCGCCGGCGGTCAGAGCGATCCGAGTTCTCATGGCTCGAGTGTCGCAGCACGTCCCCCCAGCGCGTCCACCCACTTCCGGGGGTGACCAGACCGGCGGTGGCACGATGGCCGACATGACGGTGGCGGGGGTCCGGGGCGCGAGGATCCTGTGCGCCGCTGCGCTGGGGATCGCGCTGTCGGCCTGTTCGACGCCCGCGGATCCGGCGCCGACGCGGCGGGCCCCGTCGACGGATCCCTCGGTGGGGACCGGGACCTCGACCCCCACCGCGCCTCCGCGTCCACAGCGCGTGCGGATCGCGCTCGCCGGTGACGTGCACTTCGCCGGGTTCCTGGCGGACCGCTTGCGCGACCCCGCCACCGCCCTCGCCCCCGCCACCGCCGCCCTGGCCGCCGCCGACGTGGCGATCCTCAACCTCGAGACCTCCGTGGGCACGGGTGGGCGCCCCGAGCCGGGCAAGCGGTTCACGTTCTCCGCGGGTCCGGAGGCCTTCGCTGCTCTCGCCGGGGCCGGGATCGACGTCGCCACCATGGCCAACAACCACGCCCTCGACTTCGGTCGGGGTCGTCTCCCGAGCACGCTCCGCGCCGTGAGGTCGGCTGCCGCCGCCCGGCCGCGCCTGGCGGTGATCGGGATCGGGCGTGATGCGGCGCAGGCCTTCCGGCCGGCCCTCACCGACGTCGGTGGCACGGCGGTGGCCACGCTCGCGGCGTCCGTCGCCGACCAGGACCCCACCGCGGACCCGACCGGGCAGTGGGCGGCCGCGGAGGACCGGTCCGGTGTCGCCGACGCGCTGGACCCGACGCGGCTCCTCGCCGAGGTACGGCGAGCCGACCGCGCGGCGGACGTGGTCGTGGCCTACCTCCACTGGGGCGTCCAGGGACAGCGGTGCCCGAGCGCCGACCAGAAGTCCCTGGCCGCCCGTCTGGTCGACGCCGGTGCGGACGTGGTCGTCGGCACGCACGCCCACCAGCTGCAGGGCGACGGCCGTCTGGGGCCCGGTTACGTCGCCTACGGCCTGGGCAACTTCGCGTGGTACTCCCCCGGCACCGACGCGACCTCGCGCACCGGCGTCCTCACCCTCACCGTTCGGCCACCGGTGGAGCGGACCGGCCGCGCGCGCGTCGTACGGGCCTCGTGGGAGCCGATGCGCATCGGGACGGACGGCCTGGCCGCTCGTGTGGCCGGCCAGGGCGCGGCCGACTTCCGCGCGGACCGGCAGACACTGCGCTCGTGCGCGGGGCTCACCCGCTGAGACCCGCTCAGCGCGGCGCGAGCCAGGCCACGACGACGCGTCCGACCCGCGCGAGCTGGTCCCTCTGCACGACGCCCGGCAGGTCGCCCGCGGAGTGGTAGCCCGCGTAGGGGGTGGACCCCAGCCGAGCTCCCGGCAGGCCGGCCCGGACGAACGACCAGTGGTCGCTGCTGCGCTGTCCCGGGTCGGCCACGGCCGGGACGCCGAGCCGTCGCGCGGCGGCCAGCAGGCTGCGCTGCACCGGGTCGCTGTCGCCGGCCGATCCGATCGGCACGGTCTGCCCGACCCCGACCCGGTCCATCGAGACCATGCCGCGCACCGCGCCGCGCTCCTGCGGCGACATCGACGCCACGTAGCGGCGTGAGCCGTAGTGGTGGTCGTGGTCGGTCGGGCCCCGGGGCTCCTCGGCACCGAAGGCCACGAACACCACCGGCAGCCGGGTCCGGCCGGCGGAGGCGGCCTCGGCGGCGGCCAGCAGCACACCGATCCCCGAGGCGTTGTCCTCCGCGCCCGGTGCCTGCGGCACCGTGTCCAGGTGTGCCCCGACGACGAGGTGCGGCTCCGCCGGGTCGAACCCCGGGCCGGTCGCCACGACGTTCTCCGAGCGTCCCGCCGGGACGGCCACCCCCCACGACTCCCCCGCAGGTACGTCGACGCGCTGGCGTTCGACGTCATAGCCGAGCCGGTCGAAGCGCCGGGCGACCCAGTCGGCGGCCCGCGCGTGGCTCGCGCTGGTGGCCTCGCGGGCGCCGATCGCCCCGGCCAGGTGGCGTACGACCCGCATCGCGGTTGCCCCCCGGAAGGCGTCCGGCGTCACCGGGCCGACCTCCGGGACCTCGACCTCGATCGTCGGGCGCGGCTCACCGGGCGTGGAAGGTTCCGAGGCCGGTGTCGGCGACGCCCCGGGGCTGGGGTCCGCCGTCTCGGAGGAGCACGAGGTCAGGACGAGCGCGACCGCCACCGAGGCGGCGAGGCGAGGCGACACGACCATCCCTGCACCGTAGCCGTGAGCGCCACGTCGTGCGGGCGGCGACGGCCCACCTCCCGCCCCGGCACGGACCGAGGGCCCGACCGCTGCAGCGGTCGGGCCCTCGGGTGTGTCGGGGTGAGCCGGGCTAAGTCCGGTCCCGGTCCGGTCTCAGCCCAGTCTCAGTCCAGGTAGTCGCGCAGGACCTGCGAGCGGCTGGGGTGGCGCAGCTTCGACATCGTCTTCGACTCGATCTGGCGGATCCGCTCGCGGGTCACGCCGTAGACCTTGCCGATCTCGTCGAGGGTCTTGGGCTGGCCGTCGGTGAGGCCGAAGCGCATCGACACCACGCCCGCCTCCCGCTCGGAGAGCGTGTCGAGCACGGCGTGCAGCTGCTCCTGGAGCAGCGTGAACGAGACCGCGTCGGCCGGCACGATCGCCTCGGAGTCCTCGATGAGGTCACCGAACTCGGAGTCGCCGTCCTCGCCGAGGGGCGTGTGGAGCGAGATGGGCTCGCGGCCGTACTTCTGGACCTCGATGACCTTCTCCGGGGTCATGTCGAGCTCCTTGGCCAGCTCCTCCGGCGTGGGCTCGCGGCCCAGGTCCTGGAGCATCTGGCGCTGCACTCGGGCGAGCTTGTTGATGACCTCGACCATGTGGACCGGGATGCGGATGGTGCGCGCCTGGTCGGCCATGGCCCGGGTGATCGCCTGGCGGATCCACCAGGTGGCGTAGGTGGAGAACTTGTAGCCCTTGGTGTAGTCGAACTTCTCGACCGCGCGGATCAGGCCGAGGTTGCCCTCCTGGATCAGGTCGAGGAAGAGCATGCCGCGACCGGTGTAGCGCTTGGCCAGCGAGACGACGAGTCGCAGGTTGGCCTCGAGGAGGTGGTTCTTGGCGCGACGGCCGTCCTCCGAGATCCACTCGTACTCCTCGAGCATCTTCGCGCTGATCCGGCCGCCCTTGGCGAGCTTCTCCTCGGAGAAGAGACCGGCCTCGATGCGCTTGGCCAGCTCGACCTCCATCTCGGCGTTGAGGAGCGGGACCTTGCCGATCTGCTTGAGGTAGTCCTTGACCGGGTCGGCGGTGGCGCCGGCCACCATGACCTGCTGCTCGGGCTCGTCGGTCTCGTCGGCCGCGGAGACGGTGAAGGCCTGCTTCTCGTCCTCCTTGATCGTCGGGTCCGTGGCCACGGCCTTCTCGAACTCGACGTCCGGGATGTCGGGCAGGATCTTCTTGCCGTCGGCGCCGATGACGGGCGCCGCGACCGCACCGAGGTCGACGACCTCGTCGGCGGACGTGTCGGCCGCCTTCTGGGCGGTCGCCTTCTTCGCGGCCGCCTTCTTGGCCGGCGCGGCCGCCGTCTTCTTCGCGGCCGCCTTCTTGGCCGGGGCCGGAGCCTCGTCGGCGCCGGCGGCAGCCTTCTTCGCCGGAGCCTTCTTGGCCGCGGAGGAGGTAGCGGCACGCTTGCTGGTGGCGGCGACGGCACGCAGGCTGGCGGCGTCGATCTGGACGGAGATGCCGAGGCCGCTGAGGTGCACCAGGAGTGCCTTCAGGTGCTTCGGCTCCACACCGGCCTCGTCACTTGCGCGACGTACGTCCTCGGGGGACACGGTGCCGGTGGGGGTGCCTCCGGCGACCAAGGCAGCGATGGAGGGGTGCGTCAGCACCTCCGCGGGGAGCAACTTGCGTGCGTGTGAGGACACGAACACCTCTCGTCGAACGACTTCGGGGCGCGGCGAGGCCCGGTGACGTCAAGAGCCGCATGGTCATTCTGCCACGACATCCCCCACGGGCCGACACCGGTCAGTCGGCGGCCTTCGCGGCCGCCTTCTTGGCCTTCTTGAAGTCGCGCACCTTCTGCAACGTTTCGCTGTCCACGACGTCCGCGACCGAGCGGTGGCCCTCGAGCGCGTAGTCGCCCACGACGGCCTCCCAGCCCTCGGGGCGTACGCCGAGCTGCTTGGCGAGGAGCGCCACGAAGATCTGGGCCTTCTGCTTGCCGAAGCCCGGCAGCGTCATGATCCGCTTGAGCAGGTCCTTGCCGTCGGCCGCCTCGGTCCACAGGCGTGAGGCGTCACCGCCGTAGGTCTCCTCCACGATGCGCGCCAGCTCCTGGAGCCGGGCGGCCATGGAGCCCGGGAACCGGTGGATCGCCGGCGTCGTCGACGCCATCGCCGCGAACTCCTCGGGGTCCGCGGCCGCGATCGCGTCCGGGGCGAACGTGCCGAAGCGCTCGAGCACCTTGGCCGGCCCCCGGAAGGCATGCTCCATGGGGTACTGCTGGTCGAGCATCATGCCGGCCAGGAGGGCGAAGGAGGAGTCGTCGAGAACCTTGTCGGCGGCCGCGTCGCCGGTGATCTGGAAGCCCATGGGGACATCATCGCCCACGACGCCGCTCGGGTCGCGTACGACGGGGACGGACGGCGTCCGACCCGGTCCGGACTACTGGGCCTTGACCGCCAGGACCGGGCAGGGGGCGTCGAGGAGCACGCGCTGGGCGTTGCTGCCGAGGATGAGCTTGCCGACGGGCGAGCGGCGGCGCAGGCCGATGACCAGCAGCTCGGCGTTGTTGGCCTCCGCGATGCTGATCAGGTCCTCCGCGGGCTCGAAGCCCCGCACCAGCTGGCGGATGTCGTGCTCGACGCCCGCCTCGACCAGCCTCGCCTTGATGGCGGCCAGGTCGTCCTCGGCGGCGCGAGCCGCGGGTCCGTCGAACTCCTGGCCCCCGCGGTGGGAGTTCACCACGAGCAGCGTGCTGCCCCGCAGCTTCGCCTCGTTGATGCCGGCAGCCAGGGCGGCCTCGCCCTCCGGCTTGGGGACGTATCCGACGACAACGGTGCCCATGGTGTCTCCTCTCGTGGCCTCGGCGACTCGCCGCAGGTCTGTGGGCACCGTAACGGAAACGGGCGGGGTTGGGCAGCCTGTGGAGATGCGCGTCGGGCCCGGGCCGCCTGGGGCAGGCTGGCGGGGTGACGCTCCAGGCCCCCATCGACCGACACACGCACCGGGTCCTCCGCGCGGCGACGCTGGAGCTCGTCGAGGGCGAGGCGCGACACCGTTTCCCGAGCGTGCTCCACGCGGGCGAACCGGGTCGCAGCGTGTGCCACGTCGAGGACCCGCCCGTGGTCGACGCCGGTCTGCGGGCGGACGTCGCGCTGGCCATGCTCCGTCGGGCCGCGGTGCTCTCGCCGCGACCCTTCGTGTGGCTCACCCGGGCGGGTGAGCTCAGCGCGCACGACGACGACCTCAGGTGGCTCGGACCGACGGCCTGGGCCGGCGCCAGCCTCGGGTCGCCCGTCCGCCTGGTCGTGGTGACGCGACGCGGCTGGTTCGACCCGGTGAGCGACGTACGCCGCGAGTGGCGGCGGTTGCGGCGGCGCCCCACCCGCTAGGGGCGAGCGTCCCCCGGGGTCAGTCCCAGAGGTGGACGGGCTCGTTGCTGTGCATGCGCTCGCGGTAGTCGAGGAGGGTGTGGCGCAGCGCGCCGAAGCGGTCCTCGCCCCCGCGCTCGCGGACCCGCTCGACGAACCACGCGGCGCCGCTGGTCTCCCGCTGGCAGCGTTGCTCGATGATGCCGAGGTAGCGGTCGCTCTCCTCGGCGGGCACGCCCCAGGAGTCGAGGCCGGCCTTCGCCATCGGCAGCAGCCGGCGCAGCACGAGCTCGGTCGCGCGGACCTGGCCGACGCCCGGCCAGTAGACCTGGGCGTCGACGCCCAGCTGGGCGGCCACGTGGAAGTTCTCCTCGGCGGCCGAGAAGGACATCTGCGACCACAGCGGCCGCTCGCTCTCGGCGAGGAAGCGGATCAGGCCGAACCACAGCGCCGCGTTGGCGATGGTGTCGGCCACGGTGGGACCGGCGGCGAGCAGGCGGTTCTCCACGCGCAGGTGTGGCACACCGTCGGCGACGTCGTAGACCGGCCGGTTCCAGCGGTAGATGGTGCCGTTGTGGAGCCTCAGCTCGTGCAGCGCGGGGGTCCCACCCGACTCGAGGACCTCGAGCGGGTCCTCCTCGTCGGTGACGGGGAGGAGCGCCGGGAAGTAGCGGACGTTCTCCTCGAAGAGGTCGAAGACCGAGGTGATCCACCGCTCGCCGAACCAGACCCGCGGGCGGACGCCCTGCGCCTTGAGCTCCTCGCTGCGGGTGTCGGTCGCCTGCTCGAAGAGCGGGATCCGCGTCTCGCGCCACAGCTCCTTGCCCAGCAGGAACGGCGAGTTGGCCGACACGGCCACCTGGATCCCCGCGATCGCCTGGGCGGCGTTCCAGTAGTCGGCAAACTGGTCGGGCGACGTCTGGACGTGGAACTGCGTGCTCGTGCAAGCCGCCTCGGGGACGATGGAGTCCGCCGTGGTCGTGAGGCGCTCGCGACCGGAGATGCTGATCGTGATGTCCTCACCGCGGGCCGCGAGGATCTGCTCCGACAGCAGCTTGTAGCGCGGGTTGGCGCTCAGCGACTCGAGGGTCATGTGACCCTCGGCGAGGGTCGGCAGGATGCCGATCATCACCTGGTGGGCGCCGACCTGGGCCGCCTTCTCCTCGGCGTCGTTGAGCGAGCGGCGCAGGCTGTTCTCGAAGGTCGACAGGCCGCCCTCGCGCAGCTTGGCGGGCGCCAGGTTGATCTCGATGTTGAACTGGCCCAGCTCGGTCTGGAAGTCGGGGTCGGCGATGGCCTCGAGGACCTCCGCGTTCTTCAGCGCCGGGTCGCCGGCGTCGTCGATGAGGTTGAGCTCCATCTCCAGGCCGGTCATCGGGTCGTCGGTGTCGAAGCGCGCCTCGCGCAGCATCCGGGCGAAGACGTCGAGGTTGCGACGGACCTTCTCGCGGTGCCGCGTCCGGTCGGCCCGGCTGAACTCCTGTTGGTCGACCTCTTCACCCATGCCCGAGACCCTAGTCACGCGGGCAGACCGCGGGAACCATCCCGAAGGGCTGGTCTGGTGCGGTGCCTGAGTGCCCGGCCCAGGCGCCGGGCTCAGGCGGCGGGGTCGGCGCTTCCGACGACCGGTGGGCGCAGCCCCTCCCATGAGTCGGGCGAGGTCGCCGACTCCAGGAGCTGCGCGACGAGGTCGGCGAGGGAGTGGACGGGCTGCGCCTCGCGGCAGCGGTCGACGGCGCACCACGCCAGCGCCCCGTCGCCGACCAGCCACGCGGCGAAGCCCAGGACGGCGGCCGGCCCGGCGACGTGGCTCGCGGGCAGGCGGCGTACGGCGTCGGACCAGAGGTCGACGGCCCGGCGCGCGTCGCTGCGGGCG
>NZ_JAOPWY010000052.1 GCF_025965415.1 Nocardioides sp.
GGGCGTTCAAGAAGTTCTACAACTCCGAATCCGCCCGCCGAGCGGCTCTGCCAGCATGGCTCCACGAGTACAACCACCACCGGCCCCACACCGCACTCGGCAGGTCAGCACCCATCACCAGGTTGACCAACCTCACCGATCAATACAGCTAGGCCAGGTGCGACCCGGGCTCCAGCCGCGCTCCCGCGGGGACCTGTCCGGCGACCCGGGAGTCGCGACCGACGAGAACGACGTCCTCGTCGCGTGCCAGCCGTGCCGACGGGGCGGTGCCGATCCTGGCCCGCGGAGCGACGTCGCAGCGCTCGTCCAGCACGGTCGTCCGCACCACGGCACCCGCCCGGATGACGCAGTCCTCCATGACCACGCTGTCGTGCACCTCGGCGCCCTTCTCGACGACCACGCCCGGCCCGAGGACACTGCCGACCACCAGCCCGCTGACGTCCGCCCCGGGCGACAGCAGCGAGTCACGGCACTCCCCGCTCGCCCGCACCCGCGAGGCCGGACGGTCCGGCCAGTGCGAGATGACCGGTCGGCCCGGGTGGTCGAAGACGTCGACCTTGCCGGCGAGCAGGTCGCGGTGCGACTGCAGGTAGAGGCCCGGCTGGCCGACGTCGCGCCAGTAGCCGGTGAGGGGCACGGCGACGACCTTGCCGCTCTCGACGAGGCGCGGCAGCAGGTGCTCCCCGAAGTCGCCGATGCCGCTGTCGCCGTCCTCCCTCTGATCCCCGTCCTGCTCCCCCGCCAGCTCGTGCCGCAGGTCATGGAGCGCGGACAGCAGCGCCGTGGTGTCGTAGACGAAGATCTCGGTCGCCACCGTGCCGGCGGACGGCCGCGACGGCTTGTGCTCGACACCGGTGACGGTGCCGTCGCGTCCGGCCAGCACCACGACGTTGTCCGACGCGTCCTTCTTGGTCACCTCGGCCGTGAGCACGGTCGCCACCCGGCCCGAGGCGACGTGCTCGTCCACGACCGGCGCGAGGTCCATGTTGAAGACGTGGTCGGCGCTGCAGACCACGAGCGTGCGCGCGCCGAAGGCCTCGATGTCGGCGGACATGCGCAGCAGCAGGTCGCCGTTGCCGTGGGCGAAGCCGCTCTCGGTCGCGGGGCCCGTGCCGGTCTGCGGGACGATCCGGCGGAAGCCGCCGCGGTTGCGGTCCAGCGACCACGGACGCCCGCCGGAGAGGTAGTCGTCGATGGAGGTGACCTGGTACTCCAGCGACACCCACACGTCGGAGAGGTCGGCGTGCACGAGGCCCGACAGCGCGAAGTCGATCAACCGGTGCACGCCGCCGTACGGCAGGGCGGGCTTGGCCCGCTCCCGCGTGAGGACGTCCATGCGGGAGCCCTGACCGCCCGCTTGCACCAGGGCCAGGACCTCACCGCGACGTGGCATGGCCGAAGCATGGCATGCGCCAGCCCCCGCCGACTCCCCTCATAGGATGGGCAGCATGAGTCTCGTCGACCTGCCGCTCCTCCCCCTCGGCAAGGGTCGCGACCTCGACGCCGAGCGTGGTGTCGAGTGCCCCGGTGACCTGCCGGCGGCGTCCGACCCGGGCCTGGTCGAGCGGGCGCGGGCCGCCAAGGCCGCGCTGGGCGAGCGGGTGTTCGTGCTGGGCCACCACTACCAGCGCGACGAGGTCATCCAGTTCGCCGACGTCACCGGCGACTCCTTCAAGCTGGCGCGCGACGCGGCCGACCGCCCCGACGCCGAGTTCATCGTCTTCTGCGGCGTGCACTTCATGGCCGAGTCGGCCGACATCCTCACCGCTCCGAGCCAGCGGGTGATCCTCCCCGACCTGGCCGCGGGGTGCTCGATGGCCGACATGGCCCGCCTGCGCCAGGTCGAGGACGCCTGGGACGCGATGTCCGACGCCGGGATCCAGGACAGCGTCGTCCCCGTGACCTACATGAACTCCAGCGCCGACATCAAGGCGTTCTGCGGCCGCCACGGCGGCGTGGTGTGCACGTCGTCCAACGCCGACGTCGCGCTCGAGTGGGCCTTCGACCGGGTGCCCGACGCCAAGATCCTCTTCCTCCCCGACCAGCACCTCGGCCGCAACACGGCCGTGCTCAAGATGGGCATAGCCCTCGACGAGTGCGTGGTCTGGGACCCGCAGCGGCCCGGCGGCGGCCTCACCGCCGAGGAGCTCCAGCGCGCACGGATGATCCTCTGGAAGGGCCACTGCTCGGTGCACGGCCGCTTCTCCGAGGACGTCGTCGACGAGCTGCGGGTCAAGCACCCCGGCATCACCATCCTGGTGCACCCCGAGTGCACCCACGAGGTCGTCCTCAAGGCCGACCTGGTGGGCTCGACCGAGTTCATCATCAAGACCATCGAGGCGGCGGCACCCGGCACGGTCTGGGCCATCGGCACCGAGCTCAACCTGGTCAAGCGCCTGGCGGACGCCCACCCCGACAAGACCATCGTCTTCCTCGACCGCAACGTCTGCTACTGCTCCACGATGAACCGGATCGACCTCCCCCACCTCGTCTGGGCGATGGAGAACCTGGTCGCCGGCACCGTGGTCAACCAGATCACCGTCGACCCCGAGACCGAGGCCGATGCGCTGGTCGCGCTGCAGCGGATGCTCGACCTGCCCGGCAAGTCCCACCGCGACTGAGCCCGGACGGCTCACGGTGACGGCCACGCGTCGGATCGGCGACTCCGAGCGCCGTCGCCGGATCGGCGTACGCCACGCGCTCGCGCCGACCCACCGGCTCGGCGACGTCGCCGCGGTGACGCGGGCCATGACGGTCCTCCACGCCACTGAGGCGGCGTCCGTGCACCTGGCCGTCGCGGCCCGGTCCGAGGGCCTCACCCCTGCCGACGTCGACGCAGCGATGTACGGCGCGCGCGAGGTCGTCAAGCAGCTGGCGATGCGGCGCACGCTCTTCGTCTTCCCCCGCGAGCTGCTCACGGCGGCGTGGGGCAGCGCGTCGGCGCGGGTGGCGACGGCCGAGCGCAAGCGGATCGCGAAGGCCATCGCCGGCGCCGGGATCGCCGAGGACGGTGACGCCTGGCTCGAGGCGGCCCGCGAGGCGACGCTCCGGCGGCTCGCCGACGGCCCGGCCACGGTCGCCGAGCTCCGCGCCGACGTGCCGGAGCTGGCCGGGATGATCGGTGGCACCACCGACAAGCCGTGGGACCGCGCGGTCCCGGTCGCACCGTGGGTGCTGACCCACCTCGGGCTGAGCGGCGCGACCCTGCGCGGTCGCAACGCCGGGCACTGGCGGCTCAACAAGCCGACCTGGATGCGCACGCAGGACTGGCTCGACCCGGTCCCCGAGGCGCTCGACGAGGCCGCCGGCTATGCCGAGCTCGTCCGCGCGTGGCTCACGACGTTCGGTCCCGGCACCGCCGACGACCTCCAGTGGTGGCTCGGCTCGACCAAGACCGCCGTGACCAGGGCCCTCGCCGACGTCGCCGCGGTGACGGTCTCGCTCGACGACGGCAGCACCGGCTGGGTGCTGCCCGACGACACCGACGACACCGAGGCGCCCGCGCCCTGGGCAGCGCTGCTGCCGGCCCTCGACCCCACCGTCATGGGCTGGAGGTCGCGTGCCTTCTACCTCGACCCCGCGCACGTCCCCCACCTCTTCGACTCCAACGGCAACGCCGGCACCACGGCGTGGTGGGACGGGCGGGTCGTCGGCTGCTGGGTGCAGGACGACGACGGCACCGTGCGGCTGTCCCTGCTCGAGGACGTCGGCGACGAGGGGCGCGCGGCGCTCGACCGCGAGGCCGAGCGGCTCACCGCCTGGCTGGACGGCACCGTGATCGGCAACGTCTACGCCTCGCGCCAGATGAAGCAGGCCAAGCTGCCCTAGGTGTACTGATCGGTGAGGTTGGTCAACCTGGTGATGGGTGCTGACCTGCCGAGTGCGGTGTGGGGCCGGTGGTGGTTGTACTCGTGGAGCCATGCTGGCAGAGCCGCTCGGCGGGCGGATTC